>DATFTC010000429.1:0-18886 GCA_035262305.1 Myxococcaceae bacterium | reverse complement strand
AACGCAATCAATCCCCATCCGACGTCGTTGGTTCCCTCGTAGGGAAGAAAATAGCCGACGAGATGTCCACCGCATCGAGGAATGATGCGGCCCCAATTCTCGGCGTACTTTTTGAACGCCTCTCGCTGAAAAGGATCGATTTGGTAGCGGATAAAGCAGGTAATAATCATTGCAATGTTCTCCTCTTGCGCATGGCGCAGGCGCGGAAGATACAGCTTGCCGCGCGGCGACACTTCGTCTACGGTCAAACTATGGATGCGGAAGCTCATGTGGACAGCGTGGCTGCCGGGATTGCAGCGGCCATCGGCGAGCCGGCTCGTGCGCGCATGCTTTATTGCCTTCTCGACAGCCATGCGCGAACCAGCACCGAGCTCGCCGTGGTGGCGGACGTGAGTCCCTCCACGGCCAGCGTGCACTTGTCTCGTTTGAAAGCCCAACGCCTCGTCAAGGTTGTGGCGCAAGGGAAGCATCGGTACTACGGCCTGAGCGGGATCGATGTTGCCCGCGTCCTCGAAGGCCTCAGCGTGTTGGCGGGAAGCGCTCGCGCGACGTTCACGCCAAACACCCCGAACCGCCTGCGCGCCGCGAGGACCTGCTACGATCACATCGCCGGTGGACTGGGCGTGTCTCTGCGCGATCGACTGATGGCGCTGGGATGGCTCGTCGCGGACTCTGCCGGCAACTCATACGACGTTACCGCGAAGGGAACTGGAGCCCTCGAGGCCCTGGGCGTTGACGTCGAAGCGACGCGATTGCTGAGGCGCCGATTCGCGTTCGCGTGTCTGGATTGGAGTGAGCGGCGCCATCACATCGGCGGTTCCTTGGGCGCGGCGCTGCTGGACCTCGCGCTGAAACGCCGATGGGTGACTCAGGATCTCGACAGCCGGGCGCTCGAGGTCACAGGCCTTGGGCGACGCGAGATGTTGAAGCACTTCGGACTTCAGCCTTGAGCGTCCAGCCGCACCGGCGACTGACTGAGCAACGGATGTGGAGCGCCCCGATCGCGCCCCGAGCCACCGTGTTCAGAGACGTCGTCGGACTTTTGTTTGTCTTTGTCGCTCCTGGTCGGCCAAGGTAGCCTTCGCCAGCGGCGTATTCGGCCCCAACGCCTTACGACCAAAGAACTACAAACAAACGTGAGCCTTTTAGGCTGAAATTCTCGTTATAGGCAGAGCAAGGGGTACGTCGGGGGGTTGGAGTAGCTCGCAGAAGAGACTGCCGCAATGGGGATCGATGCTCAGCCGTCGGCTCGCATCCCACGCGGGCCGATCGCCCATCTCGCCGGATCGCGCATCGGTGATTCGCGTGGCTACTTTGCTCGAGCTGCGCGGCTAATTCACTCCAGCAACAACCGCTCTTTAACTTTTTGCTCGCTGGCGGATTTTCACACTTCGAACATTTGAACCTATGCGCCCCATTGTTGTTGTGTTTGGTTTAGCGATCGGCCTTCCGGCCGAAGCGGACTTGTACGTCGTGGACCGGCTCACCGACGAAGCCGCCAACAGCGGAGGCGAAGGGTCGGGTCTCGTGGGCGACCTACGCTATGCCGTCACGAATGCGCAGAGCGGTGACAGTATTAGCTTCGCCGTCACCGGGATGCTTAAGCTGACCAGCTTCCTTCCCAACCTCAGCCAGGACATTAGCATCCAGGGGCCAGGCGCGAACCAGCTGACCGTGCACACCGCCGGCGGCGGCTTCGTGGTTGCCAATGGCACGACCGTCATCCTTTCCGGCTTGACAATCACGGGTGGGGCTAGGAGCGGCGGCGGCATCTTGAACGCAGGCATGCTCACGCTGAACTACGTGGACATCAGCGGCAATGTGGCTCCAATGGGAGGCGTCGGAGGCGGCATCTGGAACTACGCCGATGCCACCCTTACCCTAAACAACTCCACCGTGAGCGGTAACTTGGCTGTACGCGGCGTCTATGACTTGGGCAGAGGCGGCGGCATTTACAATCTCGGCACGCTCACGCTGGACAACTCTACCGTCAGCGACAACGATGCCGACGACGGCGCTGGTATTGCCAACGACGGTGTGCTCGACCTGAGCGGCTCCACCGTCAGCCGCAACTTCTCCGAGCTGGGGCTCGCCGGCGGCATATCCAACAGCGGCACCTTGACCGCCCGGAACACAATTATCGCCACCAATGCCGGTCAGGACTTATCGGGCAACGTCACCTCTCTGGGCCACAATCTGATCGGCAACACTATCGGCAGCACCGGCTTTCGCCCCGACCTCGGCGATCTGCTAGACCTCGACCCGCTGCTCGGTCCACTCCAGGACAATGGAGGCCCTACCCAGACCATGGCTCTGTTGCCCGGCAGCCCCGCCCTCGATGCCGGTAACGGCGCCGGCGCTCCACTCTTCGATCAGCGTGGGCCCAGCTTCCCCCGCATCATCGGTAGCAAGATCGAGATCGGCGCGGTCGAAGAACGCTAGGCGCCTCCGGCATCGCTGCTCAATGCTTATGTTTCATCCCTTGCACCAGATCGGTGAAGCGCGCATCCGAGCGGAGATTATCGAATCTTGGATCCAGGTCATTCCAAACCAGCGAACCTTCTTCTCGATAGGCCCTCGCCAACCAACCCAATGCCTGATCTATTTCGTCCAGGGCCGCATAGATGATGGCTATGCCGGCGGCGGGAACCCTCTCTCGAGTTCTCAACTCTTCGAGCTCCTCGGCCGTCCGCAAGGCGTCAGCTCTCTGGCCCGACATGGCATACCAGTGTCCTAGCCCCATTTTATATGCGACCCGATCTCCGGTTAGGCTCAGCAACTGTTGCAATTCGGCTAGAGCTTCTTCGTACTTTCCTTCTTGCTCGTAAGGACCGATGATTTCGAGGTGTGCCTTCGGGAAGCCAGGGTGCATTTCGATTGTCTTCTGAAGTTGGGTGATGGCCTCGTCGTACTGGCGGATCAGATAGAACATGCTGCCCAAGTCGGAATTAATGACAGGCGATCCGGGGTCGAGCTCTTGTGCGCGTTTCAATTCAGCGAGCTGTCCATCTCGGCGTCCGAGGTGTCCCAAGAGATTGGAATACCAGTGATGAGCGCAGGCGTAGTTGGGATTCAAGCCTAGTGCTCGTTTCAATTCCTTCTCCGCCGCCACGTCATTGCCCCGATCGGCTTCCAAGCGGCCGAGAGCTGCGTGGGCCTCAGCAAGTGTCTCGTCCAAGGTGAGTGCTTTCATTGCGTAGCGCTCAGCGATCGCCAACGCTTCCTGAGCCGGGAGAAACTTGTGTCGTGCGGAGACGCTATAAGTGTCGGCCAGTCCCGCGTAGGCCAAAGCATAAGAGGGGTCGATCTCAATTGCTTGCTCAAAGTATTTGATTGCTTTCTTCAGCCCCTCTTTGGTGTAGGTGTTCCAGAAATAGCGGCCTCTGAAATAGCTATCATAGGCTTGGGCGTTGGTAGTGTGTTGTTTCGTCACCCGTCGTCGTTCGTCTCTGGTTAGCTTGAGCCGCAACTTGTCCAAAATTCTCTCTGCAATTTCCGCTTGGACGGTGAAGACATCAGCGAGCTTTTGACTGTAGCGCTCGCCCCAAATCTGTGTCCCGTCAGCCACGTTCACCAAAGTCGCTTGGACAAGAACAACGCCCTCGCGGTGTTGGGTTCTCACAGTCACAATGTTGGTAACCCCAACATCCCGCCCGAGCGTTTGCAGATCATTGTCTCGATTCTTGAAGCGCCGGGCGGAGCGGTACGCGAGGACTCGGAGGTCTGGCGCCTGCGACAACCTGGTGATGATGCTCTCGGCCATTCCGCCGCTCAGAAGCTCGCTCTCCGCGTCTCCATCTTCACCGCTCAGCGGCAAAACCAAAAGCGACGTGGAATGTCTGTGCTGGTTCCAGTACAGCGAACCCGAAATCGCAACCAATAAGACCGACAAAATGCCGAGCCACACGGCAAGTCGAACGGGATGTCGCGCGCCGCCGGGCGACAGGCGGCTCGAGATGCCACTTCGGCTACGCAAGGCTCGGAGCTCGACGGCCAGTTCTCGACCCGACTGAAAACGCGCCTTGGGGTCCTTTTCGAGACACCGCAAAGTTACTCGTTTCAAATCAGCGGGTATTTGTCGTCCTGACTGGGAGAAGGACGGAAGCTCACCGCTCGCGGTTGCGACCAACGTGTCCGCTACGGTCTCGCCGGCGAACGCCCGCTTTCCGGTCAACATTTCATAGAGGACGCAGCCGAAGGAGAAGATGTCGCTGGGAGTAGTCGGCACCTCCCCGCTCAATTGTTCTGGCGACATATAGCCAGGCGTACCTCTCAGCAAGCCAGGTGCAGGGGCGCCGTTGATCGTCGTGGCGGTGCTTTTCTCATCCGCCGATGGGAGGAGCTTCAGCCGTGCGAGCCCGAAATCCAGAATCTTCACCTGACCATCGGAGGTGAGAAAAATGTTCTCCGGTTTGAGATCGAGGTGAATGATTTCCTTTAGATGTGCCGCCGCCAAGCCCTCTGCGATCCCCGTCGCGATCTCGGCGGCCTGGCGCCAGGACAACGCCGATCGACTCAGCAAGGCGCGCAACGTTTCTCCCTGCAATAGTTCCTGCACGGCAAACGCATTGCCTTGTTCCGTCCCAAAATCATGGATCGCCAAAATGTTCGGATGCGAGAGCGCCCCCAGGACCTTCGCCTCTTGTTCGAATCCGGCCAGAACCTCGCGCTCGTGCGAGCAGTGCTCGGGCAAGACCTTGATTGCCACCTCGCGGCCAAGGCTCGCATCCTGCGCGCGATAGACCTGGCCCATCCCACCGGTGCTGAGCAGAGAGAGAATTCGGTAGCGGCCGAGGGTGCGGCTGACCAGAGAGGGAGACTCGCTCTCGGCAAGCAATTTCGCCGCGACGCTGGATGCCGGCGACTCGATGAAAGTCTCTGCCTGCCGATGCGAGTCGAGCAGAGACTCCACTTCGCGTCGCAGCGCTTCATCGTTTTGGCATCCTTTGGCAAGCAAATCGGCTCGCTGGCTTTCTTGGCAGGCCAGCGCAGCCTCCAACAGCTGGTCGATTTGCTGCCAGCGCTCGGGTGTCATGGTCGATTCCGCAAAGCGATCTCGCGATGCAGCCAAGCCTTCGCCTTGTCCCATTCGCGCTTGACGGTGGCTTTGGACAGAGCGAGAACCTCGGCAGTTTCCTCGATGCTCATCCCACCGAAGTAACGAAGCTCGACAATCCGGCTTTTCCGAGGGTCGATGGCTTCCAGCCGCTCTAAGCCCTCGTCGAGCGCGAGCACTTCCGCGGTTTTCTCCGGCGAGATGAGCAAAGCTTCATCCCAGGACGCCCGTTGAGAGCCATTGCCTCGCTTGGATGTCTGCTGAGCGCGGGCATGATCCACGAGCACGCAGCGCATGATTCGAGCAGCGAAGGCGAAGAAGTGGGAGCGATCGCTCCACTGAACTTCTCGGTAATTCAAAAGCTTCAAATAAGCTTCGTGGAGGAGCGCCGTGGTCTGCAGCGTTTGGCCGGGAGGCTGTCGCCTCATGTACTGCTTCGCGAGCCAGCGGAGCTTTTCGTAGACTATCGGTATGAGCTCGCCAAGGGCGGCTTCGCTTCCGCAGCGCCACTCCAAAAGCAAACGGGTGATTTCTCCCCGCGAGTCTCGGCTCCCCGCGAGTCCGTTTCCGGCTTCGCCTAGGGCCCCAGCCGACGTCCTTCTCACCCCCTCCAAATTGGTGACTTGACGCTCAGTGAATGAACGCTCGGTTAGTGAGGGTTAACAGAGATAGGCAAGCAAGAATTCGACAAAAGGTCATCTTGTTAACGATTGGGTTTATCGGCTCTGTCGACCGCACGGTGACGATGCTGCGGCCGGCTGCCAAATGGTCGTCGGCGAAGAAAAAGATTTTGCCGCGCGCTTTTCCGCGGTGCTACAGCGCCCGATTCAAATGACTCCGCCCCCTACCCGCGCGCGCCTTGCCCTTCTTTCCGCCCTGGCTCCGTGCGTTCTGCTCGCCTCGGCCGATTCTGCCGCGGAGAGCCTGCAGATCAGCTCGGACCCGTTCACTGACGAATTCGGGCAGCACATGACCGAGGTCGAGCCGCACGTCTTCGCCTACGGCCCGGTGCTGGTAGCGACCTTTCAGATGGGCCGCATGTTTGGCGGCGGGTGCAGCGACATCGGATTTTCCACCTCCGTCGACCGCGGCCTCACCTGGCAAGACGGCTCGCTGCCAGGCCTGACCATCTTTTCCGGCGGAGATCGCTACCCGAGCGTCAGCGATCCGGCGGTGGCCTACGATGTACGCCACGGCCTTTGGCTCATCGTCTCGCTGGCGGTGGGCGGCCGACCGGCGGCGATCTTCATCAGTCGCTCCGGCGACGGCTTACACTGGGACAACCCGATCACCGCGGCCACCGCAGAGGCGTTCTTCGACAAGCCCTGGATCGCTTGCGACAACAGCACGTCCAGCCGCTTCTTCGGCAATTGCTACATCGAATGGGACGACGTCAGCGCTGGGTTGCAGGTTTTAATGAGCACGTCCACCGACGGCGGAGCCACCTGGTCGGCGCCGGCGGCGACCGCCGATGAAGCCGCGGGCCTGGCCGGGGAACCGCTGGTTCGAGACGACGGCCAGGTGGTGGTTCCCTACCGCGGCCTTGGGAATCTCAGCGCCTTCGTCTCCGACGATGGCGGCCAGACGTGGGGCAACAGCGTGCAGATCGCCGAGTTGGTGGACCACATCGTGGAAGGCGACTTCCGGGCGATCGCCCTGCCCTCCGCGGCGATCGACGGCGACGGGAAGATCTACGTCGCGTGGCACGACTGCCGCTTCCGGTCGTCCTGCCAGGCGAACGACATCGTTTTCAGCACCAGTGCGGACGGGCTCGCGTGGTCGAAGCCAAGCCGGGTTCCCCTCGCTGCACTGAGCAGCTCAGCGGAATTTTTCATCCCGGCGTTGGGCGCGGACCGAAACACCTCGGCGCCGAACGTCTCGCTCGGGCTTGTCTACTACTCCTATCCGGATGCGGACTGCACTCCGTCGACGTGCGAGCTCGCGGCGGGATTCGTCCGCTCCGCTAACGGCGGTGCGACCTGGTCGGCGCCGATCGACGTGACGCCGCGGATGTCTCTCGATTGGTTGGCCGCCACCAGCCAGGGCCGGATGGTGGGAGACTATCTGGGCGTCGCATTCACCGACGATGGCATCCCGCATCCAATTTTTGCGGGCGCGGTTCAGCCGTCCGACCAGTTCCTCGAATCGATGTTCACATGCACAGACTGCCCGGCGAACGTCGCCGCCCAGATGCAATCGGAGTGCGTCGGAGGAGCGAACTGCCCCGCCGAACGCGCTCAGGTTGAAGCGGATCGCTCCGGTCTCACAGCTTCGAACGATTCCGCTTTGAAGATTCTCGCACCCGCCACTCGCGTCAACATCGGCACGGTGCTTCCGCTCGAGGTGACCGGACCCGCGAGCGCCAACGGCGCGATCGAGTGGTGGGTGGAAGAAGGGCCGGCGGGCGGCACGGTGTCCAACGCGGGCGTCTACCGAGCACCGGTACGGCCGGGGACGTATCACGTGGTCGCCCGGAACGGCTCGGACCAGGCGCGTCTGACCATCGAGGTATTCACGGTGCAGTGAGCTCGAGAGACATGAAACACTCGGGCACCATTCCAAAACGTATTGCGGCGGATGGGTCTGCCCCCAGCAGACTCTTAAGCAAATCCCAGCGGAAGCCTGCGTTGCTTCCTCAAGTCACTCAGCGAGACGCCATCGGCAGCCAAGTGTAGGCCGCCGCGACGGCCTCCCGCCCGCCCGAAGCGAGCGGCGCACCATGGCCAACGACGAGGCGGTCGAACGGAAGCTCAAGCAGCTCGTCGATGCTGCGGCGCGCGGCCGTTCGATCGGAGAACGAGGCCCAGCGGATCATCCGGCTCAAGGCGACACGGTCGTAGAATCCCATCACACGCGTGTAGAGCTTCGTCCAGCGATGCTGCGGTCGGCCTACGTTGTGCACGAGGTCAGCGACTAGCAATGTGTGCGCCGGCCGGTAAACGAGCACGCTCTCTTCCAGTCGAAAGCCTTCGATACGCACCTCGTCGACGAGCCACGCAAATGCTGGCTCAGGTGCCGCGCCGTGAGCTCGATCAATGCGCAGGTCGCGGCGCTTCTTGGCCAAGCTCGGTGGGGCGTGCAGCCGCGCAGATGGAAAGGCAGCGGCCCACTCGCCGATCCAGCGGTGATGGTACAGATTCGGCGCGTAGAGGTGAGCCACGCTCCCAAGCGCCTCCACGGCGGCGCGGCGCTTGGACGTCATGGCCACTGGGGAGTACAGGAGCAGGCTATTATCGCTCAGACGGAGCACCGCCATCGTGGCAGTGAGCGGCATGCCGACAATGCGCACCGGCTCGCTGTCGAGCCAAACGCCTTCGGCGAACGAAGTAAGCCCATCGGCACCCATGCCGGATTCCGGCTCGTAACGCTTCTCCGCGTCTTCCGTCAACGCGCCGATATCGCTATCAGCTTTGACGAGCTTACAATTTCGCTTGCTCCATCAATCGGCAGCATTGATTTGCTCCGGACAGGGCGGTACGTCATTCGGCAAGGAGGATGGAATGGCGATCATCTCACGAGGCTTTTCCGGTCGGCGCAGCGCGGAAGCTGGAAAGCTACCGCCAGGGCAGTACCTCACTGCTACTTTCCCCGTCCTGTCCGCCGGGCCGACGCCACACCTGCCGCTTGAGCGGTGGGAATTTACGATCGACGACGGCACCAACGTCTTGCGGCGATGGGATTGGAAGGCATTTCGCGCGTTGCCCGCCGAGACCTTCACCACGGACATACATTGCGTTACGCGATGGTCGAAGCTCGGCACATCTTGGGAAGGCGTTTCCCTCGATACGATGTTTGCAGACATAAAAACCGATGCTTCCTTCGCCATGGTGCGTTCGTACGGCGACTACACCACGAATATGCCTCTGGCGGACCTGATGGACGGGCAGGCGTGGATCGCGTTCCGATTCAACGGCGAAGATCTTCCTCCCGAGCACGGTGGCCCTGCGCGACTTCTTGTCCCGCACCTTTATCTCTGGAAGAGCGCGAAATGGGTGCGGGGCATTACGCTGATGCAGCGCGATAAACCTGGGTTTTGGGAAAGCCTCGGGTACCACATGTATGGCGACCCCTGGCGGGAACAGCGTTATTCGGGGGACGAGTGATGTGGCGCGTCGGAACGGTCGTCGCTCTTCACGACGAAACGCCGACCGCGCGAACGATCACCCTCGAAGTTTCGGATTGGCCAGGTCATGTCGCTGGCCAGCACGTTGACGTGCGTTTGACGGCCTCTGATGGATACTCGGCGGTCAGGTCATACTCGATCGCCTCCGCGCCGAGCTCCCAACGGCGCGTTGAGATAACCGTCGAACGTTTGCCTAACGGCGAAGTCTCGCCTTATCTCACGCGAGAGCTCGCGGTCGGCGATCGTCTGGAGTTGCGAGGTCCGATCGGCGGCTGGTTCGTGTGGCGGACCCAACAGACTGAGCCGATCCAGCTCATCGCAGGGGGCTCCGGCATCGTTCCGCTCATGGCGATGATTCGCTCGGGCGCGGCGGCGGGGAGCACTGCGCCGTTTCGATTGTTGTATTCTGTTCGCGAACCGGGCGCGGTTTGGTACCGCGATGAGCTGGAGGCGCTATCAGCTCGCGACGATCGTGTGAGCGTAACCTATGCGTACACGCGAGCGGTTCCGAAAGATTGGCCGCGTCCGCCCGGCCGCATCGATGCCGCTCTAATTGCGAATGCGACTTGGCCATCGAAGCTTGCCCCAACTTGCTACGTTTGCGGCCCCACATCATTTGTTGAAATTGTCGCTGGCCTTCTTAGCGACTCCGGCAACAGCGCTGACAAAATCAGGACCGAGCGTTTTGGTCCCACGGGAGATCGGCAATGAGCCCATTCACAGACGACTATCTTGACGGAAACGCTGCTGCGGGCGAATTGAGCAGAATATTCACGATGGATGTTACGGCTGCAGAGGGACAGTGCGCGCACTGCGGCGCAAAAGGGCGTTTTGCCGAGGCGCATTTATACATGCAGGGGCCCGGCCTGGTGGCGCGGTGCGCCGCTTGCGAGCAGGTGCTCCTTCGTCTTGTAAGTGTTCGCCAGCGCGTGTTCCTTGACGTGCGTGGCATGACGTACTTGAGCCTCGACACATCACAGCTCCAGCAGTCGAGCGGATAACTCGGATTTTCAGATAGAGGTTCACGCCGACAGGCGCCGAGTGAAGTAATCCCGCGGTGAAGACGACTTCGTTCCCTAAACCCAGCTCCCGTTGTAAAAAGTGCGTTGGACGGGAGCATGGAGTCACGAACGGAGATTCCGCCCAGTGAGGGACGGCGCGACACGGGAGGTGGCGACGCCGCGCATTCACTTCCCGTTGAACCATCGGGAGCGTCGGGGTCGGCTTCGACGGTGGAACCGAAACCGGCAGGCTTGAACGGCTGGTTCGCGGAGCTGAAGCGCCGGCGTGTCTTTCGGGCGCTTGTCGGCTACGGCATCGCCTCGTTCGCGGTGCTCCAGATTATCGAGCCGGTCATGCACGGCCTTCACTGGCCCGAAACGGTACTGTCGTACGTCGTCGTTGCACTAGGGGCGGGCTTCCCAATCACCATCACTTTAGCGTGGATCTTCGATGTGAAGGCGGGGCGGATCGAGCGGACCGCGCCCGCCGCGGCCAGCTCAGGTCCAAGGGGCATTCGACTGGCACTTTTGCTGGTGGGCATTGGTGTACTCGCTGCGGCTCCCGGCTTGGGCTGGTACTTTTTCTTTCGCAGTGACACGCGAATTGTTGCGCGGAAAGACGTCCAGCCTGCTGGCGCAGTGGAGCGCAAATCCATCGCGGTCCTTCCATTCGTCAACCTGAGCAGCGACAAGGAAAACGAATACTTTTCTGACGGAATGACCGAGGAGCTGATCAACGCTCTGGCAAACGTCGACGGGCTCCGCGTCGCCTCGCGCACGTCGGCCTTCGCTTTCAAGGGCAAAGATGTCGACATCCGACAACTTGGTGAGAAGCTCAACGTCGGCGCGGTGATCGAGGGAAGCGTCCGTCGAGACGGCGACCGCCTGCGGATCACTGCCCAGCTCATCAACGTCGCTGACGACTACCACGTCTGGTCGAAGACCTACGAGCGGGAGCTCAAGAATGTCTTTGAGGTCGAGGAGGAGCTGGCGCGCTCGATCGCGCAAGCGCTCAAGGCCAAGCTGGTGCAGACCGAGGCAGCGCCCCTGGTCAAACCAACGACCTCGAATCTCGCGGCGCACGACCTCTACTTGAAGGGGCGCTACTTCTGGAACAAGCGAACTGGGGAGGCGCTGACCAAGGCGATCGGGTACTTCCAGCAAGCGATCGAGCAGGACGCGAGCTATGCGCTTGCCTACGTCGGTCTGGCTGACGCCACCGCCCTTCTTCCCGAATATGGTTCGACCTCCGCAGGAGAGGCATGGCCAAAGGCGAAGCAAGCTGCACTGAAGGCTCTCGAGCTCGACGGAACGCTCGCTGAAGCGCACGACGTCCTCGGCCTTATCAGCTTCTACAACTACGAGTGGTCCGCTGCTGAACATGAACACCGGCGGGCAATCGAGCTCAAGCCTGAGTATCCGACGGCACACCACCGGTACGCGCTTCTGCTCGTGGCGACGGGCCACGTCGAAGAGGGACTGGCGGAGGCCGAACGGGCGCGGCGACTCGATCCAACCTCCCTCATCATCAACGGCATGGCGATCGCAATTCTCAACGTCGCCCGCGAGTATGACCGAGCCATCGAGCAAGCACAGAGGACGTTAGAGCTGGACCCGGGGTTTTGGGTGGCGCGCATGCAGCTGGCGGGCGCGTATATGGGGCAAAGCAGGTACGCGCAAGCCTTGGCCGAGCTGGAAAAGCTCCGACCGTCCACGATTCCGGCCATTTACTCCGGGTTCATCGGCTACGCATATGCGGTGTCCGGGCAACGCGTCGAGGCTCAACGCATGCTGGCCGAGCTCGAAGAACGCTCCAAACGTGAATACGTCCCGCCAACCGCGCATGCTCTCATCTTTACAGGGCTCGGGGACAAGGATCAGGCCTTCGCGTGGCTCGACAAAGCGTTGGCGAAGCGGGATAGCTGGTTGGTTCACTTGAAGCCACACAGACTCTTCGACAGCCTGCGCTCGGACCCGCGGTTCACGCGATTGCTGAAGCAGATGCACCTCGAATGATACAAGAGGACCATTGAGGGACTCTGTGACGTCGCGACCGGAAACGGAACAGGGCGGCAGCGTAGGCACGCGCGGAGGCACCGCCCTCGGCGATTCATCGGCGCCTGGGGAAACCCCGCCGATCTCGCTGACCTCCCCAGCGGCTGGAGTGCAGCCGAAACCAGCGGGCTTGAACGGCTGGTTCGCGGAGCTGAAGCGCCGCCGTGTCTTTCGCGCGCTTGTCGGCTACGGCATTGCCTCGTTCGCGGTGCTCCAAATTATCGAGCCGATTATGCACGGGGCGCACTGGCCCGAAATAGTGCTCTCGTATGTTGTTGCCGGTTTGGCGGCTGGCTTTCCCATCGTCATCACCCTCGCTTGGGTCTTCGATGTGAACGCGGGTCGAATCGAGCGGACCGCACCCGCTGCTGCCGCCGGACTAAGAGGCATTCGACTGGCGCTGTTGCTCGTTGGCATTGGCGTGCTCTCGGCGGCTCCCGGCCTCTTCTACTACTTCGTCGTGCGCGGGGGTGGCCGCGGCTTCTCAACCGAAAGGAGTAGCTCCGGGTCGAACGCGTCTTTAATCGCCGTCTTGCCATTCGCTAGTCTGAGCGCTGGCGAAGAGAACGCCTACTTCGCGCAAGGTTTTCACGACGAGCTGGTACGGCAGCTGGGCAGGATCGGAGACCTGCGGGTCATCTCGCGCACCTCGGTGATGCAGTACAAGGAGGGCGCGCGCAACTTGCGCGAAATCGCCGAGGCGCTGGGGGTCACATCCATCGTCGAGGGCAGCGTGCAGCGGGCCGGGAATCGCGTACGTGTCGAGGCGAAGCTCATTGATGCGCGCAGCGATCAGCAGATGTGGGCAGATCGTTACGACCGAGAGGTGACGGACGTCTTCGCTATCCAAACGGCGGTGGCCGAGGAGATAGCAAGGACGTTGCAGGCGCAGCTCTCCCCTGCGCAGAAGGCGCAGATTGAGCGCAAGCCGACGCAAAGCTCGGAAGCCTATGACCTCTACCTCCGCGCGCTGGAGTATGCCAATCGACCCGGCGTTCAACCGGACAACTTGGAAATCGCCATACGACTTTACCGACAGGCGATTCAGGCCGACCCGTCCTTCGCGCTGGCGCGCGCCCGGCTCGCCTACGTCAGGATGGCGACCTACTGGTGGGTTGCCGGAACGCCGGACAGCGTGGCCGAGGAGGCGAGGGACGACGCCGAGCAATCGCTGCGGCTTCAGCCGGATTTGCCGGAGGGCCATTACGCGCTCGGGTACTACCACTATTGGCGTCATCTCGATTACGACCGAGCACTGAAGGAATTCGCGGTCGCACGATCCGGTATGCCCGCCGAGGCAGTCCCCGCAATCGGCTACGTCCTAAGGCGACAGGGAAAGTACGATGAGGCAATCCGCTATGAGCACGAAGCCGTACACCTTGACCCGCGCTCACCGGATCAACGATGGCAACTAGCCATCTCTCTCATCGTCACTCGCAGATACGAGGACGCGGACGGGGTATGCGATCAGGTCCTGACGATCGCGCCTGACTTCACGGCTGCATCAATCACGAAGGCGGTCGGCCAGGAAGCGTGGAAAGGAGAGACGAGCCTGGCCAAAAAGGTCATTCGCGAGGCTCGCGGCCGTCTTGACCCGCAGGGGCACGTCGGAGGGCAGGGTTGGATCATTCCACTACTACGGCACAATCCGCGCGAGGCGCTGCCCTTCCTGGATTCGCTCGACTCCGACTCGATTACAGGTGGTGGTGGCGGTGTCGGCGGTGCCGTCTTCCCGAAGGCGTTTCTCTACGCCGTTGCCCACGAGGCGCTGGGCGACGCCGACCAGGCACGAAAGGAATATGAAACCGCGCTGGCCTTGCTGGCGGCGGAAGTCGACAAGAACCCAAGGCGACCTTATCAGCGTAGCATCTTAGCGCGCGCCTACGCGGGACTTGGAAGGAAGGAGGATGCATTGCGCGAAGCGAGCCGCGCCGTCGAAATTCTTCCGATTTCCAAGGACCATCTGGGAGGAGCTTACATCGAGACCGACCGCGCGGCGGTGGAGGCTCGCGTTGGCGAAACGGACGCAGCCATCGAGCACATCCGTCACTTGTTATCAATTCCGTGCCTGCTCTCATCTGCTCTGCTGCGAATCGATCCGACCTGGGCACCGCTGCGCGCTGATCCGCGCTTCCGGAAGCTCGCAGAGCTTGAGTGAGAATAACATCAGCGTCCCTCGCGCACGGCATTGTTGAATGTAATGGCGAGCCGGGCTCAGCCGCCAGCCACGCCTTGCGTGTTCACGTAAAGCGAATAGACCAAGGTGCTCGCTGCCATGAAGAGGCGGTTGCGGTACAGTCCGCCGAAGCACAGGTTGGCGCAGCGCTCGGCCAGATCGATCCGCCCGATGAGCTTGGCGTTGCTGTTGAAGATGTTGATGCCGTCGAGACCCTCGGCGCCCATGCCCCAACCCATCCAGAGGTTGCCGTCGACGTCTAGGCAGAAGCCGTCGGGCGTGCCGTTCGCCTCGGCGGTGAGGAATACGCGCTCTTTCGCGAGGCGCGTACCGTCCAGTACGTCGTAGACGCGCACCACGCGAGGGCTCGAGCCCGACTCGATGATGTACAGCCGGGACTCGTCGGGCGAGAACGCGAGGCCGTTGGGCCGGTTGACCTCGCCAGTGGCGAGGGCGAGCTTGCCTGACTTCGGATCCCAGCGGTAGACGTTGGTGGGCAGCTCCGGCTTCGCCACGTGCCCTTCGTAGTTGCCGAGGATGCCGAACGGCGGATCGGTGAACCAGATCGAGCCGTCGGACTTGCAGACGATGTCGTTCGGCGAGTTGAGCGGTTTTCCGTCATAGCGGTCGGCGATCACGGTGATCGAGCCGTCGTACTCCGTGCGGGTCACGCGCCGCGTGTCGTGCTCGCAGGTGAGCTGCCGCCCCTGGCGGTCGCGGGTGTTGCCGTTGGCGTTGTTCGAGGGCTTGCGGAACACGCTGACCGCGCCGATCTCTTCGTCCCCGCGCATGATTCGGTTGTTCGGGATGTCGCTCCACAGGAGGTAGCGGCCGTCGCCGAACCACACCGGCCCCTCGCACCATCGCATGCTCGAGGCAATGCGCTCGACCTTCGCGTTGGCGAGGCGGTAGCGCGCGAAGCTCGGGTCGAGGATCTTGATTGTCGGGTCGGGGTAGCGCTGGCTGGGCTGCCACTGCGCGAAGCCGCGCGGCATCACCGCCAACGCCGCGACGGCTGCGCCCGCCCTGACAAAGTCCCTCTTGCTCCGGTCCATGGCTCCCTTTCGCGCGTCAGCTGAGCACGAAGTTAAAGTAGTCCCGGCCCTTATCACCTCTTGGAGACAGTGAAGGCCCCTTTATCAGACGAACGGACGGCGAGTGAAGTATTCCCGAAGTGAAGGCGATTTCGCTCACGGAACCCCGGTTCTCGCTGTAGAAATGCGTTCGGACAATTTGGGAGCCAACTCTTGCGTCGAAGGGAAATGTGAGAAAGGGATTGTCACAAATGATTTCTAGGGACGTTTTGATAATCATTGCTTCGCTAGCGAGCCTCGTTGGTAATGTTGTTCAAGGCAAGGAACCGAGCGCGGCTGGCCTCGATTCGATTTATCCCGAGCTGGATGCTTTCTACATCGACCTGCACCAGACGCCCGAGCTTTCCGGCCACGAGGAAAAGACTTCCGCCAAGCTCGCTGACCGCCTGCGGCGGCTCGGCTACGACGTCACCACAGGGGTCGGTGGCTACGGGGTGGTCGCCCTGATGCGGAACGGGAATGGGCCGACGCTGCTGCTGCGCACGGACATGGACGCCCTCCCTGTTCAGGAAAAAACCGGCTTGCCTTACGCGAGCAAGGTCACCGCTCCGGGCAAGGAAGGCGGCACCGTTGGCGTTATGCACGCCTGTGGCCACGACATCCACATGACCTCGTTGATTGGCACTGCAACCTTGCTCGCGAAAATGAAGGACCGTTGGAAAGGAACGCTCTTCTTGCTTGGCCAGCCGGCTGAAGAGACGGTAACCGGCGCCGAAGCGATGATGAAAGCGGGCCTGTTCACGAAATTTCCCAAGCCCAATTTCGCGATCGCCTTGCACGACACGGTGCTGCTCCCCGCGGGGAAGATTGGATATACGCCGGGATACGCGTATGCCACCATGGACACCGTCTCGATTACCATCTTTGGGAAGGGTGGGCACGGCGCGGCTCCTCACCTGACAGTGGACCCAATTGTGATCGCCGCGCGGACGATCCTATCGCTTCAAACCATTGTCGCACGCGAAAACAATCCTCTCGATCCCGCCGTGGTCACCGTCGGATCGATCCGCGGTGGAACGAAATCGAACATCATTCCGGAGGAGGTCAATCTCCAGCTCACCGTTCGCTCATACAAGGAGGAGGTCCGCAAGCACCTGCTCTCTGCCATCGAGCGCATTGCCAAGGCCGAGGCGGCCAGCGCCAGCGCACCGAAGGAGCCGAGCGTCATCGTGGTTCCAGGGGAATCAACTTCAGCCGTGTACAATGATCCAGATCTGACCAAGCGCGTGGTCAACGTTCTCTCCCGTGAATTCGGCGAGACGAACGTGACCGAACGGCCTCCAGTGATGGGCTCCGAGGACTTTTCCGTTTATGGCCGAGCAGGCGTTCCGGCAGTCATGTTCTGGCTCGGCGCAGCAGAACCGCAGCAGTTTGAGAAAGCCAAAGCGACCGGATCCAGCTTGCCAGGTCTGCACTCGGCGGAGTTTGCTCCGGATCGGGAGCGGACCATCCGGACCGGGGTCTCGGCCCTCACGGCCGTCGTGCTCGACGTTCTGGGCAAGACAAAAACACAGGGGCGCCATGTAACACGGCCTTAGGCGCACGGCGGTTGAAATCGCAGGGCGCCGTCAGCGCTGCGAACGACAAACGCCATGCAGTCTGTAGTCTTCGACACCGGTCACGTTCCCCCGAATGACCTGCCGATGAACGAAATGCTCGACGGGCTCGATCGGTACCGGGCCCGTGCTCTAGCCACGTACGGTCTTCATTTTGAGCCACACGTCTGTCCAGGATGTATCAATCCTCTCACCACTTCGCGGACGCTTTGGGTCACTTCGACAGACGCCGAGTGAAGTATTCCCGCAGTGAAGGGTGATTTCGTTCACTGAATCCGGCCCCCTCGTTGTAGAAATGCGTTCGACGGGAGCATGGCGGCACGAACGGAGATTCCGCCCAGTGAGGAACTGCGCGATGAGGGAGGAGGCGACGCCGCGCACTCACTTCCCGTTGAGTTATCGGGAGCGTCCAAAGGGTCGGGTTCGATGGTGCAGCCGAAATCGGTGGGCTTGAACGGCTGGTTCGCGGAGCTGAAGCGCCGCCGGGTCTTCCGCGCTCTCGTCGGCTACGGCGTTGCGGCATTCGCGGTGCTCCAGATTATTGAGCCGATCATGCATGGGGCACACTGGCCCGGCGCGAATATTTTCAGGGCGTCGGAAGGGTCCTCGCGGGTTCCTTGCTTCCGTCGGGTGCGATATCCGGGACACTCTCGCTGCCGACATTGCTCTTGATCGGGGTCGCCAGAAAGGCGCGAAGGTCGCTGGTGTCTTTATGCATCGCCTGGCCCACGATCTGTCCAGCGTCATTGATCCCGTAGGCAAACAGCAGCTCCAAGGGCGAGTCCACCGGGATGAGATCGTTGAGGTCCGTCATCGCGTTGTCCTGCCAGAGGTAGGCGCGGCACGGGCCATTGATAAAGTCAGCCGTTACACAGGATGCGCCGACCACTTGTCCCTTGTTGCTAATCGCTGTCGGTAAGCTCGAGAAGTCTGCACCCACCGTGCCGAGGTCACGCATACCCGTGGCCTTGGTCCAGAGAAAGCTGTGAAGGGTCGCCTCGTCAGGCAGAGTCGACGCCCCGACCACCTCGCCCCGATTATTGATCGCAGCAGCAGTATTGAATCGCTTGCCGCCCAGGCTGCCGAGGTCGGTAGCCGAGCCATTCTCCCACAGCACGGCGTGCGGCCCAATTCTGAGCGGAACAAGCCGGGTGTTCGCGCAAGAACCCGATGAGCCGACCACTTGACCGCTGTCGTTGATCCCGAGGGCGAATCCGACGGAGTCGCCGGGGAGCGGAGAGAGCTCTTGGACATGCCCGTCAGAACCCCACACCACGGCTTCAAAACCGAGAACTTGAGGCACCATGCAGCTTGTGTCCCGAGTGCTGTTCTCCGCAAATCCGACCAACTGGCCTCGATTGTTAATAGTCACAGCTTGTCCGTTATTGCCGCCTAGGGTTGGAAGCGGCGTCAGTGCTCCATGTTTCCAGATGGCCCCAAGGCAGATGAGATTGGTGCCGAATCCGCAAAAGTCCTCGCCCAACGGATCTTTCGTTGCAGTCTCAGAAAGAACCGCCAGCTCGTCGTTCTGGTTCGTCCCGCCCGCGTTGGCGTTTAATCCCCCGAGCGTGCCGAGGTCGATCATCTGGCCCTTATCCCACAGGAACGGGTGCTGGTTCTCGCCGCGCATGTTCGCGCCGCCGCCCACTCGACCAGCGTTGTTGATGCCAAAGGCGATGCTCGCTGTCCCGCCCAACGTGCCAAGGTCAGTGACGCTGTAGCGAGCAACCTGCGGTTTCTGTCCTGTCCTGCCGGCCGTTCCTGCGCGGCCAGCGTCGGCGCAACTAATCCCCACCAAGCTCACCGCCGAAATTGAAATCAATAA
>DATFTC010000428.1:0-2623 GCA_035262305.1 Myxococcaceae bacterium | reverse complement strand
TCCGCCAGCTGCACCGGAACGGTGACCGTCGCTCGAATCCCACTGAACGATATGTTGCGGACAATTCCCGGCCTGCGTGCGTGCGACTCCTCGACTTGTGCGGCCGGAGCGTTGGACTGAGTGCTCTGCTGATTGCTCTGGCCGTCGGTCGGGAGCTGACGACGCTCGTTACCTCCCACGCTGATGGAGATGGGGCCAGTCACCTTGTTCATCACCAAATTCGTGAAGGACATGTTTTCAAAACGCGATCCCGGGCCGCAGCGCAGCTTGATCGGGCAGCCGTAGGTCTCGTAAATCAGACAATTGGAAACGGCGATGTTTTCCGCCTCGCCGCCGCCAAAGCGGAATACCGACCAACGGGTGCTGAATGAGCAATTGGTGACGGTCACGAATTTGCAACTGCCGAACAGGGCGCAGGCATCGTCCTGGCATTCCACGGTGCAGTTGCTGATGTGGACATGCTGCGCGCTGATGAAGTGAAACCCGTCGGCGTTGTGGTTGGCGCGATTGTAGATGTGTATACCGTCCAGCTTCAAGTAACTGCTCTGGATGATCCGAATCGAATGATAGGCGCTTTGCGTCAGGAAGATGTCGCGGACGGTGACGTTTCTGCATTGATGAAACAGCAGGTGATACGGCCGCTGATTGCCGCCGCGACCGGAGGGAGGCGGAACGCCGCGGGTGGGGCTGCGAAACTGTGCACCCTGACCGTCGATCGCGCCTGGCCCTTCGATGGTGAAGTTTTCGGCTTTCACCGCGAAGATCAGTCCCACATTGCCGTCGTTCAGCGTCGCATCTCCGCTGAGTGGTATTGCCTCGGCTGCGCGGTAGTGTTTGCCGTCGTCGCTGCCCAACAGCTTGCCTTGCGCCGCGATGTGCAGAGTGACGTTGCTCTTCATCTCGATCGTCCCGATGACGAATGTTCCCGCCGGAACGAGCACCGTGCCGCCGTTGTCCTTCGTGCACGCGTCGATCGCGGCCTGCACTGGAGTCGTATCGAGCGTCTTTCCATCGCCCTTGGCGCCGAAATCGCGAACGTTGTAGGTGCGGGCGCCCAATGAATTGTCACCCGGCGCTCGAGAACCTTGACTCGCCGCGGCCGCCGGCGATTTCGACTCCGCTAACACCGTCTTTGCCTTGGCCAGAAACCCTGAAGCCAGCGAAGTCGCCGCCGCCAAACGGAGCCACTTGCGCCGAGACAAAGAGCGATTGATCGAGTCAGTCATCGGCGTTTTATTAATGAGTTTGGGCCAACAATCAATGGCCGCGATCGCGACTCGAGGTCATCCGGAAGCAGGCCGATATCTCCTTTCGAGAGCGCCGCGACAATTCGTTTGTCAGCTGAAGTCAGGGATTTCGCTACCGCGGTGCGCGGCCGTCGCGATAAATAATCGGTGTTCAGTCCATGAATTCGGAATGGCACAAGCGGCACGCGATGCCGAAAAACGCAACGCTCGAGCAGCGAATCGAGTGGCATCGCGACCACCAAAGCGGCTGCGGCTGCCGACGCGTTCCCGCGAAATTGGCCTCGCTGCTGAGGTCGAACGCCGAGGGGAGTGGGAACGCAGCAAGCGGGCTACGGCTCCTACTCTCTGGCGGAGACCGTCGCTCAATAGCCCGCTCGAATCGCGCCCTGAGCAGAATCCAGGCGCGCCCGCAGCTCGTCGCCGAAGTTGCCCGGCTGGTGGGCGATGAAGATTGGCTTATCTCGATGCGTTCGATGGATCTGCTGGAGAAGTTGGCGCATCAAAACCCGGCCTGGATCGAACCGCACAAGCGGCTTTTCATCGGCCCGCTCGCCGAGAGCGACAAATGGGAGATACATCTACAAATTGTGCGCGCTCTGCCCCTCTTCGCGTGGACGCCCGTCGAGATGCGTCGTGTCCATGAGATCCTCCTTCGCGACGTTGAGCACCCGCAGAAGTTCGTCAGGGCATGGGCCCTCGACAGCCTGGCGACCCTGGCTCAGAAGGACTCTTCGCTGATGCCCACGGTGCGCCGCAGCCTTCGAGAGTTCGAAAGCTCCGAGAGCAAGGCACTCGCGGTGCGAGCAAAACGCATCCGCGAGCGCCTTGCGATGGTTCCCCGGAGAAGGGCGCGCGGATGGGCAGCGACCGCTCGGTGACGCGACTCGTATCGCTTGGATATCCAACGTGGACGCGGATCGCCGTCAGGACTGGCAGTGCTAGTCGGCTCGCCCCATGCAGCGCGCCACACCAGTCGAGCGATTCATCGGCCTCCGCAGGGCGGTGTTTCTTTGATTGCTGTGGCCGAGGACCGCACTGAATTGCTCCGTCGCTAAAAGATTCCTCTTCACTTGAGCTATCGGTTTGCTCAATAGTCCACTTTTTTTGGGGGCTCAGGTCTATCTATCGCCCAGTGGGAGGGAAGTTCATGCATCACCGCCTTCGGTTCGTCGTCGCGTTCTCAGCTTTGCTCGTGGCTCTCGTTGCCCTCGACCGAGGCGCGCTGGCACAAGGTGTCACTGGCTCTGCACTGACGGGCACTGTATCGGCGGAAGGTGGCGGGCCGATCGAAGGCGCGGCCCTTCAGCTGCGGAATCAATCCAACGGGCTGACGTTTACTGCAACCAGCGACGCCAACGGCCAGTATTTCTTCGATA
>DATFTC010000427.1:0-2358 GCA_035262305.1 Myxococcaceae bacterium | reverse complement strand
CACGGTCGAGGTGTTCCATCGCGGCAAGCGCGTCGCTGTGCATCGCCGCGGTCCCCCAAACCGCGGGCACACGACCCTGCCCGAGCACATGCCCTCAAGCCATCGGCGCTACGCCGATTGGACGATCCAGCGCATCATGCGTGAGGCCGCCGAGATCGGACCTAACACCACCGCACTCGTCGAGATCATCCTGCGCAAGAAGCGGCACCCCGAGCAGGGCTTCCGCTCCTGCCGTGGCATCGTGAACCTCGTGGGAGCTTTCCTCGCGAGCGCGTGGAAGCAGCCTGCGAGCGCGCCCTCGCCATCGGCACCCACTCCTTCAGCTCCGTCAAATCCATCCTCGACACCAAGCTCGATCGCAAACCGCCCGACAAAGCCGCGGAGGGGCCCGCGATCGCTCACGACAACATCCGCGGCCCCAACTTCTACCATTGAGGAGACATAGCGATGCTCACTCATCCCACCCTCGACCAGCTCAGAGCGCTGAAGCTAGATGGTATGGCCGAAGCCTTCATCGAGCTCGAGCAGCAGGATGCCGCCAGGGATCTCACCCACGCCGAATGGCTCGCATTCCTGCTCGACCGCGAGATCGCCAATCGCACCACCAATCGCACGCGGATCCGGCTGCGAGCCGCGCGCCTGCGCTACAGCCAGGCCGCGGTCGAGGACGTCAACTACCGCGCGCAACGCCAACTCGACAAAGCGCTGTTCCAGCAACTCGCGACTTGCCGCTGGATTGCCGAGAAACGCAATCTTCTCGTTGGCGGGAAATGCGGATTGGGCAAAACCTGGCTAGCGTGCGCTCTTGCTCAGAAGGCTTGCCGCGAGGGCTACAGAGCATACTACGCGCGCCTGCCACGCCTCTTCGCGCAGCTGGAGCTCGCGCACGGCGACGGCAGCTTCCCACGCCTCTTCCGCATGCTGACCAGGGTTGATCTGCTCATTTTGGACGATCTCGGTCCTGACCGCCTCACCGCCGGTCAAAGACGCGATCTCATGGAGATTGTCGAAGAGCGCCATGCTCGCAGCTCTACGCTGCTTGCCAGTCAGCTCCCCGTCAAAGCTTGGCACGACGTCATCGGCGAGCCCACCTACGCCGATGCCATCCTCGACCGCCTCGTCCACAACGCCTATCGCCTCGAGCTCGAAGGGGAGCGCTCCATGCGCGAGACCGTCGTGTCGGACAGCGAAGCGCAGGCGCCAAGCCCGGCCTCGACGGCGTCACCTCCCAAAGGAGCCAAAGGAGCCCGGAAATGAGCGCAGCGCTGCACGTCACGCCCGCCCCCGTGGGTCAACAGGGACCTCCCGCGCGCGCTGCTGCGTTTGACTCGTGGCGGTCACTCCGCAGCGCGCGCGGGTCCCTCCTGTTGACTACGGGGACGGCCTGCCGTTCCCTTGAACAACTTGTGGAAAATTGAAGCCGATCGCGGACCCAACGATGCCCCTCACGCACTGCTCGTGGTCAATCGAGAATGACTCAGCTCGGGATCATCAGGAATAGGTGCTCGAGATCGTCGGAATTGCGCAGACCTCAGGTGCCTGTCCGGGCGTGTGAGGTCCACCAGAGCAAAGGAGACTGCCGTGGACCTCGACACGCTGAAGGTACGCAAGGAACCGGGCATTCTGTTCGCCGAAATTGCAGCCCCACCCATGAACCTGCTCGGACCGGAGCTGGTCCGCGATCTGGTGTCCCTCATCCAACAGGCCGAGGCCGACGACACAATCCGGGTGGTCGTGTTCAAGAGCGCCGACCCCGACTATTTCATCTCCCACGTCGACGTGATGCCGATCAGCGAATACCGCGAAGCGACAGCGAAGCTCACCGGCGATTCGTCGCTCGGCCTGCTCTTTCGCTACCTGAGCGAAAGCCGCCTTTTCACCATCGCCCAGGTCGAGGGGCGCGCGCGCTGCGCCGGCAGCGAGTTCGTGCTGGCGTGTGACATGCGCTTTGCCGCGCGAGGGTCGGCGATCTTCGGCCAGCCCGAGGCGGGGTTCGGCCTGATCCCCGGCGCGGGCGGGGTCCAACACCTCACACGCCTGATGGGCCGCGGCCGGGCGCTCGAGGCTATCTTGAGCGGGGAGGACTACGACGCGGATCTCGCCGAGCGCTACGGCTGGATCAACCGGGCCCTCCCCGCCGAGGTGCTCGGGGATTTCGTCAGCACACTCGCCCATCGCCTCGCAAAGTTCCCCGCTGCCGCTCTGGCCGCGATCAAAGGGCGCGTCAACGCCATTGCGCTCGCCCCACCCGATGACTTCCGCCACGACTCCGATCTCTTCCTGGAACACGCGCGCAGCCCGGAGGCCCAGAGCCGGATAAAGGACGCGGCGGTACGCGGCTTCCAGACTCGAGACGGC
>DATFTC010000426.1:0-2293 GCA_035262305.1 Myxococcaceae bacterium | reverse complement strand
GAGCTGGCTCGGTTCGTCGGCCTCGCTGAAGGCCGTAATCGGCAGGAAGGTGTGTGGCCGAGCCGCCAGTTCCAGAAGCCGCCCTTTGAGCAGCGGAGGCAGCTGGCGAATGTCCCCGCGTCTTATAAATTCTCTTAGCTCTCGGTTGTCGGTCTTGCCTGTTTTCTTCCGCCCGCCGTTCAGACGCTGGGCGAAAGCCGTGTCCTGGGTGAATATCGCCAGGGCAAGCGTCGCCAGCGCAAGACGCGAGGCGCACCTGACGACGTTTCTTGTTTTGTATGTCATGTTTCTTCACTCCTTTGGTTGGCTATTGTCAACGTCCTGCTTCTTTCGACTTGGGCTAAATCAACCACGAAGCAAATGGATGACGTCCAAGCCAAATTGAATACGGAGGCAGGGCGGCGAGGTAACGTTAGAACTTTTGCAACTGTCTGTTTGACTCCCGGACACAGCGCCTGGGGTCACGCTGGCGCGGGCGCGCAAGCCGCTGTTCGCAGCGCATGAAATTTCGCCTGCTGCTCCTGCACTGCCCGCCTCAGCGCGTCGACGACGGCCTCCGCGGGAAATACCTTCGACAACGAGGGACGGCGTGCAGTGCACAGCGGAGTATTGCGGACGATCTCTGTCGCCAACCGGCAAAGGCGATCACCCCACCCTCGAGATTCGACCAGTACGTCCGGAAGAATCGCCAGCATCTGGCCTCTCTTGCACACGTCGTAGGCCAGGCTGAAGTCGGGCAAGTACATGCCGATGCGGCGCGGCTGCTCTGGGGGCCAGCCATCCTGCACAATCTTCGTTTCCGCGGCGACAACCGCAGCGAAAGGATGCTCGAGGATTTCAGCCAAGCCAACTTGCGTCGAATGGAACAAGGGGTGGCCTGGTCCGCAATAAACCCCATTGCTCACGGATCCGATCTGGTCCTCGACGAGCCGAGGATGTGGCGCCGCCGCCTCCTGAAACAGCGCAACATCGAGTTGACCGCGAAGAATACGATGAACTGTTTCATCGCGCGAGAACCGATGGATGTGCGGGATCAGCGCGGGATGCGCCCAGCTTAGCTCTCGCAGCGCCGGCAGTAGATAAGCATCGGTCAGCGCGCTGGCGCTCATCAGCAGCACCGGCCCAACCAGCTCTCTCGAGGCCAATTGAGAGAGCCCATCGTCAACACCGCGCATGGCGTCGCGAACCACGGCCAGGAATCCCTCGCCCGCGGCGTTCAGGCGAAGGGTCCGCCCATTCCGCTCGAAGAGGCGCTCGCCCACGTGGTCCTCCAGCAAACGGATGGATCGCGAAAGCGCGGAAGGACTCACCCGCAGCAAGTGGGAAGCATGGTGGAGGTGCTGCGTCTCGGCGACGACGCGAAAGGCTGGGATCCAGTTCCACACGGTTCTCACTCGGCCGACTCGTTCCAGCAGTTCCACAGGTCGTCGCATGACCGCTGTCCTCGGGGCCGTCAATCGTGCGAGGGAAGCACAGAGAACACTTGCATCCTCGTAATACGGACGACTGCCGAAGGGGTTACCCAGACCACGCCGGTGCCTTGCCCACTGCTGCTGTTGCGCTTTGTCGAACAGCCAGTGGAAAAGATTTGAAGTTGACGCGGGAAGGCGCCACGGTGCGTTTGGCGCGCGGCCAGTCGCCACCAGGAACGCACTCGTCGCCAGCGGCAGCGAAGCGGCGAGCAGCTCAATCAGAACGCATTTGACCCCGGCCGGGAACAACACCGCAATCGTCCCCGACGGGATTCGAACCCCGAATGATGAAGGAAGCAGCCGAATTTCCGGAGGTGGCGTTCCAACTCCCGGCGCTTCACGGGTCCTATGAAGCAGCAGCGAGCTGACGGAGCAACTTCCTACGCGCAGCACGCACTGTCCGTGCCGCATCGCGTGCCATCTCAAAAGCTTCGGGAATGGTCTCTGCCTCTGTGATCAATTCGGGATCCAGAGGGCTCGTCACGACGTAGCCCCCTTCCTTGGCTGGCGTGAGAGTCAGGACCATTCGCCCGTCGGAGACTGTGTATGACTTCGACTTCATGCCCATCATCTAAGCACGGACTGATTCGCTGGCGAAGAGGACGATCGCGGTCCCGTGCCGTTGTCCCGCTGATCGGGCCCTCGCGTTGCGGCATCATTTTGATAGCGGTGATCGAGAGTTCGGAAGTTGGGGCGAGATCGAAAAGGCTGCCGAGCGCGGTCGGCAAAGAATTCGCGAAGGAGCCGCTGCAGCCGTGTCGACGACAGCAAGCACCTGAGATGCTGGTTCTCCTCTCGCGACGAGCGTTCATCGCCGCGGT
>DATFTC010000425.1:0-78288 GCA_035262305.1 Myxococcaceae bacterium | reverse complement strand
CCACTCGCGTTAATCACTTACATTATGCTTTGGCTGGGCCACAGCGAGGCGCACCGGCTCATCCCGATTGTCTACGCGGTCGCGGCGACCCTCGTGATTCCCGCCTACCACGGCGTGCGCGACGTCGCCGGTACGTACGTGGTGGCCGCCCGCGCGCTGGGAGCTCGGGGTCGACTGTTGCTCACCAAGGTCCTCCTGCCCGCTGCCAGTCCAGACCTGCTCGCCGGCCTGCGCTACGCGCTGGCCATCGCTTGGATGACCGCAGTCGGCTCCGAAATGTTGATGGCGGAAAACGGCATGGGGAATTTGATCGTCGGCGGAGGGATGTGGGCGTCGCGCCTTCAGACGCGAAGCGATCCCGCGGTCGTGATGGTGGGGATCATGGGGATCGCCACGGCCGGCTTTGTGATGGATGCGGGCGCTAAAGTGCTGACCGCTCGCTTGACCGCCTGGATCCGATGATGCAGATGTCGCCCGCACCCTGGACGCGACTGCGGCGCGCGCTTGTCGCCATCGGAACGCTTGCCGTGCTCTACGGCATCGCTGCGCAGATTGGGCAAAAGTGGTTGCCCCATCGCATTTGGATGGACGTCCATTACATCGACGATGTGGAGCTGCTCCCCACGTATCGCTCGCTCGGCGAGGAGTTGGTGTTTTTGCTTCAATCGGGGATTTTGCCCAGCAGCATTGCCGTCAGCACGGGAAGGATTTTGATCGGCTTTTTCCTCGGCGCCTGCGCCGGCATCTTGCTCGGAGTGGCGACCGGGCGTTCGCGCCGAATCGAGGATCTCGCCGAACCGTGGGTCACGTTCCTTCGCTTCACGCCTGCACTCGCGCTCCTGCCGTTGTACGTGGTCTGGTTCGGCTACGGTGAGCCTTCCAAGGTGCTGCTGATTGCGACCAACGTCGCGGTCGTTACTTTGCTCGGCGCACACCAGGGAGTGCGGGGCGTGCCTCGCGTCTACCTCGACGCGGCCGCCTCGCTCGGCGCCGACGACAGGCTCGCCTTCAAAAAAATCGTGCTTCCCGCCGCGCTGCCCCAGATCTTCGCCAGCCTCCGGATCGCGCTCGGCCTCGCCTGGGTGACGATCGTGGTGGCGGAGTTGATCGACGCGAAGATGCCAAGCCTGGGCTACCTGCTCGCCCTGGCGGGCGCTTACCCGCGCGTGCCCACGATGGTGATCGGAATTGCCACCGTCGGTCTGCTGGTGCTCGCTTTTGATCTGCTCGCGCTTTTCCTCCACGCGAGAGCGACGCGCTGGATGAAGCGAACCGCATGATGCCCGCCGGCTCGCCGAGGGTGCGCCTCGAGGCCGTGGACGTCGGATACACTTACTCCGGTCAGACGCCAACGCGCGCGCTGGAAGGGCTCAACCTCAGCGTTGGCGACCGCGAGTTCGTTGCCCTGCTCGGCCCGGTCGGCTGCGGGAAGACGACGTTGCTGCGAATGTTCGCCGGATTTCTCAGCCCCACTCAGGGATCCGTCCTCTGCGACGGAGCCAGGATCGACGACCCGAGCTCGGATAAGGGTTACGTCCTCCAGGAAAACGCGATCTTCCCGTGGATGACCGTCCGCGAAAACGTCGAGTTTGGGCTGTTGGCGAAAGGCGTCGAGCCCGCCTCGCGGCGCGCGGTGAGCGACGAGCTGATCCGGCTGCTCGGCCTTGCGGCCTTCGCGGAGGCATACCCGAAGGAGCTGTCCTCGGGAATGTCGAAAATGGTCGAAGTGGTGCGGGTGCTCGCAACCGACCCTTCCATTCTGCTGCTCGACGAGCCCTTCGGAGCACTGGACGCCCAAACGCGCGCGATGATGCAGGACGAGCTGGCGCGACTCTGGGAGCAGCGCCGCAAAACCGTCGTCTTCGTGACACACGATGCAGACGAGGCGATTTACCTCGCCGACCGCATCGCGGTTCTCTCGCCGCGCCCCGGGCGGGTGACGGCTAATTTCCCTGTGGAGCTCCCTCGGCCCCGTTCGCTCGAAACGCGGTTCTCGGCCGCCTTTTCGGCGCTCAAGCGCCAGGTCTGGGAGGCGATCGGCCAAAGTGTAGCCTCGAACGCGCCGAAGCCGTCTCCATCCAGTTCTCATTGACCTGCGGACGATCGGCCCTATGATGCGCGGCCCGAAGCCTTCCCTTTGCAGCGAGGTTACCATGCAGCGGAGATCTGGAAGTTTCCCGCTGGCCTTGGCCGCGTCGCTTTTGGCGGCCGCCGCCTGCAAGCAGTCGACACCCGAGAAGTCTTCCGCGACGGCAGCGGCAAGCCTGCCCGACAAGATCGTCATCGGCGCCACGCTCCCGTTGACCGGCGCGGAGGCGCGCATCGGCGGCTTTTACAAGGAGGGATATGAGCTCGCTTTCGAAGAGGCGATGAAGGCGGGCGGCATTCTGGTGGGCGGAAAGCGAATTCCAGTCACCCTGCAGCTGCTCGACGACACCACCACCCAGGCGACCGCCGTCAGCCTGGCCGACCGATTGATCAACGTGGACAAGGTGAACTTCTTGCTCGGGACTTACTCTACGGCGCTGGTGCAAGCGCAGAGCAGCGCTGCAGAGCAGAACCGCATTCCATACGTCAATGGCGGCGGAGCGGCGACGGCAATCTATCAGCAGGGATACAAGTGGATTTTCGGCTTACTCGCCCCGGTCGAGCTGCTCGCGGACGCGATCATGCGCTGGCTCGACATCCAGCAAAAGTCAGGCAAGCTGCCCAAGCCGTCGATCGTTGCTGTCGTCTGGGAGAACACCTCTCATGGCAAAGATTTTCGCAACGGCGTGTCAGAGTTTGCCAAGAGCCACCCCGGCGATTACCAAGTCGTTCTCGACGAGGCTTTCGAGCTCAACGCCAAGGACTTCAGCGCGCTGATAAACGCGGTGAAAGCGGCCAAGGCGGACGTCCTCCTGGTGGATGCCCACCTGCCGGACTACATCACGATGCAGCGCCAATACGTCACCGAAGGGATGTGCAACAAGGTGCTGAGCTACGGCGCCCGCGGCAGCGAGAAGCAAGCCGCAGACGCGCTGGGGCAAAAAAACGTGAATTACGTGCTCTCGGCGGTCTGGTGGAACAGCCAGCTGGGTTCGAAGGGCCTGAACAAGCACTTCGTGGACATTTTCCGGGCGAAGTACAACCGCCAGCCGGAATGGTATCAGGCGCTCGGCTACGAAACCGCGCGGTCCCTGTTCACTGCAATCGAGCAAGCAAATTCCGTCGATCGGGAGGCGGTGCGCGCGAAGCTGGCATCGATGGAGATTGAGTCCATCCTTCCCGGCGGCAAGCTCAGGTTTCCTGCAGAAAAGGGCCAACAAGCGCACAACCCGTTCGTCGTGCAACAAAACATGCCGGATGGAAGCGCGCCGATCGTCTACCCTCCGGACGTCGCCAATGCGGCGGGCGTGGCACCGAGACCAGACTGCAAAGGTTAGAGGCGCTCGATGGCGCGAGGTCTGGAGCTCCTGCTCTCCGCAGTCCTGCTCGCGGGCCTGTACGCGATGATGGCCTACGGCCTTGGGCTCATCTATGGCGTGTTGCGGATCGTCAATCTGAATCACGGCGGGATGATCATGGTCGGTGCTTATCTGGGTTGGTACTTGCACGAACGCGCTGGAATCGATCCCTACCTGTCGCTGCCGATCGCTGCTGTGGTCGGGTTCGCCACGGGCGTGGTGATCTACGGCGGTCTGGTGCGCTACCTTCCTCGCGGTCCCGCGGGCGGCGTTCAGTCGCTCCTCTTGCTCTTTGGGGTTTGGCTCGTACTGCGCAACGTCGCCTATCTCCAATTCACCGGAAATGATCAGGCAATTCGGACCGATTACTCGACCAAGGCGGTCGTCGTTCTTGGCTCAGCGCTTTCGCTGAATCGATTGATCGTCTTCGCGCTTGCCGCGCTTTTGTTGGTCGCTCTTGACCTGCTTTTGACCCGAACGTACCTCGGTAAGGCAATCCGCGCGGTTGCTCAGAACGCGGACAGCTGCAGGGTCGCCGGCATCGATGTGGAACGGATCTACACGTTCACTTTCGGCTTCGGGACGGCGCTGGCCACAATGGCCGGACTTCTCCTCGGAACGCTGTTCCCTTTCAATCCGACGTTTGGGGCCGGCGAGCTGCTCAAGTCATTCGTGATCGTCGTCCTCGGAGGGCTGGGCAGCGTTTTGGGCACGGCGGTTGCGGCGTTGATTCTGGCGATCGTCGAAGTTTTCGCCATCCTGCTGCTGCCGGCCTACCTGACCGGCGCGGTCGGCTTCGTGCTTTTGGTGCTGGTCCTCATCTTCCGACCCGGCGGATTGTTCGGCCAGCGCGTGCTCGGCTGATGAGCACCTGGCGGCAATTCATTCCGGAGTGGCTGTCCCCCGCCGTGCTGGCGGTATTCGTCGCCGCCGCCGCCGTCCTGCATGCGCTTCCGTACGTGGTTGCGCTCTCGCCCTACGATCACAACCAGCTCACCCTGGCGTTTCTGTTCATCGCCACGGCACTGGCGTGGAACTGGATCGGCGGCTTCGCCGGACAGATCAGCTTCGGGCACGCGGCGATGTTCGGCGTGGGCGGCTTCGCGGCCGCACGCGCGCTGCAGATGCAGGTCGCCCCATTCTGGGTGCCCTGGCTGCTCGGCGGGCTGGTGGCCGGCGCCTACGGTCTTGCCTGGGGCCACCCCACCCTTCGGCTCAGAGGTCCCTACTTCTCGATCGCCACCATCGGCGTGGGCGAAGCCACGCGCCTCGTGCTCACTTACTGGCAAGGCTTCACCGGTGGCGCGAGCGGCCTGGCGTTGCCGATCAATGCCCAACTGAAATATTCGCTGTATTGGTATGCGCTGTACTTTCTCGCGCTGGTGGCGATCGCTTCTTATGCAATCCGAAACTCGCGGCTGGGCCTGGGGCTGCTCTCGATAAAGTCGGACGTGGAGGCGGCAGCAGATGTCGGAGTGCCGGTGGTGTTCTGCCAGGATCTGGTTCTCTTTTTGAGCGGCGCGGTGGTGGGCGTGGCCGGAGGGATCTACGCCTCTTACTTCAGCTTCATCGAACCGAGCGACATGTTCGGCTTCGATCGCTCGATCTCCTTCGTGCTGATGGCGGTAATCGGCGGCGTCGGAACGGTGTTCGGCCCCGGCCTGGGCGCCGTTGTCTTCGTTCTTCTGCGGCAATTCTTGATCGCTTCCTATCCGCAGCTCTACCTCGGCCTTTACGGGCTGTTGTTGGTGCTAGTTGTTCTCTTCGAGCCGCTCGGCATCTCCGGCCTGATTTTCCGAGTCGCCCGGCGTCTCAGGCCGCACCGGGGCGCGACATGACGCTTTTGCGGGTGGAGAATGTTTCGAAGAGCTTCGGCGGCCTCAAAGCGGTCGACCAGGTCAGTCTCGAGCTCCGCAAAGGGGAGATCCTCGGCATCATCGGACCCAACGGGGCCGGCAAGACCACTCTCTTCAGCATCATCGCGGGTTCGATGCCGGCCAGCGCTGGAGCAGTGTTTTTAGGCGAACGGCGGCTGAGCGGACTGCGCGCCAATGGGGTGGTGGCCGCCGGCGTGGTTCGAACGCATCAGATTGTGCGTCCATTCACCAACTTGACGGTGCTCGAGAACGTCACCGTGGGAGCGATGTTTGGCTCGCCCAGCACTCGGCACAACCCGAGGGCCCGCGCGCACGAGGAGCTTGCGTTCGTCGGGCTTGCCGAGCGCGCGCACCATCTGCCCGCCGGTTTGACGCTCGTTGCCCGCAAGCGGCTCGAGCTGGCGCGGGCGCTGGCGACCGGGCCGAAGGTATTGCTGCTCGACGAGGTGATCGCCGGTGTCAATCCGGTGGAAGCAATTGAAATGACCAAGCTCATTCGAGTGATTCGCGATCAGCGGGGGATCTCGATCATCATGATCGAGCATATCCTCGCCGCGCTGATGAGCGTGTCGGATCGGGTCGTGGTTCTCGACTACGGCAAAAAGATCGCCGAGGGAAAGCCGGCCGAGGTCGTGCGCGATGCGAAGGTGATCACCGCCTACCTTGGCGAGGAGCATGCAAAGAGCAACGGCGGCATCCGCGGTCCCGCGGCGGAGAAGTCCCCATGACGGCCGCGCCGCTGCTCGAAGTTGAAAACATCCAGGTGGCCTACGGGGACGTTCAGGTGCTCCACGGTATTTCGCTCCAGGTCCAGCAGGGGGAGATCGTCACCCTCCTGGGCTCCAATGGCGCGGGCAAGACAACGACACTGCGCGCCATTGCCGGCCTCCGGCCCGCTCGCGCGGGCGCGATCAAATACCAGGGAGCTTCGCTGTCCGCGCGGGCGGCGAGCCATCGCGCGCAGATGGGAATTGCGCTCGTACCCGAGGGGCGCGACCTCTGGGCGCAGCTCACCGTTCAGGAGAACCTCGAGTTGGGCGCCTACGCAAAGAGCGCCCGCCCGAAGGCGGCGGCGAGCCTCGACCGGGTGTTCACGCTGTTTCCCCGACTCAAGGAGCGCCGGCGTCAGCTCGCGGGGAGCCTTTCCGGAGGCGAGCAGCAGATGTGCGCGATCGGGCGCGCCCTGATGATCGAGCCCAAGCTGCTCATGCTGGATGAGCCGAGCCTCGGCCTGGCGCCGATCATCGTCGAGCAGGTCTTCGCGGTGATCCGCCAGCTCCACTCCGCGGGGATCACCATCCTCCTCGTCGAGCAAAACCTCAAGAAAGCACTGGATGTGGCTGACCGCGGCTACGTGGTGGAAACCGGGCAAATCAAGATTCAGGGATCCTGCGCCGAGCTGAGCGCGAACGAGGCGATTCGCGCCGCCTACCTAGGCCTGTGACGCGCAGGATGGCGGTAGCCGCCGTCCGCCCTGCCTCGAGCGGGGCGCAGAACTCGCGGCGGGTTGACTCGCGCCTATGAGAAATGCAGGTTACCGATCCAACTGGTCGAACCGAAGGAGAAACAATGGCGCGCCCGATTGCGGTCGAGAAGGCCACGCAAGGATCTGAAGTCATCCTGACCCCCGAGGCGCTGAGCTTCGTGGAAAAGCTGCACCGTCAATTCAACCCCAAGCGCGAGGAGCTGCTTCGCCGGCGCGCTCAGCGACAAGCCGAGTTGGACGCGGGGAAATTGTTCGCCTTCCTGCCCGAAACGGAGAACGTCCGCCGAGGCGATTGGGGAGTGGCGTCAACTCCAGACGACCTGCAGAAGCGGTGGGTGGAAATCACCGGCCCGGTCGAGCGGAAGATGATGATCAACGCGCTCAACTCCGGAGCAAACGTCTTCATGGCGGACTTCGAAGACGCGCTTTCCCCCACTTGGTCGAACGTCGTGGAGGGCCAAGCGAACTTGATCCAAGCGGTTCGACGCACGCTCACCTTCACCAGCCCAGAGGGCAAGCGCTACCAGCTCAACCCCAGCATCGCTACCTTGCTCGTCCGGCCTCGCGGTTGGCATTTGACGGAGCGCCACGTCACCGTAGACGGCGAGGCGATCTCCGCCAGCCTGTTCGACTTCGGCCTCTACTTCTTTCACAACGTCCGAGAGCTGATCGCGCGCAAGACAGGTCCCTACTTCTACCTGCCGAAGATCGAAAGCCACCTCGAAGCCCGGCTGTGGAACAGCGTCTTCATCGCCGCTCAGGAGGCGCTGGGAGTCCCGAAGGGCACCATTCGAGCGACCGTCCTGGTCGAGACGCTCCCCGCCGCTTTTGAGATGGAGGAGATTCTCTTCGAGCTGCGCGAGCACTCGAGCGGGCTCAACGCCGGCCGATGGGACTACATCTTCAGCCTGATTAAGAAGATGCGCACGCGCCGCAATCTCTCCCTTCCCGACCGGGTCCAGGTGACGATGACCGTGCCTTTCATGCGCGCATACACGGAGCTGCTGGTAAAGACCTGTCACCGGCGGGGCGCGCATGCGCTGGGCGGAATGGCCCCGTTCATTCCGAGCCGAAAGAATCCGGAGATCAACGAAGCAGCGCTGGCGAAGTCCCGCGACGATAAATTGCGGGAAGCGAACGACGGGTTCGATGGCACCTGGGTGGCTCATCCGGACCTCGTCCCGGTGGCGATGGAGGTCTTCCAACAGAAGCTCGGCGCGAAGCCGCACCAGAAGGAGCGGTTGCGAGAAGAGGTCCAGGTGACGGCTGAGCAGCTCCTGGACATTCGCGTGCCAGGGGGAACGATTACCGAAGCCGGGATGCGCAACAACATCAGCGTGGCGCTTCAGTACCTCGACGCGTGGCTGCAAGGGACGGGCGCGGTGGGGATCTTCAATCTGATGGAGGACGCCGCGACCTGCGAGATATCCCGTGCGCAGCTGTGGCTGTGGGTACAACGCGGTGCGCGGCTCGACGACGGGCGCCTAATCACCAAGGAGCTCTATCAGGAGTTCCGGGATCAGGAGATCGCCAAGCTCGGTGGGCCGCAAACAGGAAAGCTGCGCCAGGCCGCCGAGCTGATTGACGGCCTGGTGCTCAAGCCGGATTTCGAGGAATTTCTTACGTTGCCGGCGTACCGGTTGTTGGATTGACGGAGGCTGCCATGCGCAGCGAGTTCGTCCCGGTAGCACACGCGGTTTTGACCGAGCTGGCCAGCGTTGTCGGCCCGAAGAACTGCATCAGCGATCCGGCAGGGCTGCGAACCTACGAATGCGATGGGCTTACCAGCTTTCGAATGGTTCCCGGCGCAGTCATCTTGCCGGCGACGACCGAGGAAGTTGTGGAGGCGGTTCGGATCGCTCGGCGAGCCAATCTGCCCATCGTTCCGCGCGGCTCTGGAACCGGGCTCTCGGGCGGCGCCCTGCCGGTACCGGGCTGCGTGGTGATCGGCCTTTCCCGGATGCGCAGCATCTTGGAAATCGATCTCGAGAACGCCTGGATGCGCGTCCAGCCGGGGGTGGCCAACCTGGACATCAGCAAGCGATTGGCGTCGGCCGGCTACTACTACGCCCCGGATCCGTCGTCGCAGAGCGTCTGCTCGATCGGCGGGAACGTGGCAGAGAACTCAGGTGGTGCGCATTGCTTGAAGTACGGCTTCACCGTCAATCACGTCCTCGGAGCCCGGGTTGTGCTCGGCGATGGCTCGGTGGTCGATTTGGGCGGACCCGTCCTCGACACTCCGGGGTACGATCTGATCGGCGTCTTCGTCGGCAGCGAAGGAACGCTCGGGATCGTCACTGAAGTCGTGGTCCGCATCCTTCGCAAACCCGAAGCGACGCGAACCTTCTTCGCCACTTTCCCGTCGACGGACGAGGCGGGTCAAACCGTATCGGACATCATCGCAGCCGGAATCGTTCCCGCCGCGGTGGAAATGATGGACCGCCTGGCGATCGTCGCGATCAAGGCAGCCACTGGGCTTGACTGGCCAGACGTGGGTGCCGCCCTGTTGATGGACGTGGACGGACCGGTTGCAGAGGTCGAGCACACCGCAGCCCAGGCTTCCGCGATTGCGGCTCGGCGCGGCGCGCTGGAGATTCGCCGTCCCACCGACGAGGCGGAGCGCCTCCTGATGTGGAAGGGTCGAAAGAGCGCCTTCGCCGCGGTGGGGCGGATCAGCCACAACTATATCGTCCAGGACGGAGTCATCCCTCGGTCGGAAATCGCCAATGTCCTCCGGGAAATCGCACGGCTTACCACCGAGGCCGGGCTTCGTGTGGCCAACGTGTTTCACGCCGGCGACGGCAACCTGCACCCGCTCATCCTCTACGACGCAAATGTTCCGGGAGAGGAACAGAGGGCGGAGCATCTCGGCGGGGAGATCCTCAAGCTCTGCGTGCGCTCGGGCGGTTCGATCACCGGCGAGCACGGCGTGGGAGCTGACAAGGCGCCCTACATGGCGGAGATGTTCTCCGAGGCAGATCTGCAGGCGATGGCAGAGCTTCGCTGCGCCTTCGACGCCGAAAACAGATTTAATCCCAGCAAGGTGTTTCCCACCCCGAGGCTGTGCGGCGATCGACCTGGGAAATACGTCCCGTCACCCTTGGAGCTTTCGGGCGAGGCGGGCCGCGGCTGATGTCCAGCGAGCGCAGAGCGGGAACGGATGCGGACGCCGTCCTTGGCGCAATACCGCGGTGGGTCTACTCCCCGAAAACGACCGAGGAGGCCCGCGAAGTCATCGAGGCTACTGCCGCGGAGACTTTGTCCCTCGGATTCATCGGCGGCGGGACAGATGTGCAGCTCGGCGCCCCGATGCGGCAACTCGACGCGCTGTTGCAAACAGGCGGTCTCTCGAGAGTGGTCGAGTACGCGCCGGCGGACATGATCGTCACCGTCGAAGCCGGAACGACGCTGGCCAAGCTGTCCGAGACGCTTCAGCAGCACCGCCAGCGCCTTCCGCTCGATCCTCCCGCCCTCGATCGGGCTACGGTGGGCGGCGCGATTGCGGCGAATTCCTTTGGTCCGCGCCGCGCCCGGTTTGGCTCGGTGCGCGACCTGCTGATCGGGATCTCGATTGTCCGGGCCGACGGCACGCGCGCCCGGGGGGGCGGCAAGGTGGTCAAGAATGTCGCGGGGTTCGACATTCCCAAGCTGATGTGCGGCTCTCTGGGGACGCTCGGGTTGATTGTCACCGCGACCTTTCGCCTTCACCCCTTGCCCGAGATGGAGAAAACGGTGCTCGTCCGTTCCCGGACCGCGGCGCAAGTTCGAGGGCTCGTCGCCCGCCTGAAGGCGGGACAGCTGGAGCCGACCTCCATCGTTGCCCTCTCCGCTGCCGCGGCGCGGTTCGACGTCGCTGTCCGCTTCGAAGGCTTTGGCGCCGGCGTGACGCAGCAAGCGGCGCGATTCGCCGAATTGCAGCAGCGCGAAGGTGAGCCCTGCGAGCAGCTCGACGACGTCGATGCTCAGGCGTGGTGGAAAAAGCATGACGACGCCCGAACGAAGGGCGCGATCCGGGCGAAGATCGCGGCATTGCCAAACGCCCTTGAAACCTTCCTCCCCAAGCTCGAAGCGGTTCGGGAGCATCTCGTCGACTCGATCCTGGTCTGGTACGCCTCACTCGGGCTCGGGTTCATTTGCGGCGCAAGCAGCGATCTGGCGGCGGCATCCCGCGCCTTGGCCGACGCGCGGTCCGCTCTCGAAAAGGCGAACGGCTCGCTGACTCTGCAGGCCGCGCCGCAGGCGATTCGAGAATGGATCGGGGCATGGGGCACTCCTCCACCGGCCTTTTCCGTCATGCATCGGCTCAAGGAGCGCTTTGATCCACAGCAGAGGCTGAACCCCGGGCGCTTCGTCGGAGGCCTCTGATGCCCGACAAGGAGCTGATCGATACCTGTGTGCACTGCGGGTTTTGCTTGCCGGCCTGCCCTACGTACCAGTCATGGGGCGAGGAGATGGATTCGCCCCGCGGCCGGATCTATCTCATGAAGCAGGTGGCCGAGGGCGCCTTGCCGCTGGACCGCGGAGTGGTCCGACACATCGACGCTTGCCTTGGGTGTATGGGCTGCGTGACCGCGTGCCCCTCGGGCGTGAAGTACGATGCGCTGATCGAGCAGATGCGCGCTGAGATCGAGAATCGCTACCCGCGCCGATGGTCAGACAGGATTTTTCGCGAGTCGATCTTCGCGCTTTTTCCTTATCCGCTTCGACTGAAGATCGCGGTGTTGCTCCAGCTGATCTACGTGAAGACGGGTCTTCGCTGGGTGTTTCACGCGCTGGGCTTGCACCGCTTGCTGCCGAGGCGCACCGCCCAGATGGAATCGCTGATGCCCAAGGTCAGCGCGCGCCTGCTCACCTCTTCCCTTCCCCCGTTCAGCCCCGCTCGCGGGGAGCGGCGAGCGCGGGTGGCCCTGATTGCCGGTTGCGTGCAGCGCGTCTACTTCCCCGAAGTGAACGACGCGACGATTCGCGTTCTGAACGCCGAAGGATGCGACGTCCTCGTCCCGCGAGGACAAGGCTGTTGCGGCGCGCTTTCTCTGCATTCCGGCCGCGCGCGCGAAGCTCAGTCGTTCGCTAAAGACATCGTCGCCCGCTTTGAGCGAGAGAATGTAGACGCCGTCCTGGTGAATGCCGCCGGGTGTGGCTCCAATCTGAAGGAGTACGGCAGGCTGTTCGCTGGCGATCCGCAGTGGTCCGAACGGGGCACCCGCTTTGCAGCAAAGGTAAAGGATGTCTCGGAATTCCTCGTTTCGCTGGGGGCGCGAGCGCAGCGCCATCCGATGTCGCTCAAGATTGCATGCCACGACGCGTGTCACCTCGCACACGCGCAGCGGATCCGCAGCCAACCGCGCGAGTTGCTTCGCAGCATCCCGGGCGTCGAGCTGTGTGATGTCCCCGACGGTGACCAGTGCTGCGGCAGCGCTGGAATCTACAACCTGCTTCAACCCAAGAGCGCGCGCGAAATCGGCGCGCGAAAAGTCGAGAATGTTCTCTCGACTCATGCGCAGCTCTTGGCGAGCACGAATCCGGGTTGCACGCTGCAGATTCAAATGATGCTGCGGGAGCGCGGCGCGCACCTCGTCGCCGCGCACCCCATTGAGTTGCTCGACGCATCCATTCGCAACGACTCGGCGGCCTTTCCGACAAAGGCCTAAGCCGCGAGGCGGCTGGCGTTTTGAAGTCGAGACGTTGAAAGTCGAAGTCGAAAGGTCTGCATGCTCGGTAATGCTTCCCGGCGCGAACCTTACCCCTTTCAACTTTCGACTTTGACTTTCGACTCTCCACCGTGGGTGCGGGCGTGAAGGATGCTTAACTTTCGTTTCGTCTATGTGTTTCACCTGTTGCATTCAATAACGCCTACTTGTTTCGCGCTTTCGCCGAAGGCCGACGCGAGGCGGAAATGCGAGCTCTCACTGTGCCAAAAGTCGGCGTGTGTCGTCATTTTGATATCGCTGGCACAAAGACTGGCTCACTTGCGCTCGGATTGTTGACGGCGTCGGCATGCGGCGGCCGAGCGCTGAACGTGCTGGTCACCGACACGCGTAGTCCGGGGCTGGTCGTTCAGAGGATCGATGGCGCGCCCGTCGATGCAACGCCGGTCGATCGCGTCGAGGTTGATGCGGCAGCCCCTCCTTCCGCGCTGTCGTCAATGAGCGGCCTGATTGCTGTTGGAACACCGGAAGGCGTTTTCGTTGGGTCCCGCTCGCAGGCCGACACGCTCTCGGCTGTGCTCGTCCTCGCAGACAGCGGCGAGCCGCAGAGCACTGGGTCAGTCTCGCTAATGGCCCGACGCGGCTCGGGCGGCCTGCTGGTTTACGCCGAGAACGGGCTCTTCCACGACTCGGATGGAGCGCTGCTGCTGTCCCCGCTTTCGCCCGTGCTTGCGGGCAAGCCGGTCACCTCGCTCGACGCGTTCGGCACCGGCGAGTCGGAAGAGCTGTGGATGGTCGCGGCAGGCGAGGCAGCTCACGCCTCCGCGGGACACCTTACGACTTTTTCGATCGCGGACGGCGCCGCGGTGCCAGAGGCGGTGATCGCGGTCGGTACCGAAAGTGCGATCGTCGCCCAAGGCGGCAAGGCTTACCTGCTCGATTTGGACCAGCTCTCGGCGACCTTGATCGCCGAGGGGCTGGGGCGGGTAAATGGCTTCGCTCGATCGGAGGACGCCAGCGTATACCTGGCGAGCGAATCCGGTCTGCTCGAGCGCACCCGCGCGGGCGACGTGTCGCTGCGAACGTTCGCTCCTGCCGGCTCCACCCCGGTGAACGTTCTGGGCGTGTCTGCGGCTTTCGGCTCGGTCGTCGCGGAAACGTCGCAATGGCTGGTGCACGTCGATCCGAGTGGCGCTGCGACATTGGGATCCGCCGCCTCTCCTCGCCCCGGCTTAGGAGTCGCGGTCGATGCAAACGGGGACACCTGGTCCGCCGATCAAGGCAAGCTCTTCAGGGTCCTGACCGGTAGACCTGTCTCGTATGCATCCGATGTGAAGCCCTTTTTCGATCGACACTGCATGTCTTGCCATCGGACCGGAACGCTCGGCGCGCCGGTCCGCAACTTCGATGATTTCGAGACAGCGAAGAGTTACTCCGCGCTGATTGCCCGTCGCCTTCAGGCGATCGGCATTCCCCCGATGCCCCCTGCTTACGTCGAGACGCTCACCGCGGCCGACTATGCCGTGGTCATCCGCTGGATCGGAGGAGGGCTTCAACCATGAGCAGGCGTGGAGGTTCCATGAAGAAGTGCATCCCAGCCCTGGTAATCGCGCTGGTGGCGGTCGCCGCTCGCGCGGACGTGGCACCCATTTGCGAGGCGCCGCGCGCGATCGATAAGTATCAGCTGCTGCGGCGGCTCTCGCTGGATCTTCGCGGTCGCATCCCATCCATCGAGGAGTACCAATCGCTCGACGCCCAAGACTTCGTGCCCGACTCCACGGTTCCTGCGTTCTTGCAAACCGATGACTTCCGCCTGGCGATGCGCCGCTACCACGAGCACATGTTTTGGCCGAACGTCTCCAACGTCAGGCTCCACAACACGAACTCGGGCCTGCAGACGCGAAGCGGGATCTGGAGCCTCCAGAGCACCGGTCGCGCGAGAACCTACCGAGGAGCGCTCGGCGCTCTGTGCAGCGACTACGAGCAAACGCATTTCGTGATGTTGCCGGATGGCAGCACCAACTACGAGCCGGATCCGGCGTACGTCGTCGTGACCGGCGGGGTGAAAGATGAGGGTTGGCGGTGGGTCACGCCGTACTGGAATCCGAGCACGCCGATCAAAGTCTGCGCGTACGACGCGATGGAAACGCTCACCGTGGCGCTCGCCGGTGTTCAGACCTCCTGCGGAGACTTCCGGACGAATGGGAACAGGCTCTGCGGCTGCGGACCGAATCTTCAGTTCTGTTACAGCAGCGTTGCCGACACCGCCATTACCTCGGCGATGCGCGAGCAGCTCGCGCTGTCGATCGACGATCTCAGCGTGGGCGGCCAGCCCTATACCGACATCCTGCTCTCGACCAAAGCGTACGAGAATGGCGTGCTCTCCTTCTGGAAGCGAAACCTCGCCACCAATCTGTCGTTGACCAATACGTACGTCGCGCCGGACCCCGAGGAGGAGATCGCCTACCTCGATTGGAGCGACGCGAGCTGGACCCAAATCGACCGCAAAGGTCCGCACGCGGGCGTGGTCACGCTCCCGGCATACCTATTGCGATTTCAAACCGACCGCGGGCGAGCCAATCGCCTCCGGATCGATTTCGCGTGCGAGTTCTTCATTCCGCCGGCGACGTTGAGTCCGCAACCGGGCTGCGATCCGGGCGCCGCGGATCTGACTCAGCGGTGCAACTGTCAGTACTGCCACGCGACGCTGGAGCCACTGGCCGCATATTTTGGTCTGCTTTCCGAGGCAGGAACCACGGTCACCACCGACACGAGGATCTTTCCTCTGCTGAATCCCGCTTGCGTCTCGGCGAACCCAAGCGCGATGTGCTCGCGCTTCTACGTCACTCATGCCGACGCGCACAATCCTGGATCGCTTCTCACGCGGCAATGGGCCGATGTCCATCCGGAGTACCTCGACCACATGCTGGGCGGTGGCGATGTGCCGGGCGGTCCGCGGCAGTGGGCGCAACAGCTGATTGCGAACGGCACCTTTGCCCAGTGCACGGTGAAACGCACGTTTTCATATTTCATGAAGCGGGACATGCGCGTCGCCGGCGATCAGAGCGACGAGCTGGACCTGCTGCAGAGCCTCGCCGACGGCTTCAAGAGCTCCAATTACAGCCTGACGTGGCTGGTCCAGCAGGTAGTGACGCTGCCTGAGTACCGGAGGGTGCGCTAATGAAACGGTCTTTGCTCCTCAGCGCTTCTGCTCTGCTGGCCGTCGGCTGCAACAAGCCGATGAACGACGGAGCCAACCTCGGCGGCAACAACCCCTCGACGAACGTGGGTGTCTCGCCTCCGCAGTCCACGCCGCCGGTGGATCATCCGCCCGTAACTCGTCCGCCGACCATCACCTCCGCCAGCGCGCAGCGGGTCAGCATTGCCCAGCTCCGTGGAACGCTGCCTGTTGCCCTGGGAAATGACCTCAGCGGCAACCCGGTCACCTGGATCTATCCGAACGGCAGACCGGGTTTGGATGTCGTCTCGCTGACGCTGGGGGAGCCCAATTACATCGACACCACCGAAGAGGACCTCTCGCCCTCCCCGCTCTACCTCAAGTTCATGGACGACCTGGCGCGCGACGCTTGCGATCGGGTCCTGCGAGCGGACTACGGCCGAAGCGCGGCGGCGGATCGATCGCTGCTTCGCTTCGTCGACCTGGCCGACACCGCCAGCACGAACGCCCCGGGAGTGAATCACAATCTGAGGTATCTCAAGCTCCGATTGCACGGGGTGAAGATCGACGACTCGGACGACACAACAGTCGCGCCCCTTCGAGACCTGTTCGCGCGCGGGGTCCAGGGCTCCGCCGGCTCGGCGGCGCCGACTGCCAACGACGTCAAGGAAGGCTGGCGGCTCGTCTGCAATGCGCTTCTCACCGCTCCCGAGTTCCACATCTACTAGGAGGCAGCATGTCTTCCATCCAAGGCTGGTCGCGCCGACAGTTTCTCGAGATCGCTGGCCTCGCCAGCGGCGCGGTGATCCTCCGCTCCGGATTGCTGCCCCGTATCGCCGAAGCGTCGACCGACAATCCGCAGCTGTTGCTCTTCGTTTACTTCTCCGGCGGCTGGGACCAGATGCTTTGCTGGGACCCGCGCGACATCAGCGACCCGAGATTTCAAGCGCAGTCCGCGTACTCGTCGGGCGGGACTGGAATCTATCCGGCGTACGATCTGGTCACTGACACAGTGGTGCGGGCATTGCTCGCCCAGCAGGCGCCGAACCCCACCGGCTTGCAGCAGGCGGGAAATCTGACTTTCGGGCCCGCGGTGACGCCGTCCTTGATGGAGCACTACTCGGACCTGTGCATCATCCGCGGCCTGTCGATGGAGACGCTCACGCACGAGGTCGGGCGCCGCTATTTCATTACCGGAAAGTTTCCGCGCGGACTCACCGCCAATGGAAGCGCGCTGACGTCGGTGGTGGCCAATCAAGAGGGCATCAGCCGAGACCTGCCGAACCTTGCGATCAGCAGCGAATCCTACAGCGACGGGCTGCCCGCTTATGCGTCGCCGATCCACGTTAACAGCGCGAGCGACGTGCTGGACGTTCTGCGCCCGCTGGGCCTGCAGCTCGCATCGGCAAGCGATGCGGCAGTCCGCGATTTCGAAACCAGCGCCGACACCTGCGAACAGCACACCTATAACGGCGGTGGCCTGATCACGATGTTTCGCGACAGTCGGGCGAAGGCGCGCACGATGACGAACTCGACCGCTGCCCAGTACTTCAATTTCACGCTCAATCCATCGCAGCAGTCGCAGGATGTGAGGAACCTGTTTACGGCGATGCAAATTGCCACCACCGCCGACCTGAATGGACCGAAGGGAAAAGGCGCCATCGCCGCGCAGGCGCTTTGCAAGGGATTGTCGCAGGCCGTTTCCGTCCAAATCGCACAGAACATGGACGACCACTTCAACTGGGACACCAATCACGCGACCACGCTGCGGAACGGCTTCGAGGCACTCGGGCTGTTGATTCGCTACCTCAAGAGCCAGCCGTTCCGGGACACTGCGGCGAGCGTGTGGGATCACACCACTCTGCTGTGCTTCAGCGAGTTCGCGCGCACGCCGTTGGTCAATTCCCGAAACGGGCGCGATCATCACCTGACCTCCAGCTGCTTGGTCGCCGGTCCCGGCATCCGCGGCAACGCGGTGCTGGGCGGGTCGAGCGACCTCAACCTGGCCTACCGCAAGATGAACCTGAGCACCGGACTGCCGGACGACAACAACGGCACCCTCATCCACCCCTCCGATGTCCACGCCTCCGTTCTCAAGTCGATGGGACTGACCTACGATCATCTGTCGAATCAGTCGCCGCAGATCATCACCGCGCTTCTGAAATAGCGGCCGCAGCTTCGGCCGCTTCGACGGTTCCGCAGCTCAGTTCCGCGCGATCGTGCAGTTCAGCGGGGCGGTGCTGATCGGGCCATCCAACGGTGTCACGAAGTAGATCTCGAGATTGCCTTCGTCCGAGCGGCCGCGGGTCAGCAGGTGGTAACCGAACGTCGGGTTTGATCTCGTATCGTCGAAGACGAAATAGGTGCCGTTCCACGATGCCTGGATCGCGGTGAACGTCGCGTCCACTGGGTAGGGGCGACCTTGAGAGGCGACCCCTGTGAACTGCCCGGATGCCGTCGCCGTCTGGCTGAGCTCGGTCCATGCGTCGGATCTCCCGGAGCTTGACTCGCAGCAGACATGGCAAACCGACAGCGGATCCTCAGCGGGATATGCGTTGCTCGCCGGGCAACTGCTGCCGTTTGGATCCGCACAAGGAGGTTTCGAGCTGCATCCCGCGAGGAGAGCAGCGATGACGACGAGGCGCAGGCTCCGGATCGCGCGAGGCAACATTTTCAGGAAACGATAGCCCTTCTATCCAGTTCACGGAATGCCGCCTGCCAATATCTTGCAGAGCTTCGCCGGGTCGATATTGCCACCCGAGATAATGCACGCGACCTTGCCCCGACCGGTCCGTCCGGTCAGAGCCGCGGCGACCGCCGCTGCGCCTGCCCCTTCCGCCACGACGTGATTGCGTTCGACCAGGAGGCGGATCGCCCACGCCACCTCCTCCAATGACACAACGACCGAGCCGTCGAGCATTTGACTGACCAAGGGCCACATCTCTTCGAGGATTGTCTTGCCGCCGATTCCGTCCACGAAGCTCGGCGTGTAGCTCACTTCGCAAGGACGCCCCGCTTGAAGCGATTTGGCCAGTGGCGCCGCGGTCTCAACTTCGGCCGCATAGATTCGGCACGACGGGCGGCTCGCCTTCACCGCGGCGGCAATTCCCGTGCTGAGCCCGCCACCGCCATAGGGGACCACGACCGCGTCGAGATCCGGCAGATCCTCCAGCAGCTCAAGGCCGATGGTCCCGTTGCCCGCGATGACTGCCGGATCGCTCACCGGATGGACAAAAAGACCGTCCATCCCTTCGCGCCTGTGCTCGATGATCACCTGCCACCACTCGTGGAATGGCACCTTGACCACCGTCGCGCCCAGCCGCGCGATGGATGCGAGCTTCGCCTCCGGGGCGTGCTCGGGTACCACGACCGTGCAGGGTACGCCGAGGCGGCGCGCGTTCCAGGCTACACCCTGGGCCATGTTTCCGGCGCTCGCCGTCCACACTCCTCGGGTTAGCTGGAGCGGTTCGGCCAAGGCCAATGCATTCCCGGAGCCGCGCAGCTTGAATGAGCCGATCGGCTGAAGGTTCTCCAGCTTGAGGTAAATCTCCGCCGCACTATCCGAGTCCAGTCGCACCAGGGGCGTTCTGACAACCAGACCCTTAATCCTCTGGCGAGCGCGCTCTATCTGCTCGAGCGAAGGCGCTGTGCGCGGCGAAATATTCCCTGGAACGTTGCCCAAGCTCAGAACTCGACCCAACGCCCGACGCGCTCCTCGCGGGCGCGGCGGTAGAGGTGCTGCGCCGCAGCCACATCTTCCACTGCAAGGCCCAGCGATTTAAAGCAGGTGACCTCACTCCGCGAGGTGCGCCCCGGCTTGGCGCCAATCAGCACTTCGCCCAGCTCGGCTCGAATGTGCTCCGGACCCAAGCCAGCCTCGCGCGCCGCGATCAAGTAGTCGCCAGCTTCATTGAGCACCGACTCTCGGCGATCGGCGAACAGGCTGACTGCTTTGACGGTCGCGGTGTCCAGCTCGCGTTTGTGGGGTTGGCTCGCGCCCACCGCGTTGACGTGCGCGCCCGGCTGAAGCCACTCTCTTCTGATTACCGGCTCAGCAGCGGTCGTCGCCACCACGATCAAATCTGCGCCGCGAACCGCATCCTCGACGCGGTCGACGGGCTCGACCGGGAAACTGCAGGCGGACGACACCTCCTCGGCAAAGCGGCGAGCGTTTTCGAAGTGGCGGCTTGCGACGCGGGCGAGGCGAACTGAACGGACGGCGGCCATGGCAGCGAGGTGAGTGCGCGCTTGAACGCCCGAGCCGATGATCGCCAACGAGGAGGCATCTTCGCGCGCCAAGGCGCGGGTCGCGACGCCGGAAACCGCCGCCGTCCGAATCGCCGTGATCGCCGATGCGTTCATCAGAGCGAGAAGCTCGCCCGTATCCGGGCTGAACAAAAGCACGCCGCCCTGATGAGCATCCTTGCCCTTCGAAGGATTCGCAGGAAAGACGCAGATCACCTTGAGCCCGTAGGTGGCGGACGGCTGGCCGATGTATGCGGGCATCAACGCCATCAATCCGGAGGCCGCCGGAGGCTGGACGATCATCCGCAGCGGCTGATGGACGGCTCCTCGCGCCAAGGCGGTGAGCGCATCCGTCATCACGCCGATGCATTCGTCCATTGAAAGAAGTTGTTCAATCTCGCTGCTGGTAAGAATTAGCACGCTCATGATCCGGCTCGTGTGTGGCGACGACTCAGCTTCCACGCCTGGCAAGACAATTCCTGGCCCATTCGAAGGCGCTGCTTATCATGCCGAACCGATCTCGGATCAATACGCACATTGCTGCCGAGCGATCTGCATCGTGTAAAATCTGCCCTGACCAGAATGGCTCGCACCCGTCATCACACTCAAGCTGCTCCGATACCGCTGCGCCAGCTTCCTGCCGCGGCGCTTCGCGCTGTGCTTCGAGACGGTTACTCGCTCGGGGATTTTCGCCGGGATGCCCTCGCTGGCCTGGTGGTGGGAATCGTTGCCCTGCCGTTGTCGATGGCGCTTTCGATCGCGGTGGGTGCGCCGCCGCAGCACGGGCTCTATACGGCGATCGTCGCCGGATTTGTCGTCGCGTGCCTCGGCGGTTCTCGCACCCAAGTGACCGGGCCGACTGCCGCGTTCGTAGTGATTCTGGCGCCCATCTACGCCAAGTTCGGGTTGGGCGGGCTGCTCATTGCGGGCGCGATGGGGGGCGGCTTGCTCGTGCTGATGGGCTCGCTGCGGCTGGGGCAGTTCATCGAGTTCATCCCTCACCCGGTCACCACCGGCTTCACTGCCGGGATTGCGACGGTGATCGCCACTCTGCAGATCAAGGACCTGCTTGGATTGCGCCTGCAGTCCAATCCCGAGCACTTCTTCGAGCGAATCCACGCAATGGCGCTGGCCTTGCCCACGGCTTCCGCCTGGGAGCTTCTAATCGGCCTGCTGACGCTCATCGTTCTGTTTTCCGCGCCGAAGATCATCCGGCGCATCCCGGCGCCGTTGATCGCGCTGTCGGCAGCTGCAATCGCGGCGGTCCTTCTTGAGAAATTCGCGCCAGGCTTCCACGTCTCGACCATCGCCAGCCGATTTCATGCCACGATCGGGGGGAGCGTCATTGAAGGCATCCCCCGACTGCCGCCCATGCCGATGCTTCCCTGGTTAGTACCTGGACACGACGGGCAACCGATCGGGCTCAGCTTCCAATTGATACGCCAGCTCTCTTCCGGCGCCTTCGCGATCGCGATGTTGGGCGCGATCGAGTCGCTGCTTTCGGCAGTGGTTGCGGACGGGATGGCGCGCACGAATCACGATCCGGACGCCGAGTTGCTCGCGCTCGGTGTTGGAAACATCATCGCTCCCTTTTTCGGCGGGATTCCTGCGACCGGGGCCATCGCGCGCACCGCCACCAACATTCGCTCCGGCGCGCGATCTCCGATCGCAGCGATGGTCCATTCCCTGACCGTTCTGGGTGCGGTGTTGTTGCTCGCGCCGATGGTCGGCTATTTGCCAATGGCCTCGCTCGCCGCGCTGCTACTGCAGGTGGCCTGGCGAATGTCGGAAACCAAGCACTTCTTCTACATCCTTAGGTTTGCTCCCAAGAGCGATATTGCGGTGCTGCTCACTTGCTACGGCCTAACCGTCGGCGTGGACATGGTGGTATCGGTGAGCGTCGGCGTGGTGCTTGCAGCTCTGCTGTTCATGAGGCGGATGGCGGAAGTGACTCATGCGAGGCTGTCCGAAGGCGAGCACCCCGCGCTACCAGGCGGCTCTCTGCCCAAGGGCGTCGTCGTGTACGACATCAGCGGGCCTCTATTCTTCGGAGCGGCACAACGAGCGATGGCGACGCTGGGCGTGATTACTGAAAAGACGCGGGCGGTAATTCTCCGAATGGAGCAGGTGCCGGTGATCGATGCATCCGGCCTGGTGGCGCTCGAGAGCTCCCTTGAGCGGCTGCGCAAGCAACGGATTCCCGCCATCCTCGTTGGACTGCAGAGGCAACCGATGCGGGCCTTGGAGAAGGCGCAGATCCGGGAGCGGCCGGGGCAGTTGGTTATCAGCTCGACGATCGAAGCGGCGATCCGGATGGCAGAGGACCTAACTCACACGCCTCACGCGCCGCTGGAAGAAACGACCGCGCCGGATGCGGTTCCAACCAAAGCCGCCTCGTCGTGATCTCTCGCCACTCGCGTCTCCGCTAGCCGCGCTGGAAGCTGAAGGATTCGACCATCGTCACTGCAACAGGCTTGCCTTCGCGCATCGCGGGCGTGTACGGGCAACTCTGCAGCCAGACCTTGATCGTCTTGAACAGAGCGCGCGGGGCATCGCCGCCTTTGAGCGTCACATCGCCGACTCGCCCATTGCTGTGAACCACGTACTCCACCGTCATGCTGCCGCCTCCGCTGACGACGGCGGGCGGTCGCTCCGGTGTGCAATTCGGGCCGCGCTGCGGCTGGCTTATTTCGGGTTGTTGAGCCAGCGACAGGGGCGTTTCCTGGAGAGGCGCAACCCCTGGCGGTGGAAAGCTGAGCAGCTCGCTCATTCGCTTCGGCCGCGTGTTTTGGCTTGCCCGGCATTCCTCCAGCCAGCGCTGCGCGGCTGCGAAGAGCATCGGCGATGCGTGCGGATCCTCCAGCTCGATTTCATCGACGCGGCCATCGACTTCGACGGTGTAACCGACCAACACCACGCCGTAACGGCCCTCGCTCGCCGCCTGATCCGGCACCGGCGGCACGGGCGACGGACACGCGGGCAGCGCCACGGATTCGCCCGCTTCAGCCACACGGCGGACGTGCGTACGCTGGGCGCAACTGGCCAACAAAATGAATGCGAGGAAGATGATGGCGCTGGCCCGAAGCGACATCCCGCCCCGTCGAGTGTGCATCCCGTCTCCTTCCTGATGCTCGAGGGAACGCGCCCCACGACCCTCGACGGTAGAAAGGATAGCTCTGCGGTCGATCGGCAGCAATGGGGGAGACCCGTGACCCTGTCGACGGGCGGCCCGGCCCCTGGCATATTTCGCGTTGGTACAACGAAATGGTTGGCTCAGCTGCGGATACCGACAAGTTTCGAGCGGAGTACCGAGCCAAGAGCATCGGACCCCGGTACTCGGGATGGCTGCATTTTGCGTTCACCACCTTGGGCTCGCTGGCGGTGATCGCGTTTGCCATTTCTCGCGTTCGCCAACCAAGCTGGCAGGAGCTCCTCGTCCTGCCGATCGGCTTCCTGGTGTCGAACGCCGCCGAATACTTCGGCCACCGGGGACCGATGCATCGACTGCAGCGATACCTGGGCGTCATTTTTCGCCGACACTCGGTCGAGCACCACCATTTCTTCACCCACGACCGGATGTCTTATGAGTCATCTCGCGACTTCAAGATGGTGCTGTTTCCGCCGGTGATGTTGCTCTTTTTCCTCGGCGGAATGGCGACGCCGATCGCGTTGATTCTCTTCTTGGTTATCTCGCCCAATGCGGGTTGGCTTTTCGTTGCAATCGGAGTGGGCTACTACCTGACCTACGAGTGGTTGCACTTTGCCTATCACTTTCCCGAGCATACCTTCGTGGGCCGGTTCCCTCCGGTGCGCGTCCTGCGGCAGCATCACCGCGCCCACCACAACCTCGCGCTGATGACTCGCTGGAATTTCAACATCACGTTCCCGATTTGCGATCGGCTGTTCGGCACTACCTATCGCCGATCTCCAGAAGGCCGCCTCGATCCCGAAGCGGCGCCGGCTGCGTCTCAGCAGTAGCGCCTACACATTTCACCGATTCGGAGTTGACACGGGCGAGGACGCCAAACAATAAGTCCCGCCATGCCGAGGAGTAGACGCGCGCGACTTCGGTCGACCCTCTTCTTGTTAACGCTTGCATCGTTGGCACCCGGTCAAGCCGAAGCTGGACGTCGCGCATTTCTCTTCGCCTACGATTCAGAGATTGTTCCCGAAGGGGACGTGGAGCTAGAGCAATGGTGGTGGTCTGAGTCGCGGATTCCTGCAAACCCCGATGCAGGCAGACCGAATGCGAGGCCAGCGCTGTATTGGATTTGGTCTGCACCCGTCATTGGTTTGACCAATCACCTGGAGCTGTCTCTTCCATTCCAGGTGGTAGCCACCAGCAACAGCACTTCACTGCAAACGTTTTCTGCGGAGCTCTACTACCGGCTCTTCTCGAGAGAGAAAGAGGGGGGCGTCCAACCTCTTCTGCGCGTCTCTTATCATCACGCGATTCAGGCCCGCATCCCTTCGAGCGCGGAGGCCGATCTGGTCGTTGCCTTTGGCAAGCCAAATGAATTGCACCTGGTGTTGAACGCAGGCGCCACGTTCAGCTTCCCCTGGCCTGAAACACAGCCGCCCCTGGCCCAGTTCATCCGTCCAAGCGTAGGCGGTGGGCTCTCCTTCCCGCTCGATTCCCGTGGTGAATTCCGACTCTCGACCGAGGTGTTGGCGGAGTTCCAGGACAGTACCTCCAGCTCGTTCCCGCGATACCTGGTCGGCGGTGCGCTATCATGGACGCGTGGAAGAATCTGGGTTACGGCTGGAACGATGGTAGGGCTTACCGGTCTCTCCTCGGCGACGCCCCCGTTCATCCCGAGGCTGCTTTGGGCAGTCGCTCTTTAGTCGCCTCGCTCGCCCTGTTTTGCGTTGCGGCGGCGGAGGCGGCGGACGGAACGGTGGAGGGGACGGTCCGCGTCCTCACGCGTGGCGAGAATGGCCAAACCGTTCCAAAAGCGGACGCGTCCGGCATCGTTCTCTACGTCACTGGGTTCAGCCAACCTCCGCCGCCGGCGGAGAAGCCCCGCATTGCGCAGCGGAACAAGACGTTCATTCCCGACGAGCTGCCGATCGTCGTTGGACAAACGGTCGAGTTCACCAACGAAGACAAGCTGATCCACAACGTCTTTTCCACCTCGAAGGCCCGTCCGTTCGACCTGGGTAAACCGCGCGTGGGCGAGTCTCGCGAGATCGACTTCGGCCGCACGGGCGTGGTCGACATCTACTGCGATATCCACGAGGAAATGGTGGCGACCATCTTGGTGCTGCCCAACCGGGCGTTCGCGGTGACCGGAGCGGACGGCAAGTTCGTCCTGCGCAGCGTGCCCGCCGGCCGGTATCCGCTGTTCGCATGGAGTCGCCGCAGTGAGCCGGTGCGCGTCGAGGTCGACGTCAAACCGGGCGAGGTGACGAGCGTCTCCCTCGAGGTGACGGAAACCAAGTTCGACACCAAGCATCTTGGCAAGTTTGGGCAGGCCTATCGAAAGCAGCCTATCTATCCGCAGTAGCGGAGCAGGTGCGAGGGGCGCGCTGGTAGCGCCGCGGCCGTCCCGCTACATTGTGTCCGAAATGATCTCGACGGAGCCAAGCCCCTGCCCGGATGAGAACGAGTTGATGAAGTCGCTGCACGGGCTTCTCACTCCCAACAGCCGGGCGGCGCTCGAGCGTCACATCGATCAGTGCGATCGGTGCCGTTCGCTGGTGGCCACTGTGGTGCGAGTTTCTGTCGCGCCAGAAGATGAAAAGGTCAACGACGAGCAGCCAGGAGCGGCGAGCCTGCCTCGCGGGACGAACCTCGGGCGGTACGTGCTGCTGGACTGCATTGGCCGCGGCGGGATGGCGGTGGTCTATGCGGCCTTTGATCCGGAGCTGGACCGGAAGGTAGCAGTGAAGCTACTGCGGACGGACCTTCCGGGGACTCCCGCGGAGCTGCGCGCCTCATTGCTTCGCGAGGCCCAGTCGATGGCGCGACTCACCCACCCGCACGTCATCGCCGTTTACGATGTCGGCACCTTCAATGACCAGGTCTTCCTCGCGATGGAATTTATCCGCGGGCGCGATCTTCGCGCCTGGCTGGGCGAAGCTCGGCGATCTTGGTCGGAAATCCTGGAGATCTTTATCAAGGCCGGCGAGGGGCTGCGCGCCGCCCACGACTCCGGCCTGGTCCACCGCGACTTCAAGCCCGACAACGTCCTCGTCGGCTACGAGGGCCAAGTCCGCGTCACCGACTTTGGCCTGGCGCACCGCCTGCGAGCTCCCGGCGAAGAGGAGCACTCGGCCTCCGAAGCGGCACCGGCGCTCGATGGCAATGTGCTGGCCGGAACGCCGCTCTACATCTCGCCCGAGCAGTGGCGCGGTAAAAGCGCCGACGCGCGCTCGGACCAATTCAGCTTTTGCGTTTCGCTCTACGAGGCCGTCTACGGCGCGCGGCCGTACCCCGGCAAAACTTCAGCGACCTACGGCGGCATGGTGCCGCCCCCGCCGAAGGGCAGCGCTGTCCCCGGCTGGGTTCGCCGAGTGCTGGTGAAAGGTCTCAGCCTCGAGCCCGAGGAGCGCCACGCGTCGATGCACGAGCTGCTGGCGGCGCTGTCGCGCGGTCTTAATGCGCGAAGGTACCGCGCCTGGGTCGCCACGGCAGCGCTCATCCTCTTCGTGCTCTCGTTCGGAGTCGAGCAGGCCGTCGAGAGCTCCGCGCGCCGGGCAGTCGAAGCTGACCTCGCCCGTGCGACGCAGTTGTTCCGGGTCAAGGCCACCGAGCGCCTACAGGACTTCGATACGCGCGCCCAAGCGGTGTTGAAGAGGGACTTCTTGTCGGAGGCGCTCGGAAAGGCGGACGATCTCGACGCGCGATTGGGTTTGGCGGCGGAGTCGGAGGATCAGGGAATCGGCTACTCGCACGATCTCATCCTCTCGGCGGACATGCCCTTGCTCGACGGGGAGGACGTGGTGCTGTTCGTCGATCCCCAGGGTCGAGTTATCTACAACCGCGCCGACGAGAACATTTTTGGAGCCAAACCCGGTGGCCTGGACATCCTCGATCAGGCCCTGGAGGGACACCCCGCGGAAGCGCTGTGGTCTCCAACCCAGGTGGCCCGCGCGCCGCTGGTGCTCACCCCCGTCGAGTCCGACCAGGACTTGCTGCTGCTTTTCGCGCGACCGGTGACGCGGGGTCGCAAGATTCTCGGAGCGCTGGTGTTTGGGCGTTGGGTGAAGGATTCCTTCCTGCCCAGGCTCGAGGAGAGCGTGGGGGATCGCGTGGTTCTCCGCGCGCCCGACCACACGCAGGTGGCGACGATCGACGGCGATCTCAAACCCATCGAGCGCCTCGGTGATAACCCCAGTCCGGTTCTGATGACGCTCGGCCAGCAGCGAGTTCTGGTCCAGTCCGTCGAGCTGGGAGGTCTCGGTGGTGCATTGTTGGGGCGCGCGTTTTTGGTTCGCAACTTTGACGACCAGGTGCAGCCCATTCTTTGGCGGTTTCGCCGGGACGCGCTCAAGTACGGCGCAGTTGGGATCCTCTCTCCGGTCGCGCTCTACGTGTTTTGGCGAGCTCGTTCGCGGCGCAAGCTGGTGGCCGCAGCTAGGCCCGAGTCCGGCGCAACAGCGAGCTGATGCTCACGTCCAACTGGCTCTGGACGAGGTACATCAGGCTGTCCAGCTCGCGAGAGTCGAGGCGGAACTTCTTCGAGAGCTCTTCCCGCGTCTGCTCGAGCAGAGACTTGCGGGCCTTGGCAATCCAACGCGAGATCGTCGACTTGTCCGCCTGATACGCCGTTCCGATCTGACTCAAGGTCAGGCCTTCCACGAAGTGCAGCCTCAGGACGTTCCGCTCTTCGCTCGTGAGCAGGGATAGCGCGCGTTGGAATGCCTGGGTGAAGTCCTTCCGGTACCGCGTCTTGAGGTAGTCCAGCTCCAGGTCGCCCACGTTCTGCGGCAGATTGAGCAGCGACTCGTCCGGAACCGGAATGTCCTGCCTTCCCTGGCTGCGGCGCAGGTTGAGCGCAGTGCGGACGGCAACCGCGCGAAGCCAATGGAGCAAAGGACCAAATCCGGCGTACTCGGATATTCGAGAGCGCGAATTCTCCACGACCAGAAGCTTTCGCCTGACCTGCTGCTGGACTTCCGCGACGAAGCTCGGCTCGGGGTTGATGCTGGCGATGGCTTGGACGACCTGAGGCAGCAGCTTGGTGTCGAAAATGCTCAGCGCCGCGGCATTGCCACCAGCGCACGCAGAGCACAAGTAGAGATCGGGTGCCTGTACTGTTCGCAGCCACTGCACCGGGCTTTCGGCCGCCGGCATCCGCTCCGCCAGGTAGTGAACGAATTGTTCATCGGACACGTCGAGCGTCGGCCAGGCGCCTCGAGCCTCGTTAAGCGCCGTGCGCAACTGCTCCTCGAGCTGGGCGACTTCGGCCTGACGTGCTGCTTCAGGGCGCTTCTCGGCGACGATTTTGACGAGCGGATATTGGGGCAAGCGAGCCACAGGCTTCGTGGATCGAGGGGGCAGTGTCAAGTCGGGGCGGGAAGTTTTTCCCTTGCCCCGCGTTCGAAGCGGCATTGCAACCACCCACAAGGTGTCCCCAGGGCTCTGGGGACGCGGGCCTTTGCCCCAAACTATTTTGGTGCGACGAACGTCGTACAGGTGTTCTCGGCACAGACCACCCCGAGCTCGTCGGGGTCGTACGTGGATTGGCCATCGTCCGCCCGAATGCCGAAATCAGCGCAGTCACAAGACGGATACTGCAACTCGCAGATCGCTTCGTCTTCGCTGAAGCGCCCTACCTCCTGGCCATTGATGCCAAGCGCCTGCCGCGTGCCGCAGCAGTTTATTTGATGGACCGCGACCGCACAGTCATCGTCCGACTGGCAGCTCATGTCGAACGAAGGAAATACCGGGTCTCCCGGAAAGCATTGCACCACGTCGTCGGCGAAGAGCACGCGCGGAAAGAACGTCCCTGTGGCGAGTACGGCGACGACCAACGTTCTCAGCTGCTTTCCCATGTTTTGCCTCGAGGTTCCCCCGCGCGCGCTTATCTCAACGTGGGCCCGCATTCAAGCTGCGCGACCGGCAACTGCCCGCATTGGATCGATGCGCGAGGTGACTTAAGAAGGCGCGCATGGAAGTAGCACCCGACGCAGGCAGCGAGCTCGCCTCGGCTCTCGAGCTGAAGGGGCGAACGGTTCCTTGGGGTATCCCCGCACTCGCGGTTCTGGTGGCGTGCGCCGCGGTGGGCCTGTGGTTTCGGTTGCACGGGTTGGCGCAGGAAGGCTTTTCCGACGACGAGCTGCACAAGTGGCTAAGCGCGAATCGGTACCTACAAGGAGATTTCGGCGGCGACGATCTCGAGCACCCCATGCTGATGAAGTCGCTGATTGCCCTGACATTGATTGTCGGGCGCAAGCTTCAGTGGGCGCCGGAGACGATTACCCGGCTGCCGAACGCCATCGTCGCAAGCGTCGCGGTGATCCTCGTTGCCTTGCTGGGGCGGAGGCTGTTCGGACGCACCGCCGGGCTTTTCGCGGCGGCGATCGGTGCAGTGTCGGTCACCTGGATTGGCTACCAACGAATCGCCAAGGAAGACGTCTTGGTCGGAGTGTTCTTGATGGTGCTGTGCCTCTGCCTAGCGGAGGCGAAGGCAGCAGCAGACAATGGGGAGAAAGATCGCTCCCGACGCTTCGAAGTCGGTGGCGCCGCCGCGCTGGCGGCAATGCTGGCCTCAAAGTACTATCCGCACCAGATTGTCATTCCGGTTCTGGCCGTCTTTTGGCTTGCGCGGACGAACACGGCGTACCGAGTCCCGCTGCGGCGCTGGTTACAGTTGATCGGCATCTCTCTCGTCATCTGGATCTCCCTCAACTGGATGGCCGTCCTTCCATCGACTTGGAAGTACATCTTCGACTACGTCCGCGGCGCGACACACGGCGGTCGGGCCACCCACCTGACGATGCTCTTCATGGGCCGTCTCTATCCAAACGTCTTCCAAGCCGGGCTCTTCGGTATGCCACCGTGGTACTTCCTGGTGTTCGCCGCAGTCAAGCAAACGCCAGGCGTGGTGTTGTTCTCAGCGGCGGGTCTGGTTTGGGCCATCTGGAAGCGCCATCCTTCGCAGCGCCTCATGCTTACCTGGATGGCGGTCCTGTTCGCCGCAGGCACGATCACCGGCGCAAAGTACGCTCGGATGTTCCTTCCGGTGTTCCCGGCCTTCTTCTTGCTCGCCGGTTCGACGGCCGCTTGGCTCATCGAGCGAGCTCGCAACGTGCGCCTTAACTTTGCTTCCACTGGGCTCGCAGCTTTGCTCGCTGCCGTTTTGATCGGACCGGAGCTCCTGGCGTCGACATCTCACGCGCCCCACTTCCGAACCTATATCAGCCGACTCGGTGGAGGCGATCGTCGGGTCACCTGGTATTTTCCGCATTGCGATTACTTCGATGCCGGCTATCGAGAGGCGATCGAATACATCGCCCAACACGCCGAGCCGGGAGCTGAGATCTCAACGGAGATCGATTGGACGGCCCTCTACTATGCTCAGCGCTTCGGTCGAGGCGACCTGGTCGTCTCGATGACTCGACCCGAAGAATCTTGCCACCAAGGCAGGATCTGTTACGTCGCGATTCAGACCGGTCGCTTCTACCAGGCCAATCAGAGGGCCGTGGAGAAGCTTGCTCAACGCCAGCCCTGGCACGTGGTGCGAATCCGCGGCGTGGACGTGGTGAAGGTTTATCGCCTCCCGCCCGGGGAATCGCCCTTCCCGTCGGGAGCGGAAGCCAGCAGCCGCTGAGCGCCAATGTGCGATACGCGCTGACCGTACACGGAGTTCAAGCTGAACGAGCAGGACGGAATAGTCGTGCATTGCGCTACAGGCCGGGTAGACTGTCCGAGATCGCGCAGCCTAACGCTGGACACGAGGCCCCCACTGATGCTGCTCCGTAACCGCGCCGATTGGCGCACCCTCGTCTGGGTGGCGCTGATGGTCCTCGTTGCGTCTGCCCAACTGGCCACTCATGCGATGCCGTACCTGCTGCCGGTGTCGTGCTACTTGGCCCTTTCGGCTGGAGTGATTGCCCACAACCACAACCACTGCCCCACATTCAGAAGCCGAAGGGCGAACAATCTCTTCGCCTATAGCTTGTCCATTTTCTACGGCTATCCGACCTTTGCCTGGATACCAACCCACAATCTCAATCATCACAAGTTCGCCAATCGCGCGGGTGACGCCACCATCACCTGGCGGTACACGAATCAAAACAGTGCGCTCGTCGCAGCCAGTTACTTCTTTGTGTCGAGTTACTTTCAAGGCGACGTAATCAAAGCCTACATTCGCAACGCGCGAAGCAAAAACCGGCGGCTCTTCTGGCTGATTGTCAATCAATACGTCGTCTGGGCCGGAGCGCACGTTCTGCTCCTGGGGATCGCCTGCGCTCGCTTCGGGTTATGGAGCGGGATCGGCAGCTGGGTTCTTATCTTCGGGTGTCCGGCGCTGTTCGCCCTTTGGACGATCATGCTCTTCAACTTCGTCCAGCATGTGCACACGGATCCGTGGTCGGATCACAACCACTCGCGCAGCTTTATTGGCAAGATTCTCAATTTTCTCCTCTTCAACAATGGGTTTCACGCCGCGCATCACGAAAAGGCGGGCGCGCACTGGACCACATTGCCGAAGCTACACACCGCCATCGAGAGCCAAATCGAGGCTGAGCTTCGCACCAGGAGCTTCGCCTGGTGGTGTTTCCGAAACTATTTTCTCGGCAGCTTCAGCCCTCGTTGGCGCACCAACCAGATCGGACGGGCGCCATTCGATCCACCCGCCCGGGAGGAGCACTTGCGCGCGCCTACCGAATTGCAGATGGTTGCCGGCGGAGCGCGCGCGGCGAATTGGACGGACCTCGGCTGAGCCTGATCAGCGAGTCTGCCCGGCTCGCTGAAAATCGTCGTGGCGGGCTCGCGCCGATCGATCTATGAAGGCGTCCGCCGAGCGTGAAACGCTCGCCTGCGCTTTTTCCGAAAGGAAGGTCCGTCGAATGAGGGATCACAACATGAATTGCCGCCCGCTTGTCATGACCTTGCTCTGTCTGGCCCCGTTTTCCGCGTTCGGGCAACTCCAACTTCCACGGCCCAGCCCGGCAGGCAAGGTGTCACAGACAGTGGGCTTGACCGAAATCACTGTCGAGTACAGCAGCCCGGCGGTGAAAGGCCGGAAGATCTGGGGCGCTCTGGTGCCCTACGGCGAGGTATGGCGCACCGGTGCGAATCAGCCGACAAAGATCACCTTCACTAAGGACGTGACCGTTGGAACCAGCGCTGTACCCGCGGGCTCCTATGCGTTCTTCGCCATCCCCACCGCGGCCGAGTGGACAGTGATCCTCAACAAGGACTTCAACCAGAACGGCGCTTCCAATTACAAACAGGATCTCGACGTCGTACGAGTCCAGGTACTGCCGAAGGCAGTTCCCCACCGCGAGCGGCTGTCCTACGCGATTTCCGACTTCACGGACGATTCGGCGTCGGTGGACCTCGAATGGGAAAAGCTGCGAGTCTCTCTCCCAATCAAGCTCGCCACGCAGGCGCAGGCTCTGGCCAACATCAAGGCCATGACCGAGGGCGCTTGGGGTCCGTACAACACCGCCGCCAGATACATGCTCGAATCGGTCAAGGACTACGACGCAGGCTTGCAATTGGTGGACAAGTCAATCGCGGCGAAAGAGCATTGGTACAACCTCTGGACCAAGGCCCAGCTCCTGGCGGCCAAGGGGAAGTACAAGGATGCGATGACTTACGCGCAAAAGGCCAAGGCGCTCGGGGACAAGACCCCGCAAGCCTTCTTCATGGCGGACGACGTGAACAAGGCCCTCAAGGACTGGAAGGGTAACAAGAGCTGATCAAGTCGATGGGCGAACCCTTCTTCCGCTCTTTCCTTGCCGGAGAGGCCGCTGCCCAGTCGCTGCTCCCAGCGAGCTTTCGAGATCGAGATGCGCGCGTTGCGCATGTGCGGCGCGCCGCCGAGAGGTCGATCGCGCCGGGGTTGCACGAGGAGCTGCAGCGACAGGACGAACGGCTGCCGCCCAGCGCAGCCCGAAGGGGAATGTTGCACGCGCTGGCCGATGGCCGCGCTGCTGCTGTGGTCACCGGCCAACAGCCGGGCCTATTTCTTGGACCGCTCTTTACGTTCTACAAGGCGGCCTCGGCGATCGTCGCCGCCCGCGCTTTGGAGCGAGAATCGCAAGTTCGTTGCGCGCCTGTCTTCTGGCTGCAGACGGAAGATCACGATTTCCCGGAAATAAACCACTGTCACATCCTTCTTCCGGATGGAACGAGAAAACGGCTTGCCCTCGACGACCAACTCGGCGCTTCCGGGGACCGAGTTTCGGTTGCCCACCGCGTCCTGGACGCGGACAGCGAGCAACTGGCGGCGACCCTTGAAGAGTGCCTCGGCGAGCTCCCCTTCTCAGCAGAGGTCCTCCCTCTCATCCGAGAACACTACCGCACTGGCCAAACCCTTCCCGGAGCGTTCGGCGGATTGCTGGCGGCGCTTTTCGCTGACGAAGGATTGATCGTTTTCGATCCCAGGAATGAAGCCGTCGCAAGAATCGCCATTCCGATCTACCGCAAAGCGCTGATCGACTCTGAGCGCATTGCGGCAGCTCTGCTTGAGCGGGCCGGAGCCCTGGAGGCCGCGGGCTTTGCCGTGCAGGTCCATGTCCGGACCGGCTCGCCGCTGTTCTTTTTCCATCGGCATCGGGCCGAAGGACAACGCTTCCGCCTCGAAAGGCAGGGGCCAGCATGGTCTCTGGTGGGCTCGAACGAGACGATCTCGACCGAAGAGCTAGTGCGCATCCTCGAAGCGGACCCCCTCCGCTTCAGCAGCTCGGCCTTACTGCGGCCGATTCTTCAGGATCACCTGCTGCCCACCGCCGCATACGTAGGAGGCCCGGCGGAGCTCAGTTATTTCGCTCAACTCCCACCCGTGTACCGGATTTTTGACCTTCCGATCCCTCTGGTGGTCCCCCGGGCTCGCTTTCGATGCCTCGAAGCGAAGGCGCGATCTTTGCTCGACAAATTGCACCTCGGCCCGTCCGATGCCGAAAAACCACGCGATCAACTGCGCCGGCAAATCGCCGATGCGAGTGGTGCGGATTATCCGGCGCCCGAAGTTGTTAGGCATCAGCTGATGACGGACTTCTCACGCCACTTGGATGAGTTTCAGCCCATTGCGCAATCGCTCGATCCTGGTTTGCTCAAGGCGGTCAACCGCACGCGAGCCACCGTCGCGCGAGCGGCGTCGCGGCTCAGCGGCCGGTACAGCCGCTCCTTGCTCGACAAGAATCGCCTAGCCGATGAGCGGATTGACCGACTGCGCTTGATGCTCCTGCCCGACGAGATCCCGCAGGAGCGCTGTGACTCCCTGCCCTACTTTGCCTGCAAGTACGGCGTGACCGCGCTGAAAGAGAAAGTTTTTGCCGCGCTCGACCCGTTTGCCGGGGAAGTCCGGGAAGTGCAGCTGTGAGCGGCGGGCACCTGGGCGTGGGTATCACCTGCTACCCGACCTTCGGAGGGAGTGGAATCATTGCGACCGAAATCGGCCTGTCGCTGGCTCGGCGCGGCCATCGGGTGCATTTCATTTGCTACGAGGTTCCCTCCCGCCTCGATCAATTCCACGACAACGTTTTCTTCCACGAGGTGGAGGTTCTCGAGTACCCGTTGTTCGATCACAGCCACTACGCGCTCGCTCTCGCTTCGAAGATGGTGGAGGTGTCGACCTACGAGAAGCTGGATCTCCTCCACGTTCACTACGCCATTCCTCATGCCACCAGCGCTTTTCTGGCACGGGAGATCCTCGGCCCTGGTGCGCCGCGAGTCGTGACGACGCTCCATGGAACGGACATCACCGTCGTGGGCAGCGATCGCTCCTTTCTGCCCATCACCCGATTTTCCATCGTCAAAAGCGACGGAGTAACCGTCCCCTCCCGCTATCTGAAGCAGGCGACTTACGACAAGCTCGACGTGCCTCGCTCGGTGCCGATTGAAGTCATTCCCAATTTCGTCGATACCGAGGCTTTCAAACCCGTCGAGCACAAGCGATGGGACCACCTGAAGCGGCTGTTTGGTGAGGGGAAGCTGGCCGGCGGCCGCAGCGAGCCCAGGGTGCTGATCCACAATTCGAACTTCCGCCCACTGAAGCGCGTCGATGACGTGATTCATACCTTTGCGGAGGTTCACAAGACGGTGCCGTCGGTTCTGGTTCTCGTCGGTGATGGCCCCGAGCGTTCGCGCATCGAAAGCCTGGTTCACCGGATGAATCTCGCCGGCACGGTATGTTTCTTGGGCAAGCAACTGAACTTCCTCGAGGTGCTACAAAACAGCGACGTGTTTTTGCTTCCGAGCGAGACCGAAAGCTTCGGTCTGGCGGCGCTCGAAGCCCTGAGCTGCGGAATTCCGGTGGTAGCCTCGCGGGTCGGCGGCATGCCGGAAGTCGTTGTCGACGGCGAAACTGGCTTCCTCCACGACGTAGGGGATGTCTCATCGATGGCGCGCAGTGCCATTCGGCTGCTTCGAGAAGACTCCCTGTATCGGCAGATGTCTACCGCGGCACGAGCAATGGTGGAGCAGAAGTGGATGCTCGAACCAATGGTGTCGCGATACGAGCAATATTATCATCACCTACTCGCCGCCTAAACGAGCAATTGAGAATGAAATCACTCGGCTTGACCGCGGCGCTCGGGTTGGTCCTCAATCCCCAAGCAGGCCTTGCTGGAGACCCTCCCCGGCAACCCAGTGCCGCGGAGCTTTTGCGGAACATCGAGCGCTTATCGGTGGTCGGAAATGTCCTCTACGTCGCCGCCCATCCAGACGACGAGAACACCCGATTGCTGGCGTACCTGGCGAACGAAAAGTTGCTTCGCGCCGCCTATCTCGCAGTGACCAGGGGCGAGGGAGGGCAGAACTTGATCGGCCCCGAGCAGGGTTCCCTGCTCGGGTTGATCCGGACGCAGGAGCTTCTGGCGGCGCGCCGGATCGACGGCGCCGAGCAGTTCTTCACTCGCGCGCGTGATTTTGGGTACTCCAAGTCCGCGGAGGAGACGCTCTCGATCTGGGGTCGCGACGCTGTGCTCGCGGATGTGGTCTGGGTGATTCGGACGTTTAAGCCGGACGTAATCATCTCTCGCTTTCCACCCCGCGGCGCAGACACGCACGGACACCACACCGCGTCCGCTGCGTTGACGGTGGAGGCTTTTCGTGCGGCTGCCGACCCGTCGTTTCATCCCGAGCAGGTCAAGCTGGTCGGGACTTGGCAGGCGAAGCGGGTGCTGTGGAACCGCTTCTTCTTCGGCCGCCAACCTGAAGACGTCTCCGGGCTGATCAAGATGGACGTGGGGACATACAACCCAATCCTGGGCTTGTCCTACGGAGAAATGGCCGCGGCCAGCCGAAGCATGCACAAAAGCCAGGGCTTCGGCGCAGCGCCTTCGCGAGGACCTGCGCTCGAATATTTCGAGCTGCTCGCGGGAGACCCGGTCAAAGAAACCATTTTCGACGGGCTTGATTTCAGTTGGGGCCGCGCCGCGGGTTCAAAGAAGCTTGTCCAGTTGCTGGCGAAAGCGAAGGAGCACTTCAGGCCGACGTCTCCTCAAGAGGTGATCCCAGACCTGGTGGAGGCTTACGCAGAGCTGCAGGCGCTTCCTCCCAATCCTTGGAAGGAACAGAAGCGGCAGGAAATCATCGCCTCCATTGTCGCCGCAGCAGGGGTTTGGGTCGATGCCTTCGCAAGCGATTTCAACGTCGTCGCCGGAGGCGAGCTCAAAGTGAATGTGGCAGCGCTCAACCGGACCGGCGCGCAATTGCAACCTCGAGAAATCCGATTCAGCGATGGAAGCACCCTTCCGGTCAACAAGCCGCTGCCGCCGAATCAATCGCTTCAGCTCGAGCACGTACTGCACGTTCCGCCCGGGACACCGGTTTCCAATCCTTACTGGCTCGAGCAACCGCCCGATCCGGGGACGTTCCGCGTTGACGATCAAAAGATGATTGGGTTGGCCGAGGAGCCCCCGCCCCTGCGCGCGGAGTTCGTGCTTGGCTCCGGTCAGCACAGCTTCAACGTGGTACGACCAATCTCTTACAAATGGACCGATCCCACCGCCGGCGAGCGCTATCGACCGGTGAAGGTGGTCCCGGCGGTCATGGTCAATCCAGAGCTGACCCTCCTGATGTTCCCCGATGGAAAGCCCAAGCAATTGCGAGTTTTCCTCAAATCCGGAGTGGTGGATGCAACCGGCACCTTGCGCCCGGAGCTGCCCACCGGCTGGAGCGCGAACCCGCCATCCATTCCCTTCAAGCTGGGCCAGAAAGGCTCCGAGGAAGAGGTCAGCTTCGAGGTTGAGCCGCCGAAGGCCACAACCACCGGACCTCGCTCGTCCTCGACGGGAACCCTCAGGCTGGTTGCCGAAGTCCGCGGCCAAAGCCTGTCTCGCGGTTACCAGGAGGTCGAGCATTCGCATATTCCAATCCAGACGCTTTTTCCGGAGTCGCGGGTCAAGCTCGTTCGTTTCGATTTGCAAAAGAGCAAGGTCAACGTCGGCTACGTCCCAGGTCCCGGCGACGAGGTTCCGGCAGCGCTTCGACAAGTGGGTTACCGAGTAACGATTTTGGGCGACGAGGCTCTGCGGGATCAGCCGTTGAATGGATTCGAGGCCATCGTGATCGGAGTTCGCGCCTACAACACAAACGAACGAATGCCTTTCTACCACCGCAAGCTGATGAATTACGTCTCGGCGGGCGGAACGCTCGTCGTTCAGTACAGTACCAACAATCGCCTCAGCAAGCTGCCGGCCGACATCGGGCCTTACCCGTTCGAGATCTCACAGGACCGAGTTACCGATGAAACAGCAGCGGTGAAGTTCGCGATTCCCAAACACCCGGTGCTGCAAAAACCGAATCAGCTCGGCGACGCGGACTTCGAGGGGTGGGTTCAGGAGCGCGGGCTCTACTTCGCGGGAAAGTGGAGCGAACACTACGACGCGGTTCTCTCGATGAGCGATCCGGGCGAGCCTCCGAAGAAGGGAAGTCTTCTGGTGACCAAGTACGGCAAAGGAGCGTTCATCTACACCGGGCTGGCATTCTTTCGGCAGCTCCCAGCGGGAGTTCCTGGCGCATATCGATTCTTTGCGAATCTGATCGCTTATGGAAAATGACCCGGACAAACCTCCGTTGTTCAAGAGTTGGTCCGGGATCTATTTTCTGGTGATTGCGACGCTGGCCGTTCTGGTCCTCATCTTCTCGCTGATCAGCAAGGTCTACCAATGAGGGCGGTCGACTGGGCCGTCTTGCTCGCGACCCTGGTCCTGATCGTCGCCTACGGCATCTGGAGAACGCGCGGCATCCGCAGCGTCGACGCGTATCTGCGAGGGGGCAGCGACACACGATGGCTGACCATTGGCTTGTCGATCATGGCGACCCAAGCCAGCGCGATCACCTTTCTCTCCACTCCGGGGCAAGGTTACGAGGACGGAATGGGGTTCGTGCAGTTCTATCTCGGACTGCCGATCGCCATGGTGATCCTCTCGGCGACGATCGTTCCGCTGTACAAGCGCCTCAAGGTCTATACCGCGTACGAGTACCTGGAGAGCCGGTTCGATCTGAAAACGCGGCAGCTCACCGCTTTTTTGTTTCTCCTGCAGCGGGGGCTCGGAGCCGGCATTTCCATCTACGCTCCGGCGATAATTCTCTCCACCGTGCTTGGATGGCCCTTGCATCTCACCAACATCGCGATCGGCGCGCTGGTGATCCTCTACACCGTTTCCGGCGGGACGCGCGCCGTCAACCAAACTCAAACGTATCAGATGGCGGTGATGCTCGGGGGAATGGCATTGGCTTTCTTTTTCGTGCTCTCCCGACTGCCAGCGAACGTTTCATTTGGCGATGCGCTTGGCATTGCCGGTGCTCTCGGGAAAATGAAGGTGATCGACTATTCGACGCGCTTGGATACTCGATACACCTTCTGGTCGGGAATGACCGGCGGGCTTTTCGTCGCTCTGGCGTACTTCGGCACAGATCAATCGCAAGTGCAGCGGTACCTGTCCGGCGCCTCTCTCACCGAGAGCCGGCTGGGGCTGCTCTTCAATGCCCTGGTGAAGGTACCAATGCAGTTCATGATTTTACTCGTCGGCGTCATCGTGTTTGTCTTTTACCAGTTCAATCCACCGCCGGTGTTCTTCAATGAGGCCGAGTTGAACCGAATTCGAAGCACGCCCGTGGCCGCCGAGCTCCAGGAGATTGAGTCCGCCTATGGCCGCGCCTTTCTAGAGAAAAAAAACGTCCTCGACGAATGGTTGTCCACTCCTCATTGGCGGTCCTCCTCGCCGGCCGGCCGCGACTTGAAATCGGTTGAAGCGAAGCTTCGCGGCATCCGCGAGCGAGCAAAGGACCTCATTGCCAAGGCGGACCCCCGAGCCGAGAGGAACGACGCGGACTACGTCTTCATCAGCTTCGTGCTGAAGCATTTCCCCCCCGGTCTGGTGGGCCTTCTGGTCGCGGTGGTCCTCTGCGCCGCCATGTCCGCCACCGCTGCTGCCTTGAACGCCCTGGGCACAACGACGGTGGTCGATTTTTACCAGCGCACCGTTAAACCCGGCGCGAGCAACGACCACTACCTCCTGGCAGCGAAGCTTTTCACCGTCTTCTGGGGCATCGTCGGCGTCTTGTTCGCCGCCTTCGCTTCGCTGCTCGACAACCTGATTCAAGCCGTCAACATCCTGGGGTCGATTTTTTACGGTCCGATGCTCGGTGTTTTTCTGGTGGGATTCTTCCTCAAGCGGGTTGGCGGAACGCCGGTCTTTTGGGCCACGCTGCTGGCCCAGCTGATCGTGGTTATCGTCTTTCGCTATTCCACACTGGGTTTTCTTTGGTACAACGTCATCGGTTGCGCAGCGGTGGTCGTTCTCTCGCTCGGGTTCAATCTGAAGCGAGCGACTCAAGCCGTCACTTAAAGCGCACGCAGCGCCCCCTCCGCGCAGTGACGAATTGAGCGCCTACGGAGCGTCGATTATAGATGCGCCATGGACGCCCTCGCTTGGGATCGATTCCAGTTCGGGTTCACCATCACCTATCATTACCTTTTTCCGCAGCTCACGATGGGCCTCGCCTTGCTCATCGTGGTCTTCAAGCTCATCGCCTTGCGGACAGGCGATGAGCATCACAACGAGGTGGCGCGCTTCTGGGCGAAGATCTTCGGCGTCAACTTCGCCGTTGGCGTGGTGACCGGAATTCCGATGGAGTTCCAGTTCGGCACCAATTGGGCCCGTTTTTCGGACTTCGCCGGAGGCGTGATCGGGCTCACACTAGCGATGGAAGGAATGTTTGCTTTCTTCGCCGAGTCGGCTTTTCTCGGGCTCTTCCTTTTTGGCGAGAAGAAACTGGGACCCAAGGGTCACTTCGGCGCTGCGCTGATGCTGTTTCTAGGCTCCTGGCTCTCGGGATACTTCATCGTGGTGACCAATGCGTTCATGCAGCATCCCACCGGTTACGTCGTCGGCCCGGGTGGTGCCTTGCATCTGGCAGATGTCTGGTCCTATCTCTTCAATGCCTGGGCGATATGGGAGTATTTGCATACCATGAGCGCGGCGGTGATCACCTCATCTTTCGTCGTCTGCGCGATTGGCGCTTACTGGGCTCTGATGAACCTGCACCAGCCGCATGCGCGAATCTGCCTGCGGATTGGGGTGATCGCCGGTTTGATCGCTTCCTTCTTACAGCTCTTCCCCACCGGCGACCGGCATGGGCGGTTGGTCGCTGACCACCAGCGGCCCACGCTGGCAGCGATGGAGGGCAAATTCCAGAGCAGCGCTCGAGCCGAGCTGGTGATCATCGGGCAACCAGACGTCGCTGCTCATCGTTTGGACAACCCTCTGATCGTGCCGGACGTGCTGAGCTTTCTCGCCTATGGATCGTTCGGCGCCACTGTGTATGGTCTGGAGGACTTTCCAAGAGAGCTGTGGCCCGACAACGTTGAGCTGCTTTATTACATGTATCACGTGATGGTTGGGCTGGGCACGATATTCATCGCAGTGATGGCCTGCGCCGGCATTCTGCTCTGGAAGGGCGCTCTGTACCGTTTCCGGCCGATGCTGTGGATTTTAATGCTTTCCGCTCCATTCCCATACATTGCGACTACCGCCGGCTGGATGACGGCAGAGCTCGGGCGGCAGCCCTGGATCGTCTATGGCTTGCAACGCACCGACCACGGCACTTCGCCGAATGTGAGCGGCGGGACGGTAGCGTTCTCCACCTTGGGTTACTTGGGCCTTTATCTCGTCCTTGGAATTGTATTTCTTTATTTGGTCGGCAGGGAGATTGCGCACGGCCCAGTCTCCCGCAGCAAGCCGGCAAGCGCTTAGCGAGACACCGATGGAAGCCGCCTGGTTCGTGCTGATTGCCTTCATGCTCACGGTCTATGTCGTCCTCGATGGATTCGATTTCGGCGCTGGCATTCTCCATCTTTTCGTCGCCAAAACAGACGATGAGCGGCGCACTGTCCTTTCCGCCATCGGTCCGTTTTGGGACGGAAATGAAGTGTGGCTGGTTGCCGCAGGTGGCACGTTGGTGTTTGCATTCCCGCGGGTCTATTCGGTGGCCTTCAGCGGGTTTTACTTGCCGCTGATGATCGTCCTCTGGCTGCTCATCCTTCGCGGTGTGTCGATAGAATTTCGATCGCACCAATCAAACCCGCTCTGGCGAAGCTTCTGGGATGCGACATTCGCCTTGGCGTCGCTGCTGATCGCGCTTGTTTTGGGCGCATCGCTGGGAAATCTGATCCGCGGCGTCCCGCTTGATTCAACCGGCTACTTTCGCGCTCCGCTGTTCACCGATTTCCGCACTGGGCCGGAGCCGGGGGCGCTGGATTGGTACACCATTTTGGTCGCGGTTTTCGTGGCCCTGGTTCTTGCCGGACATGGCGCGTTGTTCTTGTTCTGGAAGACCAGCGGCACCGTCGCGCAGCGAAGCGAACGGCTGGCGAGGCGCATCTGGATCCTGGTGCTACCCATGGCCATCGTGGCCACGATTGGCACTTCATACGTCCAGCCTGCGATTTTCAAGATGTTGATCAGCCGACCTTGGACCTGGCCGTTGCTCTTGGTCGCCGTGGCAGCTCTGGCCGTGGTGTACCTGTCGCTTGGACGACGCAAGGAGTTGTCCGCGTTCTTGGGTTCAGCGGGATTCATCGCCGGGATGCTGGCGATTACCGCCGCGGAGATGTTCCCAACGATTCTTCCCAGCACGCTCGATCCGGCAAGCAGCCTCACCGTGTGGAACTCTTCGAGCGGACGAACCGGGCTCTTGATCGGTCTGGTATGGTGGATCCCCGCGGTGCTGCTGGCCATCGCCTATTTTGTGTACCTGTTCCGCTCGTTTCGTGGAAAGGTGACGCTCAAACCAGCGACGGATGGATACTGAGCGTGTCATCCAGCGTGGCCTAAGCGCCGAATGAAACTGCGAACGCAGCTGCTGATCGCCCAGGGTCCTCTGGCGCTGGCGTTGGTGTTGGTCGGGACGGTGGCGGTGATCACCATCGGCGAGCTGGAGCGCTCGGGCACAAACATTCTCAAGGATAACTTTCGCAGCGTGCTGGCGGCGCAGCGGATGAAGGAGGCAATCGAGCGAATCGACAGCGCCGCGATGTTTCTCGTCATCGGTGAGCGCGAGCGTGGGCTGCGCCAAGCGGAGCAGTTTCGACCGAAGTTCGAGACCGAGCTTCGGGTCCAGGAAGGGAACATCACCGAGCCGGGAGAAGTGGAGGCCACCCGACGATTGCGACAGCTCTGGGAGCGATATCAAGCAGAGTTCGATGATTTCAAAGAGCACACCGATCCGAACTCGCTCAAGCAAGCCTACATTTCAACTCTGAATCCGAGTTTCGTCGAAGTGAAGGATGCCGCAGACGTGATCTTGGACCTCAACCAGGACGCGATGGTCCAGAAGAGCGACGCCCTTCGTCGGCGCGGTGAGCAGGTTCGACAACTAACCATCTTCGGGGTTTTCGCTGCCTTGGTGACAGGTCTGTGGCTCTCCAGCGCGCTGACTGCCCGCGCTCTGAGGCCGGTTTCCATTCTGAGCCAGGCGGTTCGCCGCTTGGGACAGGGCGACTTGGAGGCTCGCGCGCGAGTGGCTGAAGGCGGCGAAATTGGTCAGCTGGCCGCTGATTTCAACGCGATGGCCGACCGCCTCAAGGGATACCGCGAAAGCTCGCTGGGCGAGCTTCTTCAAGCGCAGCAGGCATCTCAAGCAGCAATCGACAGCCTGCCGGACCCGGTGATCGTCTTCGGGGCGCAGGGCGCGATAGTCAATGTGAACAAGAGCGCGGAAGGGGCTCTGGGGCTGTCGCTCGACGCCGCTGGAGATCCGTTGGCTCGCCTCTCACCCGACCTGCGCGAGGTCCTCGAGCGGGCGCGCGCCCACGTCCTCGGAGGCAAGGGCGCATACGTGCCGCGCGGCTACGAGGAGGCGGTGCGAGTCGACCTACCCGAGGGCGCGCGCTTTTTCCTGCCGCGAGCCTCTCCGGTTTACGCCGAGGCATCCGGGATCAGCGCCGCCACCGTCATCCTTCAGGATGTCACTCGCCTCAAGCGGTTCGATGAGCTGAAAAATGATCTCGTCGCCACCGTGGCCCACGAGTTTCGCACCCCGCTCACGTCGCTTCGAATGGCGATCCACTTGGTCGCCGAAGAGGCCGTGGGGCCGCTCACCCCTAAGCAGGCCGAGCTGCTCGCTTCCGCGCGTCAGGATTGCGAACGGCTGCAGGGCATCGTCGATGATCTGCTGGACCTTTCCAGCATTCAGTCCGGAAGGCTCGAGCTCCAGGTCCGGCCGATTTCCGCTGCCGAGCTTTTGTCGAAGGCCATCGCGTCCCAGGAATTCTCGGCCGATCAAAAGGACATCCACCTGGAGACCTCAATCGCGGCGGATGTCGATCAGCTCGAACTCGACCCCGATCGAGTCGGGCTTGTTTTGAACAACCTGATCAGCAATGCCATTCGACATACGCCTGAGGGAGGCCGCGTCAGCATTCGCGTCGGCCGCTCCGGTGGGTCGACCCGCTTCGAGGTCACCGATAGCGGCGAAGGCATTCCGCCCGAATACCAGAAGCGGGTATTCGAGAAGTTTTTCCGCGTCCCCGGAAGCGCGTCGGGCGGCGCCGGGCTCGGCCTGTCGATCTCGCGCGAGATCGTCGAGGCGCACGGCGGCGAAATCGGCCTTGAAAGCAGACCGGGGTACGGCAGCACCTTCTGGTTCACCTTGCCTCGGGCACGAACTGGAGTTTGATCAACCGCTTTCGTACTTGCGCCGTTTGCGCCACAGCGTGGAGACGTCGATGCCGAGCGTTCGCGCCGCTTCCTCGAGATTGGTGGATCGCTCCAGGACGCGGAGGATGTGCTCGCGCTCGATCTCCTCCAGCGAGTGCGCTCCTCCCAAACCGATCTCCTTTCGATTGACAGCGGATATTCGCTCCGGAAACGCCTGCGGCTCCACCACGTCCGAAGGCCAGAGAATGACCGCTCGCTCGATCGCATTGCGCAGCTCGCGAAGATTGCCCGGCCAGGAGTACGCTTTCAACACTTCCTCGGTCGCGGAGGAGAGCTCGAGGCGAGGCCGCTTCGACGCCCTTCTGAAAAAGGCCAAGAACTGGCGGGCCAAAGGCACGATGTCCTCGCGGCGATCGCGAAGCGCGGGCAGCTTCACCTCCACCACGTTCAGCCGGTAAAGCAAGTCATCTCGGAAACGCCCTCCGTTCACGTCCTGCTCGAGATCTCGATTGGTCGCGGACACCACTCGGACGTCCGCGCGGCGCGTTCTGCCTTCCCCGAGGCGCTCGAAAACCTTATCCTGCAAAAATCGGAGGAGCTGACTCTGCAGGCCGCTGCCGAGCTCCCCTACCTCGTCCAGGAAAAGCGTTCCCCCTTCCGCTTGCTCCACGCGGCCGGGCTGATCCTTCACCGCCCCGGTGAATGCGCCGCGCGCGTGGCCGAAAAGCTCGCTCGTGAGCAGTTGCTCGGAGAGCGCCGGACAATTCACGGTGATGAACGGACCTTCCCGGCGCGCGCTGGCGGCATGAAGCGCGTGGGCAAGAACTCCCTTCCCCGTTCCGCTCTCGCCCGAAAAGAGCACCGTGGCCTCGGAGTTCGCCGCCCGCGAAATGACCGCCAGCGCCGCCTGCATCTTCGGAGATTGGGTCTCAAAAATCGGTTGAGGCGCAAGCTTCGCCAGCTGTCGCTCGAGCTCGCTCAGCTTTCGCTCCGTCTCGTGGTGAGACTGAACTCTCTCCACCACGTGGCGGATCTGCGCCGGCGTGAACGGCTTGGGGAGGTAGTCGCGCGCGCCCCGCTTGATTCCTTCCACTGCGGTGTCAAAGCTGGCGTAGGCGGTGATCAGCACGATGTCCAGCCCGGGGTTTTCCGCCAACAGCTTGGGGATGAGATCCAGGCCGTTCTCGGAGCCAAGGCGAAGATCGACGAAGGCGAGGTCGGCCGCTTGTTGGCTGATCGACGCGATGGCTCGTTCCGGCGTCGCCGCCTCGCTCACGCTGCACCCCAACCCCTCGAGGCATATGCGAAGGGTGGCGCGAATGTTGCGCTCGTCGTCGACCACGAGAACGCGCAGCGGCCGCGGTTGATCCACCTTGCCTGTGGCTGCGTCCATTCGCTCGTAAATATCGGCGTTAGAGGAGCGCTGCTCCGAAATCGGTTGCTTCGAGATTGACATCGAGCTGCCATATCAATACGCAATCGGCGAGCCCGCTCAAACCATCTTGACGGGGAGGACAGCGATGAGACTTTTTGCCGTTGGTTTTTGTGGCATCGCAGCGTTGGCGACCTCCGCGGCGCGCGCTGACAGCTGGACATTCGTCCAACCGCTGCCGGAGGAGAAATGGGAGCTGGGCGCCGCTACCGCCGGGGATGGCCGCATCTACGCCATCGCCGGCGGCAACCAGTACATGCCCCAGGTTACCTCCGTCTTCGCCTACGACACGGGCTCTGACAGCTGGACCCAGGTGGCCTCCATCTCGGCGCTCCGCCGACACTTTGGAACGGCGGTCAGCAATGACGGTCGCATCTATGTTTTCAGCGGGTATCACCAGGGATTTCCATTCTTCGAGCCCTCCGTCGAGGTCTATGATCCCATCTTCAACTACTGGAGCCGGCGGGCTGACATTCCCACCCCGCGACAAGGCCAGTCCGCAGCTACTGCGCCCGACGGCAGAATGTTTGTCATCGGAGGCGGAATGTTCGGCGATCCGATCCCAAATGTGGACATCTACGACCCGAGCACAGATCGCTGGTACCGCGGCGCCGACATGCCGCGGCCTCGGTCTGATTTTGGGTGCGTGACCGGTCCGGACGGTCGCATCTATGTGTTCGGCGGCTACGCCGAGGAAGGCGGCGGCGACGATTATTCGCAATCCGGGGACGTTTACGATCCGACGACGGACAGCTGGAGTGCGATCTCGGACATGAACGTCGTCCGTTATGCCGTCGCCGGCTCGATCGGGGCCGATGGCCGGATCTACGCCATCGGAGGGAGCGTCGGCGCGGGCGCACCGACCAGCGCCGAGGCTTACGATCCGAGTAACGACACCTGGACCTTCGTGGCTTCGATGAACGCGGGGCGATCCACGTTGGGGGCAGCGCTGGGGCCAGACGGTCGTATCTATGCCATCGGTGGCCAGGACGCCTCAATCCTGAGCTCCGTCGAGGCGTACAACCCGTAGCTCCATTCCATTTGCAATCGCAGTCCTTAGCCGCTACCCAACGGGGACACTCAATCAATCGCTAAGGAGAGAGATATGTACCCCACCGCCAACGATTTGTCGGAGAAGGTTCGCAGCGAGGCCGTACGTCTTCTGAATGCGCGCCTCGCCGACGCTATCGACCTACAAACGCAGGTGAAGCAAGCGCACTGGAGCGTAAAGGGCCCCCATTTCATCTCGCTTCACAAACTCTTCGACGAGGTCAACGAGGCTGTCGAAGAGTACGTCGATGAAATCGCCGAACGAGCGGTTCAGCTCGGCGGTACTGTCGAGGGGACGGCGCGCAGCATTGCGAAGCGCTCCACTCTTTCCGAGTACCCGCTGCAGGCCTCCACGGGCAAGGAACACGTAACGGCCCTGACCGCTGCGCTCGCAGCTTTCGGCAAGAACGTTCGCCAGGCCATCTCCGACGCTGATCGAATCGGCGACGTCGATACAACGGATTTGTTTACAGAGATATCGCGAGGCCTCGACAAGTGGCTTTGGTTCGTCGAGGCCCACTCGCAGGCAAAGGAATAGCCATTCGGAGCTGGGCGAACGACCGGTGAACGAGCATCGTCGCTAGGCGCACCCTGGTCGAGGGGCTCGCGCCTTCGATCCCGGTTGGCGGGCGCCCAGGACAATCTCCTCTCTTGGGTCGATCGGATCGAGCGGCACCTCCGGCGTCGCGAGCTGGCGGTCTTTTATGATCGCGCCTATCGCCTTCCGCTCCCCAGCTTGGAGCACACGACGGGCATCGAGCTGCGGCGAGCCGACCTCGTCGCCTGGTGCTTGGCAGATTATCGAGTAGTGCCGGGGGAGCAGCTGCGCCACCCCAGGCCGGCAAGCTACGCCGAGCTGATGCTCGTGCACACGCCCGAGTATCTGGAGTCACTTTCGCGGTCGGAGACTCTGGCTCGAATCTTCGCGGTTGACGCCTCGGAGGTGCCGGTCGATCACGTGCTGCGAACCGCGCGCATTGCTTGCGGAGGCACTGTTGAAGCGGCGCGCCTTGCGCTCGCCGGCCGTTGTCCCACCTTAAACACGCTCGGCGGCTTCCACCACGCGGCGCCGGATCACGGCGGCGGGTTGTGCGTCGTCAACGATATTGCGGTCGCGATTGCGGCGCTCAGGAGAGAGGGCTTCCGCGGCCAGATCAATGTTTTGGACCTGGATGCGCATCCCGGCGATGGAACGGCAGAATGCCTTCGCGCCGATCCACGCGTCTGGATGGGATCGATCTCCGGAGCAGACTGGGGACCCATCGCCGGCGTCGACGAAATCCTGCTTCCCGCCGGCTGCAAGGATGATCAATACCTGGCTGCGCTTGCCGCGCTCGTGTCTCGAATGCCCCGATGCGAGCTGGCGTTCGTGATCGCCGGCGGCGACGTGCTGGATGGGGATCGACTGGGAAGGATCCGACTGACCCTGGACGGCGCGCGCGAGCGCGACATCCGCGTGGCCCAACACTTCGCCCACTTGCCGAGCGTCTGGCTTCCCGGAGGAGGCTACCACCCTCAGGCTTGGAAAATCCTCGCCCAGGTCGGTTTCATTCTCGCCGGCCGAACCCGCGCCCGCATCGGCGCTCGGTACGATCCGATGGCGTCGCGTTTGCGCCGCATCATCGGCGAGGAGCAGTTTGCCCCGCGGGCGGGAGAGCCACTCAGCGCCGAGGAGCTCGAACAATCGCTGTGGAAGCGCTCGGCCGAGGAGCCGCGCGCGCTTGGATTTTATTCGCGGGAGCGCCTCGAGTACGCCCTATCTCGATACGGCCTGATGTCGCATCTGGAGCGCCTTGGCTATAGCGACATTCGCCTGGAGATGGGTGCTTCGCCGGGCAACGCCCTCCGCGTTCTGGGTCGCGCGGACGGCAAAGAGCATGTCCTTGTCGAGGCAGTCTTGGAGCGGCGGCGGATCGCGTCGTGGGATTTTCTCTTCGTCAACTGGCTCGCTCTTCGCCACCCGCGAGCTCGCTTTACTGCCGATCGACCGCAGTTGCCGGGTCAGGATGCGCCTGGCTTAGGACTTGCTCGAGACATGGTGGAGCTGCTCGCACAGGTCGCGCGAAGGCTTGATTTGGATGGCGTTGCCTTTCGACCCTCCTGGTACCACACCGCTTACTCGGCCAGGCATCGCGGTCGATTCATCAATGCCAAGCGTCAGGGTCGTTTCGAGGCGCTCGTCCGCGACCTCTCAGGCCTGAGCTTGCTAGAGGCAACCAACGCCGTCGCCGAAGGTCGCGTCAAGCTGAACGGTCATCCGTACACCTGGCAGGCGGATGACATGGCCCACTGGCTCGGAGACCAGCCTCCGGAAGACGGCGAGACAGTGGCAGAGCGCGAGGCGAGCCACTTCACCGTCGAACCGAGACCTGCATCGGCTGGGACCCATTCCGCGATCGATGATGCTTCCGCATCGGGCCGCTGATCGCAGCTTTGTCACATCTCGGATTGCCGGGGTGCTCGCTTTCATCTACTCGCCAAAGCACGAAGGGATGATATTCAGCAGGCCAGAGTGAAGCCGCGCGTCGAATGCTATGAGTACAAAGTCCACCCTCCGGGCACACTGCGGCTGGACCAGGTGGACTTGAGCACGAAGCTGGATCCTCATATCGACTACGAGGATCGGCTGCGCACCCTTCAGCGGGAGCTGCTCGGCCTTCAAATCAAGGCCTACCTGAAACAGCGTCGAGCCATATTCGTCTTCGAGGGTTGGGATGCGGCCGGCAAGGGTGGCGTGATCAAACGGCTGACAATGGAGTTGGATCCGCGAGGCTACAAAGTCTGGCCGATCGCTGCCCCGAGGGATGAGGAGGCGCGCCAGCATTACCTTTGGCGGTTTTGGGATCGAGCTCCGGAGAAAGGCGAGCTCGCCGTGTTCGACCGCAGTTGGTACGGACGAGTCCTGGTGGAGCGCGTGGAGCGGTTCGCCAGCGAGGAGGAGTGGCGCCGCGCGTACGATGAGATCAACGCCTTCGAGAAGACGCTCACGGACGACGGAGTCAAGATGGCCAAATTCTTCTTGCACATCAACCGGAAGACCCAACTCGACCGATTCAAAGATCGGGAGCACGATCGGATGAAGCGTTACAAGATCACTCCCGACGATTGGCGCAATCGCAAGAGGTGGAGGGACTACGAAGCGGCGATTCAGGAGATGTTTGATCGCACACATCGCCCGGATGCGCCGTGGTATGCGATACCATCGGTTGATAAAAAGTACGCTCGCATCGAAGTCCTGAAAATCTGCGCCCAGCTGCTGAAAGAATGATGCCTCTCAGGGCGGCCGCTCGATTTTGTTTGCAATGAGGGCAATCCGCTCTGGACGGCGGTCAGTTCTTCGAGCAACAGTCGCTCGCCATGCACCTGACGCCCCTGTTCACGAGCTTCGCGCTGATTTTCTTGGCCGAGCTGGGGGACAAGACGTTGTACATGGTGCTCGTCTTGGCCTCCCGCTACCGGGCAACGCCGGTCCTCCTGGGAGCAATGGGGGCGTTCGTGGTCCAGGGAGTTATTGCTGTCGGGCTTGGATCGCTCGTCGGCCAACTTCCAAACGCGTGGGTCCGTTGGCTAACCGCCGCCGTCTTCTTTGTCTTCGGCCTGCTGCTTCTTTTTAAAAACGAAGGGCAGTCGGAAGATGGCGCCGAAAGAACAGATCGTTCTCTCGTTTCCGTTCTTGGCCGCAGCTTTGGGCTGGTGTTCGCCGCCGAATGGGGAGACGCCACTCAGATCGGAAGTGCTGCGCTCGTTGCGCGATTCCGGGCGCCGCTCTCGGTTTTCATCGGCGCCACACTCGGCTTATGGGCGGGCGCGGCGATCGCTGCGCTCGTCGGGCGAGCCGTCGGCCGACGCCTTCCGACGCGCCTGCTTCGGCGCGCTGCGGGATTGCTCTTCTGCGTCTTTGCGATCCTGACCCTCCTGCGTGCTTGAGTGGGGAGGATGGTGGAGCGCTACTCGTTCAACAACCTCAGTCGTCCCCCCTGCCGCGCACGTGTATCTGTCCTCGAGCCTCGCCCCCTCCAAACTGCGGCGGCGTATGGATATTCGCATACGTTAAGCCCCTTCGCATTGCATCGAGGACCTGATTCAGATTGCCCGCCTCCACTCCCTGCGCGGGAACGGCCTGCACATTGGCTGCAGTTGCAGTCCCAGTGACCATGCCTGACGTCGACTGAGGACAATCGGGTTGTCCCCCGCCGCCGCAGAAGAAGATGGTCACGCCGCCATTGACTCCAACTTGGCCGACGTGAATGTGCGCAGCGGCTGGATTACCAGACAAGCCCGCCCAGCTGAATTCGAATGACAGGGTGGTCTCGTCATCGCTGAGCGTCAGTCTAAGCGAACCGTGCGCTCCGGTGACGATGACAGGAACTTCGTTGAAGCTGCTTAACTGAGCGGAGGCAGTAAACCCCCGGTGGTGCTCGTTTGCGTCAGACGTAGCCACTACGGCCGTGACCAGAACTACAGGGAGCGCGAACTGCATCGATCGAATTTTCATGGGAACCCCAATCCTGTTGAAGTTTTTGTACAGCCAGCCCCTCCAATCAAACGCCTCGCGCGACGGCAATCTTGCTCTTTCGCATGCGGCGCCAATTGAACACTCAGCTCGACGACTCGCGACACCCGCTGGCATCGTTCGTTGCATTTCAGCGAGCGCGCTCCCTCGCATAGTGAACATTTGAGCGAAGTGCAGCGATGACAGTCGGGGCGCTTACGCTCCGGAGTTGCGCCTGTGGTCCGGAGCGCCTGCCGTGGCACGGCGCACCTCGCCTGAAGATTGCCGCACGCCTTCGGTCCTCGGTCTTGCTTCACGCGGCGGGGAACGCTGACTGCAGTCGCGCGCGCACGCGCCACGGCGAGGCGGATCTCCTCGTTCAGAGTCCGATTTGCTTGACGCACCTGCCACTCCATCGGATGGTCGCGTGCCTTGGAACTCATCAGGTTGGAGAAGGCGGAGATCGGCTACAAGAGGCCGCTGCTGCCGCCGTTTGACCTTTCTGTCCGAAGCGGCGAGCGGCTGGCCGTCCTGGGCCCGAACGGGGGCGGGAAGAGCACGCTGCTCAAGAGCTTGATCGGCCTCCTTCCACTGCTCTCAGGACAGCGAGTGTTTCCGACGGGGCGAATTCCGCGCGTCGGCTACGTGCCACAAACGCACCGAGTGGACTCAGTGTACCCGCTCACGTCGCTGCAAGTGGTGCTGCAGGGCCGCTACGGTCTGATCGGACTGGGGCGATTCCCCAAAGCTCGAGACCGACGGGCCGCGTTCGAGCAACTCGAGAAGGTGGGGATGCCAGAGACGGCCAGCGTGCTATTCCGCTCCCTTTCAGGCGGACAACGGCAGAGGATCCTTCTTGCCCGCGCCCTCTGCGGCGAGCCGGAGCTGCTCGTGCTCGACGAGTTCACTGCAGACTTGGACCCCGTAGCCTCGGCAGCGCTGCTTGCCGAAGTGGCCCAACTTGCGGACCGGGAGAAGGTGTCGGTGATTTTCGTCACCCACGAGATCTCCTCCGCGGCGATCTACTCCACCGAGGTGGTGATGATGGACGCCAGGCGCGGAGTGTTTGCTGCCGGGAGAAGCGAACAGCTGTTGACGGCGGAGGCGCTCTCGCGACTTTACGGTCAAAGAGTTTCGCTGGAGCACCGCGGTGACCGTACAGTCGTCTTCGTCGAGTCGGGGCGACCGACGTGAGCGACTCCATCAGCGTCTCCGACTTTTGGGCGCTGTTCGGCAATGCCATCGTTGCCGCGCTAGTCGCTGCAGCGCTGTGTGGCTACCTCGGATTTTTCGTCGTCCTCCGGCGGCTCGCGTTCGTATCGGCCGCGCTGGGACAAATCTCCGGATTGGGAGTTGCCTTCGGCTTCTTCATCGGCAGCTACTTCGGCATGGATCCCCACGCTCCCACGCCGATCTATCTAGACCCGGTCGTGCTCGCCCTCGTCCTGGCAGGAATCGTGGCCGCCGTTCTGGGGTACGTCTCGAGGGTCGAGCGAACGTCGCCGGAAAGCCTCGTTGCCTTTGCCTACCTCGCTGCCACCGCAGTCGCGATCCTCATCCTGGCGAGCCCGAGGATTGTCCAAGAGGCCCACGAAGTGGGCGACCTTTTGTTCGGGAACGCGGTGGCGATTCGGCGCGAGCACTTCGTCGAGCTGGCTGCCGTCGCACTCGCAGTGTTCTGCTCACACGCGTTTCTCTTCAAAGACTTCCTTTTCGTCTCCTTCGATCGGGAAATGGCTCAAGCGGTGGGCCTACCGGTGACGAAGCTTGACCTTCTGCTTCACGTATCCATCGGGATTTCGGTGGCCGTCGCGACTCGCGCCATCGGCGCCCTGCCGGTGTTTGGATTTCTCGTGCTACCCGCTGGCGCCGCATTGCTCGCCTCGGATTCCGTGCGCGGCGTGCTTGCGCTGTCAATCGGCGGTGCAATGCTTGCCGCGGGAGGCGGCTTCTATCTGTCCTTCGTGGAGTCCTGGCCAACGGGACCGCTGATGGTGGCCTGCGCTGCCATCTATTGGCCGCTGGCGGCCGTGTATCGCCTTCTGCGCCGCTCCTAGCGAATCACCCCATCGAGGTTTCGAAGTATCGCATCGACCAGGTCAAAGTATGTTTTAACACCGGGCCTGGCACCGACATCGGACGGCATCGGCACCAGCTTGGCACCAGTTTGCCCCGCAACCTCCTGGGCAATGGCTTTGTTGTAGTAGTCCTCCATTAACAGAGCCGAAACTTTTTCGGCCTTTATCAGCGCAACGAGCCGTAGCAAATGATCTGGAGAAGGTGGAATCCCAGGTTTTATCTCGACGTAACTGACCTCTTCCAGCTTGAGCCACTTTGATACATAGGTCCAGCTTTTGTGATAAGTCACAACTTTCATTCCAGCCAGTGGTTTGGCCTTGGCCTCCCACTCCCGCGCTCTGCCTTTGATGTCCGAGAGAAACTTCGCGAACTGAGCCTCGAAGTAGTCTTTGGCTTCTGGCCGAAGTTGTTTGAGACGCTCGGCAATCCCTTTCGCAATTCGGACGGCATTGACGGGAGGAATCCAGAAGTGTGGATTGCCTTTCGGATGGATGTCCCCCATCGCACGGGTCAGCTGAGTGGTCGGAATGTCGAGTACCTCCACCAGCGTGGATGTATCGAGGTCCCCGAGCTGCCCCGGCTGGATTCGGTCGTTCCTCGATTCCGTCACCAAAATGGGCAACCAACCGATTTCCAAGTCGAGACCGACGCGGATCAACAGGTCGGCCCGGTGCAGCGAAATCGTCAGATTCGGCTTTGCCTCGACGTAGTGAGGATCTTGGTAACCGTGCGACAGAGATTCGACCGAGACTTTCTCTCCACCCACTCGCCGAGCCAGATCCGCCAGCGTCTCGATGGTGGTGACTACTTTGAGAGGCTCGCTGGCAGAGGCCCATTGCGGGACGAGTCCCGCTGCTATCGCAAACAGAATTAAAATCCGTTTCATAATCATTCCTCAAAACTTGTGGGCCCCATGGGCGCCAATGGCAACCTCAAATTGGAGGTAAGCTGCAAAACTGTTGACCGGTGAGGGAGCAATCTGTTGGACGCGGCTGGCCTGTGAGTCGAGTGCGTCGTATTGCACTGAACCGCGCAGCTTCGAAAACTCACTCGGATAAAATGTCAAGTTCAACGTAGTGCGGGAATTAAGTGGCTGCACCTCGGAGGAGGGCCAGCCGAGCAGATCCTGCCGCAGCCCGACAAACCAGCGACGTGCGATTTGAAGCACGAGCTGCGTGTAGAACCCTCCATCGGTCAGGCCGGCATTGCCACCCGTGGCGCCAATCGTTCGCAGGAAGTACTCGGATGTCCAGGCGAGGCTGATATAGGTAACGGCCTGGTTTGGCGGCTTGTATTTGACGTAGAGGTCTGCCCCGTACAGCATGCTCCGCGCACCTTGGTAGAGCGTCGTGTCCCCTTCAGCGAAGCCTGGTGTCACCCCGGTCGCCACGTTCAGGCCGCCAAAAACTGAGAGGCTCTCGGAGGTGGGAACGAAGAACTTCAGCTCTCCGGCGTAGGTGAGATCAGTTCGTCGCCCCCCTCCAAACGTCGACACCGGCTCAGGCGACGCGAAGTTCGCCAGCATATCCGGAGCGGCGACGCTGAAAACCTCCCCGGTCAGCTGCACGAAAAACGGAAGTGGCAATAACCACGAAACCTGCGCACCCGGAGGTCGAAGTCCGTCCGGACCCAGGTAGGAGTTGATCAGCGGCCGCTGGACAAAGTCCTGAACGTGAAGATGCATGCCATTCTCTCGACCGAATCCGGAACGGAATATTCCAGCCTTGACCTGGATCGCCGGCAGGCTCGTGGTGGTGAGAAACGCCTCTTCGATTTCCAAGCCCGACATGTTGGGAATGGTGAGGAACACGTCCGCGCGGAAATACGGGTCGACGATGGACTGGAAAGCGACCTCCAATTCCTGCAGCGTTATTCCCGCCGAATGATCCGAGGTACCGCCCTTGAGATCGGGATCGTCTCCCGCCAAGAACAGCGGCGCGCGTTGGCCGTATCCGGCCGCACCGGTAAGGATCACGGAGATATCGGGGTTGAGGCTTTGAAAAAATCGGGAGCCACCCTCAGCTGCAGCAGCAGCGGGCGGCGGAGCGCCCGTCGCCGGCACCGGTTTTCCAGCTGCAGCATCAAGCTGGTCGGAGAGCGATGGCTCGAGGGTGCCGCCGTCCGGAGCTGAAGCCGCGCTCGCTATCGGCCTTCGCGCTGCCGCATCCAGCTGATCAGTGAGCGTTGGTACGGGCATGCCAGCATCCGCAGTCGCGACGCCCGCGCCAGTGCGCGCCGCGACCCCGCGATCTTGACCTGCTCCGCCCCCGTTCGCGGGCATTGGTTGTGCGAACACGGCGACATGCCAACATGCGACGCTCACCAAAGCGAGAATCTTCGACTGAAGGTGCATTCAAATCTCCAAATCGAGCTCGGAGCCTACGCGGGCACGCAGGCCGTGCCTGTTGACGTAAGGACTGCCATACGAAAGGACGCTTCGAGCCGTTTCCTTCGAAGCGCGCGCACACTAGCCCCCTAACTGGCCTCGGAGTCAGTTCCGGGCAGAGATTCTTAAATGGGAGGGGAGTGTTTCGGCGCAAGCCTGAACAGCACCAAGTTTTCAGCGTGCCCTAAGCCTGGCACTGAGTGAGCGCCGTCGCTCGGTAGGTCCGTGACCACCGAAATCGGCACTCGCGCACGCGTTGCTGAATCTCTACGAAGCGCTTGAACAAGGCAGTGCGGGTGATCCTCGCCACTTCCGCATACTGCCGATTTGGACAATCCAGTATTGACCAGGGCGCTGGCTGCCCTCTGGGTGGTATCAGCTCGAGCGCTGAATGCCTCGGCGCCCTGGACGTGAGCAATCTCACCGTGCTCAACGCAAACGATGTGTTGGACCAGCGCGAAGTGGAGCGTGCCAGCAAGCTGTCCAAGCACGAGTGTGGAAGCCGCGAATGCCTGGGGCCAAGGCAATCGATGACGCCGCCGTCGCGTGCATGAGCTTGGGATCGGTCTCCGCCCCATGAAGTTGTGTCCGGCTTAACCTCGATGGGCCACTGACGTCAAGAATCCACCGAAATTCAGAGTCAGTCTTTAATCCAACGCAGCGATGTGAAAACCGCTTCGATCCTCAGTGATGATGCCCCTCGTTCGAACTTTCAGGTCGAAGGCGAATGAACGCCATGCCGCCGAGCGGGATGTTGCTGCCGTAGTACGGCTGAACGCCCCCACTTAGGAAATTTGCGCTACCGACGATTCCGAAGCCCAGCAAGACTGGCCCGATGGGCACATCGCGCACGTATCCGAGCTCGAGCACGAAGGCGTCAAACACCGAATCCGCGTACTGTTGCGGAAGCGCTAAATCGTCGCCGCTTCGCTGCACAAATTCGGCCCTGCCGAAGACCGTGTTGTGCGAAAGCTCGAAATTTGACTCCAACGTGGTCGCCGTCGTGGTGGGACCGAGAGATGGGGCATCGAGGCCAAAAACTGCGGTGGTTGCCCAATTCCCCTCCCCCAGTGGCCAATTGTGCGTGGCCGATGCCGTCACTCGGTGCACGCTGCGGTCCGGGTCGAGCTGCTCAGGGCTCTTCAGAAACCCGTACGACACCTGGAAGCTGAGATCGGAATTCGGGTTAAAGGACAGACGCGTCGAGAAGGAGTCCAGCGCTCTGAAATCAAAATCGTATCGATTCTCATCGGGCTCGCGCCCGTTGAACCAGGACCCCTCGAGCTTGAATTGGCGCGTGTATACAGCGGCGGTTACTACGCCAAACGAAATATGGGTGGAGTCTTGCCAGTGATGGCCTAGCACCGCGAAGGGATTCGCCGAGGACGATTCCCGGTGCGGAAACGCCACTGGTCCGAGCGCCGGCTCCCCGGAGAAAGCCAAGTAGATTTCATAGGCAATCCCGTCTGCCAGAGCGTGATTGTATTTAACCGCTGTTTCCATGAACAGGTCGTGCGGATGCTGCCGATCGTGGAGCGGCATCCCGTCCACTGCTTCGCCCGTCTGCAACAGGAGCGGATAGCCGGATTTGCCACCCGTCGTGAACGGCTCCGCGCTGAGCATCGCGCGCGCCGTAAATTGGCCATCTAGCAGCGAGTGTTGCGCCATGAGCATGACCCAGTTCACGCTCATGAATTGGTGGTCGCCTCTCGAGCTGGTTTGGGCATCGTAGCCGGCGATGATGTTGTAATGCAGCATCAGCATCCAGTCGCCGATCATGAAATGATGGCCGTGCACCGGCGTTGAATCCGGTTGCCAGGCAGTCCCCGAGCCCTCTCGGCTCATCCCAAGCTGGAGCGGATCCTCGCTCATCACCATCGCAGCCGAGTGATGGTGCTCGTGCCCGTGCACAGATGTTTCCTCATCCGCCCGCGGCGGTGTTTCGGGATGTCCGTGCTGCGCAATTGCCGCGGAAGCGAAGAGAAACAATCCGCCGACAAAGGCTCCTTTGCCCAAGCTCTTGAGATGAAGCGTACTTCGCCATCTAAGCGAACTCAACTCGATTTCCAGCGACGTCTTGACCGTACACGAGCGTAGGACCATGGTGGCGAAGTTTTAAGGAGGCCGCGATGCGCGTTATCCAGCTTGACCATATCGTTTTGACGGTCAGGGACATTGCTCGAACCGTGTCCTTCTACACTGAGGTGCTCGGCATGCAGGCCCGCACCTTTGGCGAGGGCCGGACCGCTCTGCATTTCGGCGATCAAAAGCTCAATCTGCACCCAGCAGATCGCGTGCTCGATCCCAACGTCAGGCACGCCACGCCCGGTTCGGCGGACGTCTGCTTCATCGTCGATGAACCGCTTGAGCATTGGATGAGACACCTTGGTCGACACCATGTTCCAATTATCCTCGGCCCGGTAACCCGCACCGGCGCGCTAGGTGAGCTGAGGTCGATTTACCTCTACGACCCGGATGAGAACCTGGTCGAATTGTCGAACCTCGTCCTCCGCAGCTGAGGCCGATCCCGCCGGAGGACTTGCTTCCAAATGGAGCGCAAAACGCGCTGCGAGTTGTCTGGGCAGAGGCTTCTGCTTTTGCTATAGACGACGCCGATCGTGGGAAAGACGTCTCGATCGCGCGTCGCTGGTGGAAAGCATGAAGCGCCTGAATGAGTTGGCTGCCACCGAGGCGGTCGAGTTATTGGCCCGTCGGCAGATCAGCGCCGAAGAGCTGACGCGCGCGTGCCTGGATCGCATCGCCGCTCGCGAGCCCGAGGTTCAAGCGTGGCAATTCATCGACGCCGAGCTCGCGCTGACGCAGGCTCGCGCAATCGACGCGAACCCCCGCGCGCCGCTGCGCGGCCTTCCCATCGGGATCAAGGACATCGTCGACACCGCGGAGATGCCGACCGAGTACGGCTCCTCGATTTATCGGGGCAATCGACCCCGCCAGGACGCCGCAGCAGTTGCAGCTCTACGGCGATCGGGAGCGGTGATTCTTGGCAAGACCGTAACCACGGAGCTCGCGTACTTCACGCCTGGAAAAACGCACAATCCTCACCATCCAGGGCACACGCCGGGCGGCTCGTCCAGTGGCTCGGCCGCGGCGGTTGCAGATTTTATGGTCCCGATAGCCCTGGGGACGCAGACCGCAGGCTCGATCATCCGTCCCGCGTCTTTCTGCGGCGTGATCGGATACAAGCCGACCTTCGGCAGATTTCCAATGGCGGGAATCAAGCCGTTCGCGCCGTCGCTCGATACGCTGGGATTCTTTGCCCGCAGCATCTCGGATGTCTCGTTGCTGTCCGAAGCAATTACCGGGGGCGCGCTTTCTGCTTCCCCTGTTCGAAGCGCTCCTCGCATTGGACTGTGCCGCACCGAGCAATGGCCCCACGCCAGTGCGGATTCGCAGCGCGTCCTGCTCGAATCAAGGAACCGTTTGCGCGATGCCGGCGCACCAGTCGACGACGTCGATCTTGGGGATCCATTTCAAGGGCTCCACCGCTCCCAAGCGATCGTCATGGCAGTGGAGGCATGCACTTCTTTCAAGTCGGAGCGGGAAAAACACGCCAAGCAAGTTGGACCGAAGCTTCATGATCTTTTTGCAGAGGGCGATCGGTGCACATCCGAACCTTACGCGGCGGCAATCGCGCAGGCTGAAGAATGCCGGAGACGGATGATCTCGGTGTTCACGAAATACGATGCGCTGATTACTCCCAGCGCGATTGGAGAGGCGCCGGCGGGCCTCGAATCCACCGGGGATCCCGCGTTCAACCGCATCTGGACGTTGCTCCATCTGCCCTGCATCAACCTGCCCGTCGGCAGCGGGCAGCATGGGCTGCCCGTCGGAATCCAACTGGTCGGCGAGGCTGGGGGCGATGCCAAGTTGGTCGCGATCGCAGCGTGGATGCTTTCGCAGCTTGCCGCCATCAGCTGACGGCAACCCCCAGCCACTTGCCGATGAGAAAAGTAGCTCCGCCGGCCGCGGAGCCGATCAGAAGCATTCGCAATCCACCCCAAAGCGCGCCGCGGCCGGTGAACAAGCTGATCGTCGCCCCCACGCAAAAGAGTGAAGCAGCCGCGATGGCGATCGATGAGCGCAGCGCAGACGGTCCTGCGGTCACCGTGAAGGGAATCAACGGAAGAAAGGCCCCCAGGCCGAAGGAAAGCAGCGACGAGAGGGCGGCGCGCCACGGAGAGCCGAGCTCGTGCGGATTGAGGCCCAGCTCTTCCCGCGCAAGGGTATCGAGCGCATTCTTCGGGTCCGAGATCAGCTGGTTCGCGACGCGCTTGGCGTCCTCCCTTGATAGTCCCCGCGCCTGGTAGATCAGCGCGAGCTCGGCTGCCTCTTCAGCCGGGTACTTCGCCAGCTCATCCCGCTCCGCCGCGATCTGCTTCTCGAACATCTCGCGCTGCGCACGAACTGAAATGTATTCCCCCGCCGCCATGGAAAAAGCACCGGCCAATAGACCGGCGGTGCCGGAGAGCAGAATCACCCGGCTGTCGGCGGTCGCACCGGCGACCCCGAGGATCAAGCCGGCGTTCGAGACCAGTCCGTCGTTCACGCCGAAGACGGCCGCCCTCAGACTGGTGCCGCCGCCCCGGCCATGGTGGCGACGCCCGACCTCAGCCACCGAGGTTGGCATCGGATGGCCTTGTTCCGACGTTGGCGGATGGGCGCGCACGCCGCCGTCGTATAGGGCCATGCCGCGCACCTTCATCGCGGAAAGCACCACCCGCAATCGGCGAGCGCCGAGTCGTCGGACGAGCTGCGCGACAACGCGAGCACGCGCGCTCGGAGCGTAATCGAGAGTGGTTTTTCGGCCGGCGTCTGAAATCTGCGCCGCCCATATGGCCGCCTGTCCATCCGCTTCTTCCGCCAGCTTCGAGAAAAGCGCCCGTCGCGCAGGCGATTGCTCCACCTGCGCGATCACTCGGTAGAGGTATGCGGATTGCTTTTCCTGCTGCCAACTGCTGAGCGCGTCCATTCCTCTCCCGTGCAATGCTTTGGCAGGCTCGCGTGCTCGTCTCGATGAACGAAGCGAGATGATGTAGAACTTTTCCACGATGTGCCACTAATTAGAGCCTTGGCCGTCGGATTCCTCGGAGCATTTCCGACCTTGCCCCGATCCGCCACGACACGGTCAACGTTGTCCAAGCGGCGAGTTGAGGCGCCTGGTCGCAGTCGCAGGAAAGTGGACTCCCGTTGCTGTCGAGAGCTTGCCGGAGCCCCCGTGCTGCCCGCGCGCGTGCTGGCTTCCGGTTAGTTCGTCACCACAATTTGCCCGGCCATGTCTTCGTGGCCACTTCCGCAAAAAATATTGCAGTGAAAGGCAAACGTTCCGATCTTGTCTGGGATGAATCGAACTCGACTCACCTCTCCCGGCTTTATCTCAGCTTGCAGTTTCAAGTCAGGTACCTCGAACCCGTGAACCCTGTCGAGAGTAGTGAGCTCCAGCACGACCGGTACGTTGAGCTTTACCGTAATTACGCTTGGCGAGTACTCGAAGCGCTTGGCGGTGACTTTTATCACCCGCTCATTTGATGACGGCGACGGGGCCTGGTCTGCTGCCGGAGCCGGGAAGGAGGTAAGGAGCAACGCGAGAGCGATTGCAGTCCCGGGTGAAAACACTCTGCTCCTCAGCCAATCGCGAACTCTTCGATGCGAAGATCGCGGCGCGGTTGCGCGTCCACTCCGCGGTAACCGAGACCTTGATTGGGATGAGCGGGATCCCACGGCACCGGCGCGCGCTTGGGCACCGATCCCGGCGCCGGCAGCGGAAAAATCAACGACTTCGCTGAATGGTGCGCGATCCGACCCGTCATCTGATGGTTCTCCTGGTGGATGTGACCATAGAAAACGGTGACGTTGCGATAATTCTGGAGCACGGCGATTGCCGCATCTCCATCCTTGGTCGTCCAGTCCCACGAGGGATACAAGGCAAACAAGGGACGGTGCGTGAGCACGATGATCGGCTGTTCCACATCCAATTTCTGCAAATCCGACTTGAGCCAGGAAAGCTGAGCCTCGCCGATCGAGGCGCCCGGATCGGACACGTTGTCCAGCACGATAAAGTGAATCCCTTTATGATCGAAAGTGTAATGAAGTTGGCCGAAGAACTCCTGATATGCCTTTCCGGCATCGAGCGCTGCGTCGTGTTCACCGGCCATGAAGCGCAGGTTTTTCACATTGAGCCCGGAGACGATCTGCGTGAACTCGGCCATTCGCTTTCGCCGCTCGTTGTCATCGTCGGTGGTATGAGTCAGATCGCCGGTGAAGACGATGAAGTCGGGCTGTCGCTTCAGTGAATTCACCAGCCCAACTGTATTCTTCAACGTCACATCCGCCTGGGGATTCGGCGGTCCCTTGAAACCCCAATGCGTATCCGAAAGCTGAACGAAGTAGAAATCGTCGTCGCCCTCGGGCTTCGGGCGCGAAGAGGCGCAGCCGCTCAGGCCGCCGAGGCCAGATGCAAAGACGACGCCGCCCACGCCCATTCCCATTAATTGCATGAATTCACGACGATTCTGCGATTTGAAATCCATAGACCCTCGTCCGCGAGCGACAGAGTCGCCACGATCTCCAGTCCTCGCCTCAAGAAGATACACCGAAGCGACAGCTTTGGATTTATTTACCGTCGCCGAGCAACTTACCCGCGCTTTTCGGCCAGGCCGGATTGCGCCGGCAGACCCGCGATCGAGCCTTGGGCGCTCGCAATCAGCGAGCTCCGTATCTTCGTGCGCAAGGCGTCCAGCTCCGGATCGCGAGCACCTAGCTCACCGATGTTTTCTCCGGTGCGCTCAGCCAACAGCACTGCCAGTAACGTTTCGAAGAGGTTCGATCCGCCGGGAGAGCCGTCCTTTCCCGGAGCGGCGCCGACCATGATCCGCGGGACGACGTCGACGCCGGCGCGCTCCACCGCTTCGGCGAACCGGCTCATCACCTGCTGCGTCAGCTGGAAACGCGGCCCGCCGTAAGCCTTGACCTGCTCTTCGATCGCCAGCGCCTGGGCGATGCCAACCCGCGCCGACCTCTCCGCCTCCGCCTCGCCCAGAACCCTCACTCGACCTGCCTCGCCCCCGCCGAGCGCCTTGACCTTGTCTGCCTCTGCCTCGGCCAGAGCGCGGATCTGCGCCGCCTGCTGCAGCGAGCGCTGGTACTCCGCCTTGCCCTGGTTGGCCTGGACGGCGATGCTCACTTCTGACTCGGTCAGTTGCTGCTGCGCTCGCGCTCTCGCCTCCGCCTCGCGAAGCTCGCGCTCCTTGACGGCCGCCTTCTCCATTCGTTCGTAGGTGCCGACCTGCTCTTCGGCGACCTGTCGGTCCCGGAGCTGGCGGAGAATTTGCTCGATCTTCTGATCCCCGGCGCTGGAGGCCGGCGTTCCGATCAACACTTCCTCCAGCTCCAGATTGTAGTGACTGAATCGCTGCTTCATCTGTTGGTTGGACATCTCCTGGATCGCCGAACGCTCCTGGATCAGCTGGATCAGGGTGCGCGTCTGGCCAACGTTCTTGAAGTAAGCGGCCACCATCGGATCGAGCGTCTGTTCCACCAGCCGCTTGATGTCTCCGAAACGCTGAATCACCAGCGGCGCCTTCTTGTAGTCGATGTGCAGCACCACCGAGAGCGGCAGCGATGGCTCAAACGCATCCTTCGTGATCAGCGATACCTCGGAAAGATTCTCGTCGAGGCGATGGGAGCCAACCTGGTTTTTGATCCACTTCAGGATGATGTTCGTCGTCGGAACGACAATCACCTTTCCCGCATAAGTGTTGAATGCGTACTTGCCCGGAAGCAGAGCCGTGCTCCACACGCCGCGGCTGCCGACCGCGACCAGCTCGCCGTGTTTGTATTCTTCTCCAGACAGATCGGGCGTGATGCTGCCGGTATAGCTCACCACGACGCCGACGTTGCCCACCTCGATGATTGTCTTTGCAATCATTTCGACAGTGGCGAACAGGCAATTGATGAAGTAGGTGCCTTCGACGAGCACCTGCAGCTGACGGCCTCTTCGCCCGCCGGCGGCGAGAAACTTCTCCGCGTCTTGAAAGTTGTTGTGGAACGTCTCTGGATTTCCCGGGTCTTCTCCTACGGTGGGAGCAATCAGCTCGCCTTGCGGAAGCGACGGGCCATCATGAACGGTGATGATTCCCACCAGATCGTCCGCGTCCTTGATCACCACCGGCTGGAATCCTCTGCGGTGCGTAATCACATCCGCCATGCGGCGGAAGATCTCCACTTCGTCGCGATTGAGAGGCAGGTACTTCACCCCGTCCTGGGTGATCACCGCGAACTGAGCGAGGTTGATCGCATAGGTGCCCTCGCGGAGAATGCGCCGCTGCGGGCCGCGCTGCCCCCCGGAATTCAGGAACTGCCGAACGTCCTGGAAGTCTTTGGCGGTGGTATTCGCGCCGAGCGCCTGTGAGGGCTGGAGAGGCAATCCGTCGCGAGCGAACACATAGCCCAAATGCCCTTGCGGAATCGTTACCAGCGGCGCCATGTGGATGCGATACTGAAAGGGCATCAACACGTGCCATCCGCCGCGGAGCACTTCGGGCTGAAACCCCGCCTCGCCATTGAGCGCGATGAACCCGTTCTTCACCGAGCCACGAATCGAAAAACGCTTCTCGACGATTCCAACTCGGTTGTTCGGGATGTAGCGAAACGTTTTGACAAGCAGAACGACGATCACAACTCCGATTGCGAGTGCTGCTATCTCGATCCAAGTCATATGCGTCACCGTCCTTGAGCGGATGAGCTAACGGGCCCCCACCAGGCGTTCCATGCGAACGAACTTTCGGTCAGATCTCAAGGATTTTCGCGCGCGCAACGAAAGGCTTGCGGTGCATTCGCCTTATGAATCCGCGGACGGTGCCTCGGCGCGCATGACGTCGACCTGAGAGACGGGTACGTTGCTCGCAGCGATGGGCGGCACCAGCTGCGGCCGCGGCGCAAATTCCGTGAGGGCAACTCGCTCGCCGATCCATCGGTGGCGATTGAAGGATGGCGAGTTCTTGTTCGCGATGATCTGAAAGCAGGTGGACCGCCCCTGCTCCGCAATCAGCACCGACCAGCCGAGGAACACGTACCAAAGTCGAAACCAACGCTCGCTATAAGCGGCGACGACCTTCTCCCGATTGCGGATCCAATTCCGATACCAGCGGTCGATGGTGTAGGAGTAGTGGATGCCAACGTTTTCGACGCTGTGGATCTCAAATCCCGCCTTCTCCAGCTGGTTGGTCACGAATGACAGTGGCAGCGAGGCATCGGCGCCGGGAAAGATGTACTTCGACATGAACATTCCCCAGGTGAAGTCCTCGGCGCCCCAGTTGCGGCGAAGCCCGGCGATCTGCAGGTAAAGAAGTCCTTGATCCGCCAAGAGGCCGTTGAGCTGTCTTAAGAATTTTTGGAAGTGTTTGATCCCAACATGCTCCGCCATCTCCAGTACTGAGATCTTGTCATACGTTCCGGGCGGGATGTCTCGGTAATCGATCGCCAAAATCCGCGCTCTCGATGACAGCTTCTTGTCTGCGATTCGCTTGGTGCCGAAGTCCGCTTGGTTCTTGGCGATGGTGACGCCGGTGGCGTCCACGCCGTAGCGTTCCGCCATGTGGGCAACGAGGGTGCCCCACCCGCAGCCCACGTCGAGCAATCGCTCATTCGGCTTGAGCTGCAGCTTCTCTGCAACGTAGTCGAGCTTTTGCAGCTGCGCCGCCTCGACGGTGTCTTCACGCCCTTTGAAAATGGCGGAGGTGTACACCATCACGGGTCCAAGAAACGCCTCGAAGAAATCGTTCCCGCGGTCGTAGTGATCGGTAACCAGCTTGCGATCAACTTTCTTCGTGTGCTGGATCACCGACGGGATGAATTTCTGAAAGAAGAACTTCGCCTGATCGAGCGTGAGGCGATAATTCACGAAGAGGTCCTTGTCGCGCATCAGGTCCTGAAGGTCGGCCTTCAGATCCAGCTTCTCGTCCAGAAATGACTCGATCAGGGTGTTCATCGGTATCCGCGCACGGGAATACCGCCGCCGAAGATCTTCGTCGCGAAACGAAATCCAATTTGAAAGCTCGATCGCCACGCCCTCCTCCTGATTGCGGCGAGGCAAACGCCTCGACGTTCGAATGATGATCGATTTTTAGCACACTTCGGGTCTCGAGCCGCCTTTTCGCACCATGTCACATCAGCATTGAGCGGTCTCTACCACCTGGAGGAAGCCAAGGCCTGCATTCCAGGTGGTGAGAAATGAGAAACGCCGTCGCGCTCGCCGCGATTCTGATGCGGCTTGTTGGGAATTCGGATCTCAAGAAACCGGTTGAGCGCAAGCTCCACGACGGCGATCTTCACCAGTATCGCCTCTCGCTCCGCGAGCATACGTTCGTGCGATTGCAGCTGATCCGGTAAGCGGTGGAGGTGCGTGTAATCGTCTGGGGGCCGAAGGGTGAAAAGCTGCGCGAAGGTAGCTCCCTCAGCGAAGCGATCGGCGCCCTTCCGGTGCTTTTCGCCGCCGAGCAGAGCGGCGAATACCGAGTCGGGGTGCAAGCGAACGGGGCTGGGAGCTCATCGGGTCGCTATCGAATCCAGCTCGACGAGCTTCGAACCGAGGACCGCGATCGACTGATCGCCTTCGACGATTACGCGAAGGCGGAAGAGCTGACCGCGCAGGCGACCGCCGCTTCGCAACGACAAGCCATTCCGCTCTTCGAGCAGGCTGCTCCTGCTGCGTACCAAGCTGGCGAGCTGGAGCTCGAGGCAGCCGCGCTGGATCACGTGGCTCTCGTTTATCGCAACTTGAGCGATGGCAACAAAGCGCTCGATTACTTAAACCAGGCGCTCGATCGCTGGCGGCGCTTGAAGCACCGGCAGGGTGAAGCCCATGCCCTGAGCATCATGGGCGGCGTCTACACCATGCAGGGCTTGACCGAAGAAGCTGTCGACAGCGATGACTACATCCTTACTGTTTTGGCCTTGGGTCCTCGCGGCGAGGTGAGCACCGCCGGCGAATACTTCTTTCACCTCGTCAAATAACGTCGCGCAGCCCTACCTCGTCGAGGTGGTCGAGAAGCTCGGCGGGATCGGCGTACACCCGATAGGCGCCCGCCCGAACCAGCTCATCCTCGCCGTACCCACCCGAAAGAACCCCCACGCCGAGGGCCCCGGCGCGACGGGCGGCCAACAGATCCCAAACGCTGTCTCCCACGACGACGCAGCCGGCGATCGGCACGCCCAAGCGTTCCGCGGCGACGACGAACAAATCCGGATCCGGTTTGGCATGGAGAACGTCGTCGCGCGCGACCAACGTTGTGTCCGCAGGCAGGTCGAGAATTTTCAAGCTGTGGCCGGCGCTGTGACGCTTCCCACTGGTGGCAATGGCCCAGCGGACCCCGGCACGGGTGAGAACGCCGAGCAACTCCTTGGCTCCGGGAAGCGCTCGCACTTGCCCGATGCGACGCAGGTAGCCTTCGCTGTGCGTCTGCTGCATGCGCGCGGCTTCCTCGGCACTGACAGTGTGGCCGATTTCGCGCGCCAACGCGTTGACGAACAAACCACCGCTCATGCCCACCCTGCGATGAATACGCCACGCGGCCAGGCCAATCCCGGATTGTTCGAGCGCCTCCTGCCACGCGAGCACGTGCTGATAGACGCTGTCGATCAACGTCCCATCGAGGTCGAAAACAAACGCGAGGTTGGCCGAGCGCATCAGCAGCAAGTATCAACGATAGTCGGCCGAAGCAATCAAAGGACTGAATACGCCGCGGCCCACCGTCGTTTTGTCCGGTCGCCGCTTCGTCCTTGTGCCTTTTGCTGGTCCGCGACATATTTCGCACTGCGCTCGGATCGCCGAGGGAGATCTGTTTTGAAAATCGCCGTCACTGGAGGGTCCGGGCAGCTCGGCACACTGCTGCTGCGGCGCCTCGCCGTCGATCGCGAGGTCAAGCAGGTGTTGTCGATCGACCTGAGGCCGCCGATGGTGGCGAGTGGGAAGGTGACCCACGCTGAAAGAGACATCCGCGATCCCGACCTGGCGGCGCTCTTCGAGGGATATGACGTTGTGGTGCATCTGGCGTTCGTAGTTACGCGCTACCTTCGGCGCTCATTGTTTGACGACATCAACATCCGCGGCAGCGAAAACGTCTTCGACGCTGCGGCGAGAGCCGGTATCTCGCATCTGGTCTGTGCGTCGTCCATCGCAGCCTACGGAGTGGTGCCGGGACATCCGGTACCCATCGTCGAGACAACGCCGCGCCGCTATCAGGAAGAATTTCCGTACGCGGCGGCGAAGTTCAAAGTGGAAGAGCTCCTCGACGCCGTTGAAAACAATCAACCGCGGATGTTGGTGACCCGAATGCGGCCGTCGATCCTCGTCGGCCGATACATGGACCACCCATTCGGTCGCGCAATGCGCCGCCGGATCTTTCCCGGCAGGAATGCCCATCTGGTTTGGGATCAGGATGTGGCCGACGCTTTCGCACTGGCGATCAAAAAAAGAATAGCCGGCCCATTCAACCTCAGCGCTGATCCCGTCCCGAGGCTCGACGAGGCAGCGCGCCAGCTTGGAATGCGCGTTCTCAAGTTTAAGACGAGGCTGTCTCGCGCCGGTCTGCTCGCCGCGGTGATGGTTCGTCAGGGGCTGTCCCGCCTTGCAGTCGGCGAGGGAATAGACCCCGCCTGGGTCAAGTACGGCCGGGTCCCGATGGTCATCTCTTCCGAACGGGCGCGAACCATCCTCGGATGGAAGCCGATCTGCACCACCACCGCCGACGTGTTGCGTCGGTTCGTCACCGAGGTTCCAAGGCGGCTCGATCGTCGAATCCGGGCTTCGATGTCCCTGGTTCGCTGGGCATCGCTGTTCCAGCCGCAGGTTGCAGAGCTGCGCGGCGTCGCGGCGCGCGTCCACCTGTGCCTCACCGGACCCGGCGGCGGCGACTATGCGCTCGAGGTCGCCGATGGCCGGCTTCGCATCGGGTCGAGGCCGCCGCGGCCGCCCACGGGCGTGATGATCATGGACGCGCAGTTGTGGCTGGACTTGCTCGCGGGCCGGGTGGATCTGGCATCTGCGCAGTTCACTGGGCGGATCCGCGTTGAAGGCGATCCCTTCGGCGGCTTTCTGCTTGGCGGAATCCTCGCACAGCTTAGAGAAGGAGCCGCAGCTCCGGGCGCGCGCGGCCGGCTGGCGCGGGCATTTTCCGCTTGGCTCGCCGCTGGAGGCAGGACGTGAAATTTTCACTGTTCTTCGAGATGCAGATCTCTCGGCCCACTCGATCGCTCGAGGCGAAGACCTTTCACGAATGCGTCGAGCAGGCAATCCTCGCCGACCGGCTTGGATACCACGGCATCTGGGAAGTCGAACACCACGGGCTGCTCGAGTACTCCCACTCGTCGGCGCCCGAGATTTTCCTCTCCTTCGTGGCCGCCCGAACCGAGCGCCTCCGCCTCGGACACGGCGTCACCCTACTGCCCTTCCGCTACAATCATCCCATTCGAATCGCCGAGCGGATTGCGGCGCTCGACATCCTCTCCAATGGGCGCGTCGATTGGGGCTCCGGGAAATCTTCCTCGCTGGTCGAACAGCACGCATTCGAAAACGACCTGGCTACACTGCACGACCAGTGGCTCGAGGCAGTGGAGATGATTCCCCGGATGTGGAGCGCGGATGTCTTCACGCACCGGGGTCGCTTCTTCGATATTCCGCCCACTCAGATCATTCCCAAACCCATCCAACAGCCGCACCCTCCGATGTTCGCGGCGTGCTCGAAGCCGGAATCCGCCAAGCACGTGGGGCAACTCGGGCTGGGGGCGCTCAACTTCGCGTTCGGCACCGACGATTTCCTCGCCCTCAAGGTGCGCGACTATCGATCGGCGGTAGGCGGAGCAAAGCCGGTGGGTCGGAGTGTCAATAACCACTTCGCCTGCACGCCGGCGACTTTGGTTTTGGAGGATGACCGAAAAGCGTGCGCCTACGGGTTGCGCGGAGCGCGTTTTTTTCTCGAGAGCCTTCACACCTATTACCTGGGTCGCGACCGTCCCGTGGGCGAGCTCAGCGTCTCCCGAGATTTCCTGCCGGATGCAGCTCTCGAGGAGGCGATGCGCCAGCGCAACGCTGCCGGATCGCAGGTGGCAAACATCGTCGGCGACCCGGTCTGCGCGCGAGAAACGGTCCAGAGGTTTGTCGATATCGGCGTAGACGAATTGATCCTGGTGATGCAGATGGGAACCGTGCCACACGAGCTGATCATCGATTCAATCCGCACTTTTGCAGAAAAGGTGATGCCGCATTTCAGCTAGTCCCCGATTTCGCACTCGAGGTCAGGGCTGCGCTCTCGCACCTGGGTAAGGAGTAACCAGCTCGGTTGGGGCTTTGGCGCGACCGCAGCGCTGCCGTGATTCGGCATCCGGTACAAGGATCGCGTAGACTCGGCATAGTTTCTGCGGCGCAATCCATGCTCCGATCCCGTTTGACACTGCGCGCCTTCATCCACCTCGCCATGGCCGCCCTTGCGCGCGATGCGCTCGCCGAAGCGGACTCACTCAAAGAGCGGACTGAAGCCGCTCCGATCGAATTGCTCTCCCGGTGGCGCGAGGATGTTCAGTGGAAGCGCGACAGCCTTTTGCTCAGCGACGTGACTTTGGACCGCGAGACCGACGCGGTCGTCCTGGGGCTCAAGGCCAACTCGGTCTTCGTGGGAATCGTGGCCGGGCCATTTGGGAAGTCATCCAAGCACTGGATCCTCGAATTTGGCGCGAACTCCCAAGACGGCCTGTGCGGTCCGGCGAGCGCCGCGCGCCTTCGCTTGGAAAAACTCTCCATTCCAGAGGATGCCCCGAAAACTTGCGAAAGCTCCGAGGTGGCCCGCGAATGTCGCCGCTGGCGCGAGGCGGCACAGCTTCTCTACCTCGCCGCCGCGCGGGGGAGCAAAGGAATCAACCTGGGCGACGAGAAGTGCGACTCTTTTCACATCTACTTCGATCCAGTGCAGGGACAGCCGGTTTGGTGGAGGCGTTGATCGCTGAAATGACGCGCAGCCCTCCCCGCTTGCCGCGAGCAACAGTGCCTGCTAGGTCGAATCAGTGGTGCAGCTTGGCAGGAGGCGTCAATGCATCCTTTCGTCTTTCACAATGACCGCGTGCTGCCCTTGGGAGAGGTGCGACTGTCGCCGGGGCAAGCCGGCTTATTTAACGGATGGGGCTTGTTCAGCACGCTGCGCACCTACGACGGCATCCCTTTCGCATTCGAGCGGCATTGGGAGCGGCTGGCCCGGGACGCGGACCGCACGCAGATCTCCCTTCCCCAGGGTCCAAACGCGGTCCGCAAAGCGATTCATCAGGTGGTCGCGGCCAATCGCGTCGGGGCTGGATGCGTTCGGGTCTACTTCATCGCCAACAAGGCGACGATTTGGCACAGCGATGAAGCGCTGCCGGCGGTGGATTTGATCATCTATTCCACCGACTTGCCGGCGCGATCGGGACCCGCACGCCTCGCCTTGATGCCCGATGGTCGCCACGCCGCCAATCCGCTCACCGGGACCAAGGTGACGGCTTGGCTCAACAACGTTTGGCACGCCGAGCAGGCCCACCGGCAGGGATTCGACGACGCAATCCTCCTCAACGAACGCGGCGAAGTCGCCGAATGCACGGCGGCGAACGTGTTCTGCGTTCGCGATCAAGCGATCGTTACTCCACCCAGCAGCTCGGGTTGCCTGCGCGGCGTGTCGCGAGAAATCCTGCTCGAGATCGCCCCCGCGGCGGGAATCAACATCGCCGAGCGGGCCCTTTCGGTGAGCGAGCTTTACGAGGCCGACGAGGTCTTCATCTCGTCGACCACCCGAGGTGTACAACCCGTGGCCCGCATTGCGGATCAGCAGCTCAGCGTCCCTGGACCGCTCACCCAGCGGCTGGCCGGGCTGTTCTCGGACTACGCCCGGGAGTATGTGAGGGGGGAGCAACAGCGCTTGGCCGGCTGACTGCGGCCGAATTGCCCTTTGCAAATTTTCCGCAAACGGGAGATATAGGAAGGGTCTGCCCCCGCCCGCTGGAGGGATATCATCAGAGGCAGACCCAATGCCCCGTGGGGCATCGGGTTGAACGCCGGAGCGGCAATTCTATTTCACGGAATCGCCGCGCGACGGTTTTCGGGTAAATCTATGGATAGGCGAAGGGGCTGGCACTATACCTTCGACCGATGGGCGCACCGATCTACGAGGTGGTAGTGATCGGCAGCGGCCCCGCAGGACAAAAAGGCGCGATCAACGCGGCAAAGCTCCACAAACGAGTGGCGCTGATCGACCGCAGGCCAATGCTGGGAGGGGTGAGTGTGCATACGGGCACCATTCCAAGCAAGACGGTCCGCGAGGCGATCCTGCACCTGACCGGCTTCACCGAGCGCACCTTTTACGGCCGGGACTATTCATTGAAGGAAAACATTTCGGTCCAGGACCTCGCCTTTCGCGTGAACACCATCGTCGAGCGGGAGACGCAGGTCATCCATGCCCAGCTGAAGCGAAATGGGGTCGCCGTTTTCGAGGGCACAGCTCGATTCATTGACCCTCACACGGTGGAGGTGGCGAACGACGACCGCCCGGTCACCCTCAACGCCGAGCGGGTTCTCATCGCTTGCGGCACGCGGCCGTGTCGCCCCACGGATATTCCCTTCGACGGCCACCGCATCATCGACACCGATCAGTTTCATTCCATGCCGCGCGTCCCCCAGCGAGCGATCGTCGTCGGCGCCGGCGTGGTCGGTCTCGAGTACGCGTCGTTCCTTGCCGCGCTGGGCGCCAAAGTCACGTTGATCGACCAGCGTCCGGCGATCCTCGATTTCGTCGATCGAGAAATCCTAGAGGCGCTCAGCTATCACCTTCGCCAGCTGGGGATGACCTTCAGGCTCGGTGAGAGAGTCACCTCGGTCGGCTTTGCCGCAGATCGCGAGCGCGTGTTCGCCGAGCTGGAGAGCGGAAAGCGAATCGAAGCCGACGGCCTGCTCTATGCCGTCGGCCGCCAGGCAAATGGGGATCAGCTCAACCTCGCTGGCGCCGGCCTGGAGGTCGGTCCGCGCGGAAAGGTAGCGGTGAACGACGTTTTTCAGACGGCCGTGCCGCACGTTTACGCCGCCGGGGACGTGATCGGCTTCCCCGCCCTCGCCAGCACGTCGATGGAGCAGGGGCGACTCGCCACCAGTCACATGTTCGGCGCTCCGGTGTGTCAAGCGGCGCAATTGTTTCCTTACGGGATCTACACCATTCCGGAAATCTCGATGGTCGGTCAAACGGAGGAGCAGCTGACCGCCGCGAAGGTCCCGTATGAAGTTGGAACCGCCAAGTATGCGGAGCTGGCAAAGAGCATGATGCTGGGAGATGAGAGCGGAATGTTGAAGATCCTCTTCCACCGCAAGACGCTCAAGCTGCTCGGCGTTCACATCATCGGCGAGCGCGCCACGGAGATCATTCACGTCGGGCAAGCGGTACTCTCGTTTGGCGGCACCATCGAATATTTTCGTGACACGGTTTTCAATTACCCCACGCTCGCCGAAGGCTACAAGGTGGCGGCATTCGACGGTCTGAACAAGCTCTGACGGTGGTGCGCTGTCGAATAGCGAAGATGCAACATTTCGCGTACGAAGAATTTACGCAACTGTTGCGACGCCAAGACACACAAGAGTGGTAGACACCCTCCGCCTTCTTCAACGCGGGGGGAGTCATGTCACAACGACGTGTCGTAGTTTGTCTTTGTCTGTCTTTGGGCTGGGCGGCGTGCAGCGGGCGACTGGATCAAGGCGGTGGCTCCGGCCAGCAGTCGAGCCGGGAGGACATCCGCAGCAGCCCGATCCTGCTTCCGACCGGAGCGTACATCACCCCGATCGCAGCGGTCGGCTCCACGTTCCAAACGTTAAACCCTGGGTTGCCATCGCGTCCGGACTTCATTGCAGGGCAAGCGGTGACTGCTGCCTTGGGTCCGGACGGCAGGACGCTCCTCGTCCTGACCAGCGGCTACAACCGGAACAGGGGAGCGGACGGTCGCGACATTCCCGAGGAATCGAACGAATACGTCTTTGTCTTCGATGCCTCGGTCGAGCCGCCAGCGCAGCAGCAGGTGATCCAGGTTCACAATACCTTCGACGGGTTGGCTTGGGCTCCGGATGGCGACGCGTTTCTGGTCAGCGGTGGTGCAGATGACAGCGTCCACATCTACCGCCGGCAAAAGGATGGCTCGTGGGCGGAGTCCCTTCCGTCGATCGATCTTGGCCTGAAGCCGCTGTTCCCACTGCTTCCAGGGCCGCAGGCTGCCGGAATCGCGATCAACGCGAGCGGAAACACCGCCATGGTGGCGAACTTCGAGAACGACTCGGTCAGTATTTTAGATTTGAAGTCCCGCATCGCCACCAAGGAAGTCCAGCTTCGCCCTGGAAAGGTTGACCCGTCTAGCCAAGGCGTTGCCGGCGGCGAGTTCCCGACCTGGGTCGCCATCCACGGCGATGACAAAGCGTACGTGTCAAGCACGCGCGACCGCGAAGTTGTCGTCGTTGACTTGCAGTCAGCGCAAGTGATCAACCGCATCGCCGTCGGTGGGCAGCCAAATCGAATGATCTTCAACCGTTCCCAGACGCGCCTTTTCGTGAGCAATGGAAGCAGCGACTCTGTCTCCATCATTGACACATCGACGGATCAAGTACTCGAACAATTCCAAACCACGGCGCCCCGCGAGGTGTTTGCGAATAGGATGGGCTGGAAGGGAGCGAATCCGAACAGCCTGGCGCTTTCTCCGGATGAACGGACGCTCTACGTCACCAATGGCGGCACCAACTCCGTCGCGGTGGTGCGATTGGGCCGGACGTGCGGAGCGGATTCTGAGGATGACTCCGGTGAGGTAGATTCGGACGGAGGGCGCAGTAGGGTGGTCGGCCTAATTCCGACCGGTTGGTATCCGAACTCGGTGGTGGTCAGCCCCGATGGCAGCCGTCTCTTCGTGGTGAACGGCAAGAACCTCCCCGGACCCAATCCGGGCGCATGTCGCGATACCCTTGAAACGAGTCCTCCACCGACATGCACTTCGCACAATCAGTATGTTCTCCAGACAGAAAAGGCGGGGCTGCTCAGTCTCCCGCTTCCTTCCGGCCGCGCGCTCATGCGCCTCACCCAGCAGGTCGGAATCAACAACCATTTCGTGGATCAACGCGACCCGTACGAGGAGCAGGTGATGGAGTTCCTCCGCGGACGAATCCGCCACGTGATCTACATCATCAAGGAAAATCGAACCTACGATCAGGTGCTTGGGGACCTTGAGGTTGGAAACGGAGATCCGAGCTTGACGCTCTTCCCCGAGCCGATGTCGCCGAATCACCACGCTCTAGCGAGGCAGTTCGTTACGCTGGACGCTTTCTTCGACAGCGGCGAGGTCAGCGGCGTGGGCTGGAATTGGAGCACTGCCGCGCGGACGACTGATATCGTTGAGAAGACGCAGTTTCTGAACTACGCCGGCCGCGGCTTGACCTATGATTGGGAAGGAACAAATCGCAACATCAATGTCGGGCTCGCGACGGTAGAAGCCAGGCAAGAATTCCAGCCGCTCACCCCAGACGATCCCGACCTAATGCCCGGAGCGGTCGATGATGTCAGTCCCGAGGCCCCTGGCGATACAGCCGAGGGCGAATACCTCTGGGACGCGGCACTCAGACGCGGGCTTTCAGTGCGCAACTATGGTTGCTATGGAGATCTGTCTCGGTATCAAGATCTCCCGGGATTACCAGCCATTCCCATCGTTCCCGACCCGTTTGCGCAGGGCATCCGTCAATTCCTCCCCACCAAGGCGGCGCTCCAGGACATCACCGACGTTTTCTTCCGAGGCTATGACCAAAACAACGCCGACTTCTACAATTTCAAGGAATGGGAGCGAGAGTTTGACCAATACGTCGCGGCGGGTGAAATGCCCAATCTCGAGTTCGTCCGCTTTCCGCATGATCACTTCGGGGCTTTTGGGACCGCGCGCTACCATGTCAACACGCCGGAGAAACAGCTGGCAGACAATGATTACGCCATCGGTTTGCTCGTAGACAAGATCGCCCACAGCCCTTTCGCTAACGACACCCTGGTATTCATTCTGGAGGATGACGCCCAGGATGGCCCGGACCATGTCGATGCGCACCGGAGCGTGGGCTATGTCGTCGGCCCTTATGTGCGCCAAGGCGCCGTCATCTCTCGACCGTACAACACCGTCAACATGATCCGAACCATCGAAGAGGTGCTCGGGCTGGACCCCATGGGCCTCACCGACGGGCTTGCCACGCCGATGACAGACGTTTTCGAGCCAATGTCGCGGCCGCGCCCCTGGACGTACGATGCGATTGTCCCCGAGGTGCTCCGCACGACCGACCTGCCGGTGCCCGGAGCCGTCCCGATGAACCCGACCGCCTTCCAAAGCGCGAGCGTTTGGCCATTACAAACCGCCCAATACTGGGACCGCGCGTTGACCGGTCAGGACTTTAGCCGAGAGGACAGCGTCGACGCGAACCTGTTTAACCGCGTGCTTTGGCAGGGCATCAAGGGCGAAAATGTCCCCTACCCTGTCTTGCGCGATGGACGCGACCTGTCGGCGAATCGCAAGATGCTGCTCGCAAACTAGGCGGTCCATGTGCAGAGCTCATGCACGTGTTTCGATTCACTGGCGTTCGGCGCCGGTTACACCTCTGACGGTCACCTGTTCGTTAACCCGTCGCCGAACGTCCGCCAAGGCAACGTGTTTTAACCTCTGAACCTCGGCGGGGTAGCGTCTCAAATAAAACACGCGCTGCCCGGCCGCGGATTCTTCTACTGGGGAGTCTCGAGGAAGACTGAAATGCGAAAACTCATACCAATTCTCAGCATCGTTTTGGCGTCGGTCGAGTCAGCTGCACAGACAGACGAGGTTTGGCAGCCGTTTGTCATGTCGCGAGTCGGGCCAACGCTCGAGCCCGCTCAGGTCGCGGTTGAGACCGGCGCTGGCTACAACGGGCTGCCGCAGAACCACACGGCTCGTTTAGATGACGCGTACCAGGGAAGCTCGTGGCTGGCCGCCTCGGCTGGGTTGGTCAAGGGAGTGGAGCTCTCGGGGAGCGTCGGCATCTCGCAGGTCCCCAGCCGCGGCTGGGGCCTCGCTGACGCTCGAGCCGAGGTGCGATTCAAGCTGTTGGACCGCCCATTGGGACTGCCGCTCAGCGTGGCCGCCTCCGCGGGTTACCAGCGCGACTGGCAGCAGCAGAACGCGGCGGAGGCAGCCCTGCTTCTTTCATCGGAGGTTGGCAGGTTGCGATTTGTCGCCAATGTTCGAGCCGCTCATTATTTCCACGCTGGCCGCGATGCGCTCGACGTGTTTGCGACTGCGGGCGCGGCGATGCGTTTGACCGATTGGCTGCAAGGCGGCGTGGAGTATTTGGGCGAGGAGCTGGAGGGGGTCGGCGGCTCGGAAGTCGACGCCGGCGGGGGCGGTCGGCATTTCATTGGTCCGAGCACGACGATCATGGTTCCACACAGCACGCTGAGGCTGAACATGACGGCGGGTCCGGAATTCACGCCCGTCGGATCAGGCCTGCTGGTGCGCGGCTCCGTGGGCTACGTGTTCTGAAGAGTGTTACAAACGCCTCTTGGAGGTAACTCGGCGCTTCGCTTCGCGCTTCGCGCGTGAGCCCACTCCAAGGATATCCGTGGGTTCATACGCGATGAGCTGGTTCCTTCGCGAAGATTCCCGCCGCCCCGAGACCGCGTTGAGAACGACAATCACCAGCACAGTCAAAGCCGTCATCCCAAGCAAAACAACCCGCAACACCGCCATCGATGCACCAATCTCGCCGGCGCCCGACGAGGGAATGAGTGAGCTGCGACAGCGGAATGCAAGAGCGCTGCCGCGAAAAATGGAATCTCGGCCCAAGGGCCGGGGCCCGTTAGAACGCGCCCGCTGTGCCGTTGTTGCCTGTTAATCCACGCTCGAGTCCTCTGCCGTCACAAGATTGCAACACCCGTCGATCGAAATCGCCGCGGGTCGGGCTAAAGTCCCCGCCGATGCGCTGTCCCCAATGTCATCGGCGCCTCGCAGCAGGCGCTGCTTGCCCGGTCGATGGCGCCCGTCCGGCTGAGGCGGTCAGGCCCGAGCCCGAGCGCCCTGATGTTCCGAAGTATCAGTTGCTCTCGCTGATCGGCAGAGGCGGGTTCGCGCGCGTCTATGCGGCGCGTCGCAGCGCGGGCGGCGACGAGGTCGCAGTCAAGGTCGGTGACGCCGCGGCGACAGAACGTTTCGAGCGAGAGGCGTTCGCCTTGGGACGCTTGCCGCCAGGTGTCGCGCCGAGGCTCCTAGAAAAGGGGCAAACCCGCCTGGGCGAACCTTTTCTCGCCCTCGAGCTTCTCAGAGGAGAATCGCTGGCCGAACTGCTGGCGTTGCTTCCGGGTGCAGGAGCTCTGGCTCCAGCGGAGACGCTCAAGTTCTTCGACGATATCTGTGAACCCGTCGCTCGCATGCACGAGGCCGGAATCATTCATCGCGACCTCAAACCGGAGAATGTTTTTCTGCGACGCGAGGGCGGCGTCGCTTTGCTCGACCTCGGCCTCGCTCGGTTTACGGATGAGTCGGGACCGGTCTTCACCGAGACGTTGACGCGGCCAGCGCAGCGGCTGGGGACCGCGCACTACATGGCGCCCGAGCAATGTCTCGAAGCCCG
>DATFTC010000424.1:0-2784 GCA_035262305.1 Myxococcaceae bacterium | reverse complement strand
CCTCCGCATCGCCGGCCGGCCGCTCATCCGCCTCGACCCAGGTGAAAAGGGCAAGTCGGGGAGCTAAGACTGAAGGTCGCTCGAGTCTCAAAAGGCGCGGCAAAACGCGACCGTAACCGCTGCAGTCCAGCACAAAACGAGCGCGCAGCTGCAGCGGCATCTGGCTTTCCAAATCGATGGTAGTCACGCGCGCTTCATCGGTGAGGAACTCGACCGCATCCACTCGGTGGCTGAACCGCACTTGAACACCGTGAGCTCTGGCAGCAGTGGCGAGGGTTTGATCGAAATCGCCACGCGGCACCTGAAATGTCTGGGTGCGCTGACCAGGAAAGACTTCGCCAAAGCAGAAGCGCTCCCGTTCAGGACCCTCGAGAAAGAGCGCCGCATTCTTTACTTGGTACCGCCGAGCGATTACCGCCGGCAGGAGACCTGCCTCATCGAGAATGTCGTTGCAGCGCGGCAGCAGCGACTCGCCGATTTGAAATCGAGGGAAGGTGCCCGCTTCAAGAGCGATAACGCGGTGCCCGCATCGAGCGAGCAACGAGCCGGCTACGCTCCCTGCGGGCCCAGCACCGATGATCAAGACATCAGCGTCCATCAAGTCGTCATTCGCAGGGCTTGCGCGCGATCAGCAAGGCGTTACTGCGGAAAAAACCCACACCCACTGTCTGGACTGCGACTGTGAAACGGAGAGCTGTCAAGTTATTTGCCGTTTCTGCTTTTCTGCGTTCTGTACCATTGGACAAAATACGCCGTGAGACCACCGAATCCGAGAGCAAGCACACCGCCTACAACCAGGCCCCCCGTGAGCAGCTCCAGAAAGAGATCGAGTACCCATCTTGCCTTGGGTGCGCCGCGCACGCTCTCCAGGGATATTGGCAGCCAGTGGCGATGGAGCAAGACGGCGCCGACCTGCGCGTTGGCAAACAGCAAGAATGGGGTGATCGGGGGCGTTGAAACTTGCGCTCCCAGCAGTACGGCGATTCGGTTGAGTTTGAAGACCGTTGCCATCCCGATCGCGAGCAACACTTGAAATCCGAGGAAAGGAGTACATCCGATCAACACGCCGGTGGCGACGCCAACCCCCAGTCGTGCAGCACTTGCGTGCTCCTCGAGCAACAACTCGAATCGATCTTGAAGCTGACGAAGGATCGCCAACAAGGAGATTCGCTTCCCCAAGTCTCTTCGCGCAGATGTTGGTGGAGCACCGGACTCCATGGCGAGAGCGTCGCCGCTTGGGCCAATTGAGGCAAGCAACTGGCCATTCGCAAGTTCACAGAGAGGTTGCTCTCCTGATGTTGACGACAAGAGAAGACATGAGACAACTCCAAAGATGAGCGACGCCTACACCGAGCTCAGCTGCGATCAAGCCGGCGCGTGCGTGGTAATCCCGGCGTACAATCATGCACGCACCGTCGGCGGCGTCGTTCAGGGAGCGCTCGAACATGCCTCGACGGTGCTCGTCTGTGACGATGGTTCCACAGACGGATCGGGCGAAGCGGCCGAGAAAGCTGGTGGCATCCTTCTTCGACACGAAACCAATCGGGGAAAAGGCGTTGCGCTTCGAACTCTCTTAGAAGAGGCGAGCCGCAGAGGATTTCGCTACGCCATTTCGCTCGATGCGGATGGGCAGCACCTTCCGGCAGATCTCCCCGTCTTTGCGAGGCGGGCAAGCGAAGAGCCTGGAGCACTCTTCATCGGCGCGCGAGATCTCTGCGGAGCGCGAGCGCCCCCTTCCAGCGAATTTGGTCGCAAGTTCTCAAATTTCTGGCTGTGGTTCGAGTCGAGCTGGCGAGTCGATGACAGCCAGTGCGGCTACCGCGCATACCCTTTGCCCGAAACGCTTCAACTGGCAACCAATCGGCACCGCTACGACTTCGAGGTGGAGGTTCTGCTTCGAGCAGCGTGGGCCGGTCTGGCTCTACGGTCCATCCCAGTGGGTGTGGTCTACCCAGCGGATCGCGTCACGCACTTTCGGCCTTTCGCAGACAATGCTCGTATCTCGCTTCTTTACTTGGTGAGCTGCATTCGCCTGCTGCTGCCTGTCCCACTGTCGAAGCGCTTGCGGCGCATTCCTCAACGGCCAGGGCTCTCCCTCTTTGCGTTCCGGCGCTGGGCTTGGCTCGGGGCAAAAGGCCCGTTCTTTAGGCTGCTCGCCGCGGGTGCGGGGATTATCGCGAGCACGGGGTGGATCCCTGGAGGGCTCTTCTTTGTCGCATTGGCCTGTGCACTGACCGGGCTCGGTGCCCTTCCCGCGATTGCCGTGAACTTCGGCCAGAGAGGACTCACCGGTCTTGGGCTCTCTATTCTCGCTTCGGCAGCGATGCTGGCGGGCGTGATGCTCGCTCTGGGCGTCTTCGAAACTCGCGGCCCACGTGTCCCAGACGCCCCCACACGATGGACGGGACGGAGCCGCGGCGGCGTCGTCGGTCACTGGTTTTTCTTCCAGCTCACCCGCTTTTTCGGTGTGAGGGCGGCATACGCGGTGATTTACCCAGTGAGTCTTTACTTCCTCTTCGCGGCCCGCGCGGCGCGAAATGCCTCCCAACAATTCCTCGACCGTGCAATGGGACAAACGCATGGCCTCGGCAGACTGGTTCGCAGCTATCGCCACTTCCTGAGCTTCGCGCGGACGCTGGTGGATCGGGCGCTACTCACGACGCGAGGCAAGAGCGTCTTCCGTTGTGAGGAGGTCGGGCTGGAGCACATTCGATCCAGCGCCTCCGAGGGCCGAGGGGCCATCCTATTGACCGCGCACCTCGGCAATTGGGACCTCGCCGCAGG
>DATFTC010000423.1:0-2547 GCA_035262305.1 Myxococcaceae bacterium | reverse complement strand
GCGATCATCTCTTCGATGCTGTGCGCGGCCTGCACAAGCCCGAGAAGCCAAAACCGGCGTGCGATAACGCCGTCGGTACCGAAAGTGTGAGATGTCATCGCAAAACGCAAGGCGCCAGTGCTTTATCCCAGCATCGATGTGGGCACCACAGCTTCTCAGAGCGAAGAGGTGCGAGGCATCGCCACCCACTGCTGGTGGATCTCAATCCCAACCCCGATGGAAAATTCACAGACGCCGAGAACAGCTTGTCGGATTATCGCTCATACGACGCAGCTCCCACGTGGATTCGCGGCAGCGAGCCCCTCCAATCGCTTGGGCCTTACCTTATCGAAAAGACAATCGGTCGTGGGGGCATGGCCACCGTTTTTCTGGCGAACGATCAAAAGCTGAGTCGCCGCGTGGCCTTGAAGGTCATGCACCAGCACCTGGCCTCGAATCCTGAGTTCGTCGAGCGCTTTCTCCACGAGGTCCGGGCGACGGCAGACTTGAAGCACCAGCACATCGTTGAGGTACTCGACTACGGCGAGCAGTCGGGTCAGTACTTCATGGCTTGCGAGCTCATCGACGGCGGTACGGTGCACGACTTGCTGCGAGCGATGGGTAAATTCCCGCTCCCGGTCGCGCTCGAGGTCTTCGCGCAATTGCTCGAGGCCCTCGCCCATGCGCATGCTCGTGGAATCATTCATCGAGACCTCAAGCCGCCGAACATGTTCCTCACCCGAGGCGGCTGTCTCAAGGTCGGCGACTTTGGGATCGCCAAAAACCTGGGTGGAACCGCGCTGACCCAAACGGGGATGTTGCTCGGAACCCCGGCGTACATGAGCCCGGAGCAGGCACTGGGGCAGCGGGTGGATGAGCGCAGCGACCTCTATGCCAGCGGCGTGGTGCTCTACGAGCTTCTGACCGGCTCGAATCCGCGAGACTCAGACAATCCGACCACCGCGCTGAGCAAGGTACTGAACGAGAGCTTGGCGTTGCTCTACGAGGTCGAGCCTGCCATCCCGGAGTTCGTCCAACGCGTGCTTGATGGCTTGCTCGCTCGCGATCCGAAGGCTCGCTTTGGCAGCGCCGAGGCTGTTCTTTCGCAGCTTACGGACGAAGTAGGTCGACAGCGCGTCGATTACCCGCACCTTCTGGCCGAATGCATCGCCGACCCACAAGGTAGGGGACGTCAGCTGACTCACCATCAAGCTCTCCGGTGGTTTCGACGAGCGCAGACTCGATTCCAGGAAGGTCCAGCGTCCAAGGAGGCCGCAGCCCTTTGGGCTTACTACGCTGCTTGTCTCGAGCCGGGCAGCGAAGAGATCCAGCGCCTGCTTCGCGAAATCTGTAGCACCTATGGCTTGCAATTTGCCGCCTCGCAAAACCCGAAAGTGCTCGAGCTGGAAAAGCTGCTGCAGGCCGAACCGGAGAAGCCCGGCGTACTCCGGCAGCTCGCGCAGCTCTATCGACTCGAGGGCAACGTGTATCGCGCCGCGCTCTACCTCAGACGCTATCTCCACGTTCGGCCCAACGATGGATACGCCGCAACACAGCTGGCTCAGCTGATTGGCGAGCAACCGCTGAAGTCGATCGGTTTGGGTACCGGAACCAGTGAGCTGGTCGACGGGATCCGCACGGGAGGCTTGCGGGCGGTCGACCGGCCAGCTTCCGACGGAAGTGCTGCCGAGTCAGCCCCGTTGATCTCGTTCGACGCCCCCGTGGTCGAAATGACCGCTGAAGGGTCCACCTGGTCTCGGTTGTGGAACGGCGTTGGCAAAAAGCTACTCGTCATTGGATTCATCGCGGCGTGCGTGATGCTCGTGGCCAAGAAAGTGAACCGGCTCATCGATACGGCCACCGTCGAAGCGACCCGCGCGTCGAATGTCGCGGCCAAAGCGCGGGAAGACGAAGAGAGCACGCGCCTTCGCGAACAAAGCCAGCGCGCGATGGCGCAGAGCTCGGAATCAAATGCTCAGGACGCCATCCGAATGCTCGAGAAGGCACGCGGCGCGTTCAACAAAGAAAATTACGCCGAGGCAATCGCGGGTTTTGATGCGGTGATTCAGAATCATCCGAAACGCGCGGAAGCAACAATCGCCGAATTCCTCCGCGCTAAGGCATTGCTCGCCTCCGGCAAGCGCTCGAAAGCAATCGCCGCATTCTCGAAATTTCTCGATCATCACTCGGGGAGTGCGGATTACTGGGAAGCGCTACTGCGGCGAGGTCAGGCGTATCACGCGCAGCTCGAAGAAGACCTCGCCCTTGCCGACCTGAGTCGGCTCTTGCGGAAACAGCCGACCAGCCCCTGGGCGGCCGAGGCTTTGGTCGCCCGCGGCGAAATCCACGCCCGGCGGGGCGCGACCGAGGACGCATCAGCCGACTTCAGAGCTGCCCTGGCTCGGGTCGGTCCATCCGATCCGATGGCGGCCCGCGCGTCGGCTGACCTACAGGCGCTCGCGCCGGCCAGTTCGCACCCGTAACCAATTAGATCCAATCGCCGAGGCTTCGTGGACGCTGAGCGCTCTATCCCGATGCAACCCGCGGCAAGCGATGCCGAGCGGCGAT
>DATFTC010000422.1:0-4878 GCA_035262305.1 Myxococcaceae bacterium | reverse complement strand
TAGACGACCCGATCACGAGCTACGAGCCAGAGGAGATGGGCCTCGTCGCTGAAGTGTCAGGAGTCTATCGAATGGAGGTCAAGGCCACGCGGCGGCGACTGAGCACCGGCGCTTACGAAATGATTATCGCCGAGCTTCGTCCTGCCGCGCCTCGAGATACAGCCCGCGTTGCGGCTGAGCGCGTTTTCGCAGAAGCCACAGAGTTGCTGGAGGGATCGAATGCAGAATCCTTCCGGAAGGCGATTGAGAAATTTGAACAGGCGCTCCCCATGTGGCGGACGATAGGCGACAAGAGAGGAGAGGGAAGAACGCTCGCTCTCATGGGCTTCGCTTGCCAACGTCATTCACTGCGCGACCGGGAGAAGACAACGGGTTATCTGACGCAGGCGCTCTCGTTGCATCGTGACGCCGGCGATCGCGTCGCTGAAGCGTTTACTCTCAACACCCTTGGGCGCGTGTATTGGGATGCCGGCGACGCGAAGAGGGCGCTGGCGCATTTTGAGCAGTCATTGGACCTGAGCCGGAAGTTGGGCGACCCAATGCTGCAGGCCGATGCCCTAAAGAATGTCGCCACCGTCTACAGCCAGAGGGGCGATCATGCCAAGGCGATCGAGTACTGCGAACAGGTGCTTGCCCTCGCCAATGCCGAGGGCGACTACGTTCAACAGATGAATGCTCTCGGAACAATCGGATACATCTACTCCCTGACGGATGACCCGCAAAAAGACATCTCGTACTCCGAGCGGGCGCTGGCGATCGCACGGGAGATCGGTGAGCGAGGTATAGAAGCCACGCTGCTGAACAACATCGCTGGTGCATCCATCAAGCTCGGCGATCAGCAGAAGGCGCTCAACTACTACAAGCAGTCGCTGGAGATAAAGCGCACTCTGGGCGACCGGCGCGGAGAAGCGGTAACGCTCACTCAACTTGGCTCGCTCTACCTCTACCTGCGCGACGAAGAAAAGGCGCTCGCGAATTACAACGAAAGCCTGGCCCTCAGACGCGCGACCGGGGATCGCCGAGGTGAGTGCGTCACGCTCGCCAATATCGGCTGGGTGTATGTCCGGCGCGGCGAGCTGGACAAAGCGCTCGACTACTACAATCAAGCGTTGAAACTGAGCCGCGAGATTGGCTATCGCCCCTCCGAGGGAAATGCGCTTCACAACATCGGAAACATCTCCCGCGCGCGCGGCGATTATCAAAGGGCGCTCGCCTATTATCAAGAGGCGATCACAATCCGCAAAGCAGTCGGCGATCGCAGTGGAGAAGCGTACAGCCTGCTGGAGGCAGCCACTGCCTACCGCCATCTGGGCAAGGTAGAAGACGCCCTCGAATACAGCCGCGAGGGGCTGGTTCTCGCGCGGGCGGTGGGCGACCCGACGCTCGAGTCATCCGCCCTGCGCGTCGTTTCGCTGTCGCTGCGCGACCACGGCGAGCTGGACGCCGCTCGCTCTCGGCTGGACGCGGCGCTGGCATTGATCGAATCGCGCCGGGGCAAGCAGATCAGCACCACCGCGTTGCGCACGGGCTCCGCAGCGTTAACGCTCAATTCCTGCTACCGCGAATACATGCAGCTGTTGATGGCGTATCATCGCCGCGACCCGCGAAAGGGTTATGACAAAGAAGCCTTCGAAGCGTTCGAGCGAGCCCGCGCGCGCGGATTTCTCGAGCTGCTCGCCGAATCCGGAACCGACATTCGCCAGGGCGTCGATCCCGCACTGGTGCAGAGGGAAAGCGCTCTGCGCAATCAGTTGAACGCGCAGGCCGAACGGCATACTCGCCTCCTCGCCGCCAAACACAGCGATGAGGAGATCGCGTCGGTGACGAAGAAGATCGACGAGCTCACCGCCGAGCTACAGGACGTCGAAGCCGAGATCAAAAGAACGAGCCCGCGCTATGCGGCTCTGTTGCAGCCGCAGCCTCTCCGCCTCTCCGAGATTCAGAGTCTCCTCGACGAGAAGACGTTGCTGCTCGAGTTCGCTTTGGACGACGAGCGAAGCTACCTCTTTGCAGTCACTGCGGGCGCGTTGCGCAGCTATGAACTGCCCAATCGAGTGGAGATCGAGCGCAAAGCGCGCAACCTCCATGAGCTCCTCGCTGTCCACCCTGCCGCCCGCCGTGAATCAACTGCCGGGAAAAACAAAAATGCCGCCGCTGAGTGGGAGCGGGAAGCCGCAGCGTTGAGCCAGATGGTGCTCGTGCCGGTGGCTTCGCAGCTCGGTACCAAGCGGCTGCTGCTCATTCCCGATGGAGCGCTTCATCTCGTGCCGTTCGGGGCGCTGCCGGTTCCTCGAGGCCGCGGCGGGACTCCACCTCGCGGACCGATCATCGTCGAGCACGAGCTGGTGGTCGCTCCATCCGCATCGACGCTCGCCGCGCTCAGACGACTGAAGTCGCACGCCGCCGGCAAATCCGTTGCCGTTTTAGCCGATCCTGTCTTTGACGCTCAGGACTCGCGAGTGCTGGTGAGCCATCGTGCCAAAGCTGAGCCTGGCGTGGAGCTGGCGATGAGCGTGCCGCCGCCACTCGAGCCAACGCTCAGGAGTGCGGGCGTGCTTGGGCCCGAAGGCCGCATGACTCGCTTGGCCTTCAGTCGACAAGAGGCCGAAGCGATTCTCGCCCTCGCTCCTGCCAAAGACGAGATGCGAGCGCTCGACTTTGCGGCCAGCCGGGCCACCGCGACGGCCGCGGAGCTGGCAGAATTTCGCGTGATACACTTCGCCACCCATGCGCTGGTCGATACACGGCGCCCTGAGCTATCCGGCATCGTGCTTTCCCTGGTGGACGAGAATGGCGAGGCGGTTGACGGATTTCTCCGTTTGCATGACATCTACAATTTGAAGCTGTCGGCGGATTTGGTGGTGCTCAGCGCGTGCCGAACGGCCCTCGGAAAGGAATTGAGGGGCGAGGGATTGCTCGGCCTGACGCGCGGCTTCATGTACGCCGGAGCCCCAAGGGTCGCAGCCAGCCTGTGGCCAGTCGACGACGAGGCGACCGCCGAGCTGATGAAAGAATTCTACCGGGGGATGCTGCAACGCGAGCTCCGGCCGGCGGCGGCGCTGCGCGCGGCGCAAATTGTCATTCAAAAACAGCAACTTTGGCGCGCGCCGTACTATTGGGCTGGCTTTGTGCTGCAAGGTGATTGGAATTAGGTAGTTCACCGCTTCGCCACCCAGCTGACCGGTCGCGCGAAATGTTTTGACCCCGCGATCCATGATCCGTAGACGGGCTGAAGTCGGCGAGCGCCATCTCAAAGGCGGATGTCGTGCCAATCCTCAGGTCAAACACGGATCACGACCTCGATGCGAGCGTCCGCTCGCGGCCGCGAATTCGGCGCCGCATTGCTCAGATCGCGCTCATCGCGATCCTCGCGCCTGCGCAAGCGCTGGCAGCGCGCGGCGTGGTAGCCGTGGGCGACCCCGCGCGCCTAGAAGTTTGCGATGAACGGCGAGGCAGTTTCAGAAATCCACGTGCCGCCTACGTTGTCCATGCTGATTGGACCGCCGGAGCTGATTGGGAGCCATTTGATGAATGGGCACATCGTGGTGGAATCCAGATTCCTCACCTGCGGTGCCGCGTCCTCGATGATGGGTTGCACCGGAATACGGTAGGGCTCGAGGTAAAAGGCATCGTTCGGCGCATCCTCCACGTGTGGAACGAGTCGGGTGGTGTTGAAGGGGCACGTTGTCACCAGCAGATCTGCTGTTGCCATGCCGGCGAAGAGGCCGGTGAACCGAGGTGCCAAAACCGCCGCGTCCAGGGTAAGGAACATGTCGGTGGCGTCGACTGGCGAGGTCCACTCATCCAGCAGGCTGGCCGTGGTGCTAATGCGTGCCATCGTATTGCAACCCGCACATTGCACCCGGAAGACCTCTCCAGCCCTGGTGGCGACGATCGGCACGGGTTGCGTGTAAGCGGGGGGCAGCGGCCACGACGTGACTGAATTGGCGAGGGGGAGCAGCATGTCAACATTGTTATTTCCACCCGGGCCGTTGACGGTAAAGAATACGGTCGGTCCGCTTGGGGTCACGACAAAGGCCAATCCATCGATTGCCTCTCCCGGGCTGGCAATGCTCGCGGGAAGCTGCCAAACCCGAAACTTGAACGTCGCCGGTGCCAGGTATCCAATCAGAGGAGCGGAACCGCTCGCCGGATCGCCCGAAGCGGAAAACCAAACCACCTCGTCGTTCGGTTCCACACTGTAACTGTTGTCGTAGACGAGTTGTCGAGGTCCGCCGCTGATATTCCATGGGAGAAGAGTGAGGTCGTACTGAAAATAAATGTTTGTGATGATATCGAGTTGGCCGAGCACGGTTGCGGGCAGATCCGTCACGTAGACGAAACGAGTCGCCGCGAACCGGTCCACGACGATGCTCCCGGGTACGCTCGGAGTGAAAGGCGCCGGCCAGGAAGTGAGCACGGACGCACCGCCGTCGAGTTGATTAATGGTACTCAGCGCCTGATCCACGAAGTAGATTCGCCTGGACGGTGAAGAAGCGTCAATCTGTAGCGGCTGGCTGCCTGCCGGAAGTGGCCATTCGCTCAGGACGGCGGCATGCGCACTGAGCGAGGTTGCGGCGAGCACACACAAGGCGAGGAGATTGCGGGTCAATGTTGAAGACGTTGTTCTCATATTTTGTCTCTTTCCTTGAAGAGTGGGTGGGGTCTTGGCCGTGACGAAGCACTGGCTGTGCCACCGGTGCAGGTCCCTGAAAATTCTTCGTTCTCCGCTCAGGGGCTTTTCTGAAGTTTCCTTGAGGGCAACGCTCAGGAAAAACCGTGGCTGCGGGGGCTACAACTGTGAGCCGCTCCAATCGTTATCGACCCCACTGGCGATCGGATGCTAGAAGCATACATTTCCAGCTCAGCCGATAACCA
>DATFTC010000421.1:0-13838 GCA_035262305.1 Myxococcaceae bacterium | reverse complement strand
CATTCCACTACTCCTCCGAATCTGGGTGCGCGCATCGAATAAAGTCACCGGTCGCTAAGAGGTCAATCCGCGTCACCGCTTCAATCGTCGGGCATTCGCCGAGAAACTGCCTTGGTGTGCGGCCGAGGAGGTTCCAGTCGCCAAGGACCCTTGAATGCGTGCCCATCCTGATCAACGGCGCAGCTTCGCCAATTCAGTTCGGCAAGTACTGCACAGCGCAGGCGACCGGCGGTCGCATTCGGCCAAGCTGCTGGCGAGGAACATCGCGCACCGCGCATCCTCGCAATTGGAGAGCCCGAGCAGGTGACCGGCTTGATGCAGCCCTTCCGTCGAAAGCCGCCGCTTCAGCGTTTCCAGATGCGTGCCTTGCTGGAGCCGAAACACCGAGATCACGGCTGCCCTCGCTTCGCGGTCCGATTCGCCGAAGACATAGGGCGAATCGGGAACGAACAAGTCGACGTCGGTGAGGCCCAGTACGAAATCCCGTTCATTGATCATCGAGGTCAGGCGACGCAGGATGGCGCTGCAGTGATACTGATTCCGGTCCTTGTTGAACGCGTAGCTTGGCGACGGCAGCTGCGCTTTGCCGGGCTGGACGCTTATTCCAACCTGCGCCGCCAAGGTCTCATCAAACGCCGACAGGGCGGAAACCGGCGGATTGCCGACCGACACCAACTGCAGCGTTCTGGGCATCGGCGGTGCGCTCCCTTCCCAGGTCACATCCGCGAGCGATCCCTCACCGGAGGACTGACTGGGGCGCAAGGATTCGAACCTTGATACTCAGATCCAAAGTCTGATGTCCTGCCGTTAGACGACGCCCCAATGCGCCTAAGCCTAAACGTCTAGGTTCTGCACGTCGAGCGCGTTCTTCTCAATGAAGTCGCGGCGCGGCTCGACGGCTTCGCCCATCAGCAGGCTGAAGATCTCGTCGGCCTCGACGCCGTCATCCACCCGCACCTGCAGAAGGGTCCGGCTGCTGGGGTTCATCGTCGTCTCCCACAGCTGCTCGGCGGACATTTCGCCGAGGCCCTTGTACCGCTGAATGGTGATTCCCCCGCTCGCGTCTTTGCGCACGGCGGCGAGCATTTCTTGAACGGTGGGTGCCAGAACTTCGCCGCTTTCCAGCTTCACCCGGTACGGCGGCTCCCCCATCGCGTCGAAGGCGTGCCTGAGCGAGAGCAGCTCTCGGTATTCGGGGCTGGAGAGAAACACGTAGTCGAGCACCGTTTCGCGCGGCGAGCCATTGATCTCCGTTCGGAAGACCAGCTTTTTTGCCTGGTGCTCCGGATCGTCTTTGCGGAAGATCTTCATATTCGAAAGGGCATCCGGGGAGCGCGCCTGGAGATAGGCGTGCATTTTCTCGACCTCGACGTTGAGCACCTCCAGGTCCAGCAACGTGTTCTCATCGATCCGGGCGGACTGCACCAGCGCGTCGACCAGCCGGGGATCGCGCCGCGCCGCGAGCTTGGCGAGTCGATCCTGGTAAGTGATCACCTTCTTCAACATCTCCTTGAGCGGCGGTCCGGTGAACTCGCCCCGCGGGATCATCACCTTCGCGCGATCAGCGGCAATCTGGAGCAGGAACTCATCGAGGGCGGCTTCGTTCTTGAGGAAGGCGTCCTTCTTTTGCCGAGTCACTTTGTACAAGGGAGGCTGGGCGATGTAGAGGAACCCGTTGGCAATCAACTCCGGCATCTGTCGATAGAAGAAAGTGAGCAACAGCGTTCGGATGTGGCTGCCATCGACGTCCGCATCCGTCATCAGGATGATGCGGTGGTACCGGACCTTGGTCGGATCGTAGTCTTCCCGCCCGATGCCGGTTCCAAGCGCGGTGATCAGCGTGACGATCTCCGCGCTGGTCAGCATTTTTTCGAAGCGCGCCTTCTCGACGTTCAAAATCTTCCCGCGCAGCGGCAAGATGGCTTGGTTTCGACGGTCGCGGCCCTGCTTGGCGGAGCCGCCGGCTGACTCTCCCTCGACGATGTAAAGCTCCGATTCGGAGGGATCCTTGGACTGGCAATCGGCGAGCTTCCCCGGCAACGACGCTCCATCGAGCGCTCCTTTGCGGCGGACGGTCTCGCGCGCCTTTCGAGCCGCCAGGCGGGCCCGGCTGGCGTCGCCGATCTTGGCGACGATCTTTCGCGCCGTGTTCGGGTGCTCCTCGAGGTAGTTGCCGAGCTGTTCGTTCACCATCTGCTCGACCAACCCCTTCACCTCTGAGTTGCCGAGCTTTGTCTTTGTCTGGCCCTCGAACTGCGGGTTCGGCAATTTGACGGAGATCACCGCGGCCAAGCCTTCGCGAGCATCCTCGCCGGTCGGCGTTTCCTTGAGGTCCTTCCAAAGCTGATTTTTTTCCGCGTAGCTGTTGAGGGTGCGCGTCAGCGCGCTCTTGAATCCGGAGAGGTGCGATCCGCCCTCGATGGTGTTGATGTTGTTGGCGAAGGAGAAGATTCGCTCGTCGTACCCGTCGTTCCACTGCATCGCGATCTCGAGCTGCACCCCGTCCCTTTCCGCTTTGAGGAAGACGGGTGCCTCGTGGAGCACCTGCTTGGACTTGTTGATGTACTGCACGAAGGACACGATGCCGCCGTCGAATTTGAATTCGTGGCTCTTGCTCGTGCGCTCGTCGGTGATGCTGATGTGCAGGCCCGCATTCAGAAACGCCAGCTCCCTCAAGCGCTGGGAGAGCGTATCGAAGTTGAATTCCACCACCTCGAAGATGGTCGGGTCTGGCTTGAAGGAGACTTTGGTGCCGCGCAGATCGGTGACCCCGATCTCCGAGACCTGCTGCTGGGGCACGCCGCGCGCGTACTGCTGCTCGTAGACTTTCCCGTCACGCTGGATCTCGAGCCGAAGCCACTCCGAGAGGGCGTTCACGCAGGAGACGCCGACGCCGTGGAGCCCGCCGGAAACCTTATAGGCCGAATTCTCGAACTTGCCGCCCGCGTGCAGCTTGGTCATCACCACGTCGACGGTGTCCATCCCCTGGACGGTCGGGTGCGGGCCGACCGGTATTCCGCGCCCGTTGTCCTTGACGGAAATGGAATTGTCGACGTGGATGACGAGCTGAATGTCGGTGCAGACTCCGGCGAGAGCCTCGTCCACTGCGTTGTCCACCACCTCGTAGACGAGGTGATGCAGGCCGTAAGTCCCGGTGTCGCCCACGTACATCCCGGGCCGTTTGCGAACGGCTTCCAACCCCTCCAGGACCGTGATCGAAGAGGCGCTGTACTCAGCCGGGATGGGGATAGAACTGTCTTCGGTGACCGCGGTTCTCTGCATGAAGGGAACGGGTTTTTATAACGAGCCGAACTCTTCTTTTCTAGCATGGCAAAGGGAGTGCGTAAAGCCGATGGCGATCGTTTAAGACCATGATCTCATTGCCGAATCTGCCTCTTTTCGCACATCGCTCAACGCGCGATTTGGCGCCCGTGAAACGCCGATTTCCACAGCGGTCTTTGGAGCCGGTGTTGCCGCTCCGTCAAGCGGTTCATGTCGGTTGCTACGCGCAGGTAGCGTCGGCTACCGAGTGGGCGCAGGCATTGTCCTGCAGGACAACACCACAAATTTCCTGACCTACTCACGGTCCGGCTTTTACTGGCTAGGCGAAAGATCTAGGCTGTTCGGCACTGGACTCTAAGTCGGGACTTCCGGAGCTGGTGTGCTCCGCGGGCGCAGCAGGGTAGTCGCTTCGCCCGAGACTCCCTTTGTTAAGGGCTGGGTTTGGGTGGAGGGGCAAAGGAGTGGAGTGCATGGAATCTTCTTCGCCAGCGCAGCGCTCTCGGATGCGCGGATCAAGGTTCCCCCGTCCCTAGGACTGTCGATGGCGGCCAACGCGCATCCAGCTTTCACTCGAAAATCGCCGCCGCGTGGCGTTGCTAATCGAGGCGTCAATGGAGCAGCCGCGGCGGACGAGGCGCAGTCGGGAGTGCGGCTGATCGCCGACAACCCGATCGGAGATACCGGCGCAGCGCGGGTCCAAAAGCAACCCGCCCGTCCATTCGCGACGGCCGATCGCGTTCCCGACAATGCGCCTGAGCTGAGCGTGCGCGCCGTTTCCGCATTGCTGCTCTACTTCGAGAAGCGGTACGGCCGCGAGCGGCTGGAGACCCTCTGGCGGCAAGAGAACCTCGGCCTGTCGCTCGACTATCTCAAGACGGCAACCAATTTCGTCTCCCAGAGCTTTCTCGAGAACCTCTGCGAGTTGCTCGTGCGCGAGTCCGCCGACCCGCAGTTTTGCAGGGACGCGGGCCTCTTCACTGCCACGCCCGAGGCGATCGGTTTCGCATTTCATTTCCTCAAGGCGTTCGGGTCGCCACGGCTCTGCTACGAGAAGATGATCGAGCTTTCCACCACCTACAACCGCGTCGGCGCCTTCACCGTGGAGCAGATCGCCGATCGGCAGCTGACCTTCTCCTATTGCAGCCGTCAGCCGGAACGAAACAGGAACATCTGCGAGTTGCGAATGGGGCAGTTCGCCGGCTTTCCTACCATTTGGAATCTGCCGCCCGCCAGCGTCTCCGAGTTGCAGTGCCAGGTGCTCGGAGCAGATTGCTGCCGATACGAGATCAGGTGGGAAAAGCCGATCCTGGCGTGGCGCCAATATCTAGGCGCGCTGGCTGGAGTGGCTGCCGGCGCACTGCTCGGCTTGATCGGGGTACTGCCCTTTTGGGTCGCCGTGCCCCTGGTGGCGATGTTGGGGGCATTCGCCGGGGCTTGGCTCGATGCTCGACATGAGCTCCGGCTCAAAGACGACTATTTGCTTTCGCAGAACAAGGGCGTGGCCGCTTCGGCCCGGGAGCTCCAGCTTCGCTACGAAGAGGTGTTCAGGGCCAACGTTCAGCTTGAGCAGCGCGTCGCCGATCGCACGCGCGAGATTTCGGAAGCGAAGGACAATCTGCAGCTGGCGAATGAAAGACTGGAAGAGGCACTCGTTCACCAGCGGGAGCTGGACCGGCAAAAAACCCAGTTCTTCGACAACGTAAGCCACGAGTTGCGAACGCCGCTGACGCTGATTCTCCTGTCGCTCGAGGCGGTGACCAAGAACAACCGCGCCGACGTTTCCCCATCGGTGCGCCAGTACCTGGAAACGATCGAGCGAAGCTCGATGCGCCTGCTCCGGCTGATCAACGATCTGCTGGATTTGGCCAAGCTCGAATCGGGCAAAGCTCGGTTGAGGTATGAGTCGGTGGATCTGAGCAGCTTTCTCAAGGCTTTGTTGCTTCCCTTCCAGGTCCTTGCCGATCAAAAGAAGATTCGCCTGGTGCTGGATGCGTTCGAAGTCACTCCCGTCCTTGCCGACGCGGAAAAGATCGAGGGCGTCTTCCAGAACCTGATCGCCAACGCGCTCAAGTTCACCCCCGAGGAGGGAACGGTTACGGTTCGGGCTTCCGAAGACTCCGCCGGCATCAGTGTCGAGATCTCGGACACCGGCATCGGGATCGCATCGCAGGACCTGCCGGTGGTCTTTGACCGCTTTGCCCAGGCCGACTCTTCGGGGATCCGACGCTTTGGCGGAACCGGGATTGGATTGGCGCTGGTGAAGGAGACGGTGGAGCTGCACGGAGGGCAGATATCCGTCTCCAGCACGCTCGGGCAAGGCTCCTGCTTTCGAGTCACTCTTCCGAAGGGAACCAGACACATCCGTGAAGAGCTGCGCGAGCGCCGCTCCGAAGACATTCCCGTTTGGCGCGAAAGGCGCGCTCTTTCCGAGGACCCGGTTTCACTCTTGCGGCCGAAGCTGGCTGTCGAAAATGGTCGACAAGCGGAAGGCAAAGCGGAGCAAGCGCCTGCCGATTTGGCGAAGCGGAGGCTTCTCGTCGTTGAAGACGATGCATCGATGCGTCGATTCCTGGTGAACATTCTTCAGCAACGCTACCTCGTCATCGAGGCGGCCAATGGCAAAGACGCGCTGGACACGGCGATGCGCGAGGCCCCGGAGGTCGTGCTGTCCGACGTCGTCATGCCCGTCATGTCCGGCCTGCAGCTTACCGAGGCGCTGAAGAGCTCGGCCAAGACGGCGGACATTCCCGTGGTCCTGCTCACCGCGCGAGGCGAGCCTGAAAACGCCGCCGATGGCCTCAGCTGCGGAGCCAACGACTACATTACCAAACCATTCTCGCCTCGGGAGTTGCTCGCCCGCATTGAAACCCAGCTCAGGCTGCGCGACGCCGTGGTTGCGGTGGCGGAAAACGAACGGATGGCGGGGCTGGGTCTGCTCACCTCGGGTTTCGCCCACGAGGTCCGAAACCCCTTGAACGGGTTGCTGAACGCTTTGGAGCCTCTCCAAGCTGCGCTGGACGGAGGCAGCCAGGGCGAAGTCGTCGACTGGATGCGGGTGATTCTCGACTGCGGAAAACGCATCAACCGCCTTTCGGAGTCGCTGCTGACCTTGGCTCGGCCGCAGGACGTCTCCGAGACGATCAATGTTGCTGAATCCGTCGACGCGGCGATCCGAGTTCTCCGCTGGAGAATTCCATCCACGGTAACCATCGAGAAGAGTTTTCGCTGCAACGACTCGATCATCGGAGACGCCTCCGCTCTGAATCAGGTTTGGCTAAATCTGCTCGACAACGCGCTGCGCGCAATCGAGGACACGGGGCGGATCTCAATCCGCACCGAGCGCCTCGAGAAGAATCTGCTGGTGACCTTCTCCGATTCGGGCTGCGGCATTCCACGCGAAAAGCTTCGGCATATCTTCGAGCCATTCTTCTCGACGCGTCCCGCGGGAGAGGGGGCGGGCTTGGGGCTCGCGCTGTGCCGGCGCATTGTCCTTCGGCACGGAGGTCAGATTCGCGCCTTTAGCGAGGCGGGAGAGGGAACGCGTTTTGAAATTGAGCTGCCATTGCCGGAAACGGTAGCGACCGTCCATCCGAAGGAGGTTCTGCGCTCGCCGTCGCCGGGTTAGCGGCGGCAAGGAGGGGAGAATGCTGGAGACCGACGATCTCGCAATCGGCCGCGACTCGGGGAAACGCCAGCTTTATGCTGGAGTACTGGTATTTCATTCCGACCCCTTAGAGTTGGCGCGCTGGACCCAGCTTCTGTCGCAAGTGTGCAGGGTTCGCTCCGCCGACGGCCTCGCAGCCGTCGAACGAGAGCTCCGCGATCCGAACGTCACCCTGATGGTTTGCGATTGGGAAGAGGAGCTGCTTGAAACATTGCAGTCCTCGCGGCGCGCGGTGCGCCTGATTCACTGTGGGGCGGCGCTCCCCGATGGAATTATCGAGGCAGCGGCGGCCGGTTATCAGATTCTACACCTCGATCGTCCAGAGGATTTGCCGAAGGCGGTCTTGCCGCTGATCTCGCCGCGGTCATCATCACAGCGTCATCACCTCGACGGATTCACGCTTCGGACCGCCTCGTCGGGCGCGATTTACCCACTGCTGGAGCTTTCAAACGAAGGCTTCTCCTTCCGCGTTGAACCCGGTCAGAGCATCGATGGGCTGCTGCCCGGCACCGTCTTGGACCACGTGGAGTTGCTTCGCGACCAGGAGCGCGCGCTGGCCCGCACCGACGCAGTGATTCGACACCTGCACTTGCTCGATTCACCCGCCGGCTCGTATTCCGTCGGCTGCGCGTTTCGCCGAGCTCGCGTGGAAAGCGATTCGATCGGACTGATTCGGGACCGCGCCTGGTGCGCTGCCCTGCTGCGGACAGCGCTGCGCAACGGCGGAATCCTGCTCGAGCCGATGGACGATTCGCTGCTGCCCACTCATTGTCCGGACGGACTGGTGAACGCAAGCGCCTGGGAGCTCACCGTCGGCTCCGTCGACCATTCGTTTGCGGCGCTGGACATCGTGCGCGGAAGGTTCGAGCTGAGCGGCAGCGTCTACCGGTTCCATGCGACGGTGGTCAAGCGCGAGCCGCTCACTTTGCGCATGCCCAAGGTGATCGAGGAAGCCCACAAGCGAAGCTCGCCTCGCTGTCACCCCTCGCCGTCGCGGCCGATGGTGGTCGAGCTGGTTTCTCCGCTTCTCTCGGGTCCGACGGTGAAATCGGTCCTCGACATCAGCGGAGCGGGTTTTTCCTTCGAAATGGACGCCGAGGCCGAGCTCTTTCCGCCGGGAATGTGCTTCACCGCCCTCGTGCTTCGATTTGGCGAAAGCGAAATCCGCTGTCGAGGGCAGGTTCGCAATCTAGCCCGAATCGCCGAGCGGGACGGCACCCTGCATTGCGGCGTGGAGTTCGAAGCGCTGGACGAGTCCACCCGGGTCCAATTGGCAGACTTCATCATGCGCGGGCGATTCCCCGACCTGCGAGACGGAAGAGAAGCGCCGTTCGACAAGCTTTGGCAATTCTTTCTGCAAACCAATTTCATGTATCCCGAGAAGCAGAGGAAGCTGGTACCCATTCTCCCGGATATTCGGCGGACGTTTCACCTCGCCAACGCTCGTCCGAACCGCGTTTTCAAATCGGTTGTTTTCACCCGAGGCAACGACATCGACGGCTACGTTTCAGGGCTTCGAGCCTATCGAAACACTTGGATGAGCCAGCACCTGGCCGCGGCCGGCGGAGGCCGGGGTGGCCGGCTGCTCAATTTCGGTCTTGCGGAGTACTTCGGCCAAAATGTCGACCTGGAATACTTCAAAATCTTCTATCGACCCGAAAACCGGTGGCCGGCGCGCGTCTTCGGCGGATTCGCTCGAAACGTCGACGACCTCCAGGTCTCCGACCTGCGCATTTTTGGATATTTCACGCTCCCCACCGAGCCGGCCGTTGTGCCCCCCGCACCGGAGATCGAGGTCATCGAGCCTGCCGCCGGCGACCTCGCCCTGGTCGAGCGACATTTCGTTGCCAGCGAGCGCGGTCTGATGCTCCGCGCCGATGACCTCACTCGAGGAAGCCTGGGACTCGTCGAGCTGAACGAGGAGTATGCAAAGCTCGGGCTGGAACGGCACCGGCGAATACTGCTCGCGGTGGATCGCGGCGTGCCGGCGGGATTTGCCTTGGCCGAGGTCTCATCCCCCGGCTTGAATCTCTCTGAATTGCTGAGCGCGTTCAGCATTCATCTTTTCGAAGAGAATGAGCGGGCGCCGCAGGTGCGGCATGCGCTCGTTCGTTCCCTGTTGCGGCTCTACCGCGAAGCGGGACGGCCCTTCGCCGTCGGCCTGGTTCCCTCCGAGCACCTGGGAAGATATCAGCACCTGTCCTTGCGCTCAGTGAAGAGATACGCCTGCTGGACGTGCCATCGTTCTTTGTATCTGCGTTTCTGCGATCACGTTGACCGAATCGTGGAAGCGTACCTGTGGCGCCAGTCGAGGCGCACCGCGCAAGCTGCCGCCCACACTCACACGGCGTTCTCGAGTTGAGTCAACGAGGTCACTAGATGACCACTGCCGCCCGTCCCATCTCGAGAGGTGGTACCGGGCCTCGTCGCCGCACGCCCCCGCCGCGCGACTATCTGATGGAGAGCACGCACGAAGCGGCCCGACTGGAAGCCAAGACTGAGCCACAGCGCCTCCGCAGCCGACTCGAGCTGGTCGGCCTACGCCCGGGTATGCGCGCGCTCGACGCGGGGGCCGGTACCGGCGCAGTGGCGCGGGTGATGGCGGAGATGGTCGGCCCCACCGGCGAGGTAATCGCGCTGGATTTTTCGGTGGACCGGACCCGCCAAGGCTCTCGGATCGCGCGAAAGTCGGGCGTGGAAAACCTGCGATTCATCGTCGATGATCTCTACCGTCTTGCGCTCCGACCGCAGTCCTTCGATTTCGTCTGGTGCGAGTTCATCTTCGAGTACCTCGCCGACCCGGATGCCGTCCTCTCCCAGCTGGCAGGGCTGGTGCGCAAGGGAGGCAAGCTGGTCGTCGGCGACATCGACGGCAACGGCACGTTCCATTACCCGATCTCGCCGCAGTTGGAAGATTCGCTGCGAAAGCTGCAGCGGTCCTTGCGGGGCTCCTTCGATCCTTATGCCGGCCGCAAGTTGTACCATCGGTTCCACAAGCTCGGCTTGGTGCCCAACACCGTGCACGCGCTTCCGTACCATCTGTATGCAGGCCGCATTTCGGCGGACGAGCTGTCGAACTGGAAGTACAAGCTCAAAACGCTGCGGGCCCGCGCCAGCGCGGCTTTAGGCGGCGAGCAGAAGTACGACAAGTTCGCCCGGGCCTTCCTGGACTTGCTTCGCAAGCCGGACGTGCTCACCTACAGCGTTCTATTTCTGGTTGAGTGGACCCGCCGTTAACGCCTAGAGGCTGGTCCAGAACTTGGCGATCGCCGCGTTCCGGTTCTCCACGTCCAGCCGCTGCAAAATGCGGGTCACGTGCAGCTCTACCGTCCGTTCTGCGCAGCCTATCTTCGCCGCAATCTCTCGATTCGAATCGCCATTCACCAGGTGCGCGAAGACCCTCGCCTCCTGGAAGGTCAGCCTCCACCGGTGAACGGCGATCGCGTGGCGATCGGCGGCTGGCTCGTTCGGCGAGCGCTGAACTGCCAGGTAATGCACCACGTTGCCGTAGGTGAAGAGCGGGCTGATTTCAAATGCCGCATTCTGGCCTGGCTCGCGCAGACTTTGCCGCAGCGCGCGCAGTGCGTCTGCCCCGCCCGCTTGCATCAGCGCCCGCCCCCTGGCATTCGATCGCTCGACCGCGCCCGTGGCGCTGACGATGAACGTCGCCCTCGGAATGTTCTCCAATGCGGCTTCGACCGCCAGCTCTTGCAGCCGAGATCTCGCCAACCAGCCGCCTGCCATCTCCAACGACATCATGCCGATACCCTCATGTTCGCCTCCCCGTTTGCTTCGTCTGCGATCACAACCTGCTCCAGAACTTCGCGATCAACGCCGCCCGGCTGTCGACACCCGCCCGCCGCAGGATCTCGGTCACGTACAGCTCGATCGTGCTCTCGGCGCAGCCCAGCTTTGCTGCAATCGCCTTGTTGGGATCTCCCTGGACAAGACGCGAGAGCACCCTCGCTCCCTGGAGTCGCAATCTCCAGCGCTTCACCGCCTCTTCCAATCGCGTGGCGTGCTCCCCAGGTGCGGCGCGTTGCACGGCAAAATAGTGGTCAGGTGCTCCGGCCCAGCTCAGACGTGTCAAATCGAAGGGCGATTCCGGGCCTGCCGCGCGAAGGCTGTCTCGCAGCGACTGTTCCAACCTACGCCAGTCGGAGCTGGCGAGAGCCCGTCCCGCCGAATTCGTGTGCACGATCGCGCCGGTGCCGGTGATCAGGAAAGCCGGAGCGGCCACTTTCTCGAGGACCAGGTCCAGCGCCGCAGCGTTGAAGGCGGATTTGCCGATCAGCCGCTCCACCTTGAGCCGCTTTTGCAGCGCGGGCAGCACCGCTTTGAAGATGTCGCGCTGTCTGTCGGTAGGCGGTTCCGGCTGGAAAATGCCCAGCCACGCCAAGAGCGACGAACCCTCGCAAATGAGCGAGCGGAGGATGAAGTCGTCCTGAATGCCGGCCGCCACCAACAACTGATTGGCGAGCAGGCGGTCCTTCTCATCCGACAGTCGAGCATTCATCGGCAAGTGGATCGGCCGGCCGCGTTTGCTTTTCTTGGCGGACACGCCGCAGCTTAGGACGCTCAACAGCGGCGGAATGGCGAGGGCGACGTTTCTCTGATTGGGCTCGGGTTTGGCCGGGTTGAAGAGCAACGGCGCCCTGCCCGATGCGAGCAGATGGTTGAACTCCAGCGCGAGCTTTCCATCGAAGTCTGCGCTATTCGCGTGCGCGAAGGACAACGAAATCCGTTCCTGTTCGATTCGAACGCCGAAGGCGAGCGCCTTCTTTGCACCGAGCAGGTGGCCAAGATCCTGGACTGCGCGAGCCAGGGCTTCGGGCTCGTTCTCGCGTAGCACCCCCAAGAACGCGATTAATTCTTGTATTTGTTTGCTGACGTCGTACACCCGGAGCCGCTTGTGCAACTTCCAAGCCCGTCCGAAACCCCGGATAGCTGGCCGTCGATCGATTCACGGACTGTCTTCAAGCCCAGGACGGCTGGCCCACCTGGACGCGAAGACAAGAAACCTTGGGACGTGTCCCGGGACACTGGGACAGGCGTCCCATCTCCGGCTCCGAGGTTGGCTGAGCGCGTTCGTGCCTTTTACGCGCCCCGCTCAGGATGCGGCAGAGCCAGTGGCCGCAGCTGGCCCGCGCTCATTTCACACCACAGCGTGTCAGGGCCCGCCGCAGCAGCGACGAGGCTCGCCGCAGTGGTGGTCAAAAACACCTGAGCTCCGCTGCGCGCCAGGTAGGCCATCAGGAAGGAGTTGCGCTCTGGATCCAGCTCGCTCGAGACGTCGTCGAGCAAAAGAAGAGGCAGAAAGCCGAGCGCATCACGAAGGTTCTCGATCTCTGCGATCTTCCAGGCGAGCACCAGAGCGCGCTGTTGCCCCTGCGACGCGTAGCTTCGGGCGACATATCGACCGATCTGGATCTCCAGATCATCGGAGTGCGGACCCACCGAAGTAAACCCGCGCTCTCGATCGCGGTCCGTTCGATCTCGCAGGGCCGCGCGCAGGATAATTTCCATCTGGGATTCTGTCTCACCGTCGAAGTCCAGCTGTATGTGCGAAACCAGATACTGAAACCGTGCCGATTCTTCGCTTCGACCTATCTCTGCGAACGCTTTCTCGGCTCGAGGGGAGAGCTCCTGCAGCAGAGCGCGGCGGCGAGTCCAGATTCTCGCTCCGAGGCGGGCGAGCGCCTCGTCGTAGACTTCCAAATACGGCGGCTCGGCTCCTTCCTTCAGCAGTCGATTGCGGCTCTTCAACGCTCGTGAATAAGCGCGGCTCTCCTTGAGAAAGACGGGGAAGCGGTTAAACACCGCGCGGTCCAAAAACTCGCGCCGTCCTTGCGGCGCTCCCTTGACCACAGCCAGATCATCCGGCGTAAAAGCCACCACCGAAACACCGCCGAAGTAATCTTCCAGGCTCGTCGCTCTCTTTCCATCCACGAACGCCTGCCGAGAGCCGTCCACAATCGTGACGCTGATCTCGCGTTGCGCCCCTGCGAGTAGGAACTGGGCCGAGGCGCGCCCCTCGCTGGCTCCAGATCGGATCAAATGGGACAGCCGCGCTGCCCGCAGCGGCTTGAGCGTGGCAAGGAAGTAGATCGCTTCGAGCAGATTCGTCTTGCCCTGCCCGTTCTGGCCCACCGCGATGGTCGCATGCGCCGATGGCGTCAGCTCGAGCTTTTGCAGATTCCGGAAATCGGAGATGGCGAGCGCAAGTAGCCGCACTGCGCACTACTTATGATCCATTGCCGCTGACGCGAAAGCGCTACATATTGCGCACCGGACGGATGAGCAATGTGGTCTTCCGCGAGCGGCGATCCTGGCGCGGTCACCAACGGCGCGCCGGGGACTCTCGTCGCGGCGGCGAGCGAGCAGCGCCTCTGCTTTCAACCCGACGAGCCCTTTCGACCCGCGGCGCACCTCGAGTCTCCCCATGCGCAGACGCTGTTTGCGGCGCTGGTGCGACCGGTTCGCGCCCCGCCGCTGGTCCGGGAGCGCTGGAATACGCCGGACGGCGATTTCGTGGACGTCGATTTTCTGCCGGCATCCCCGGCCGCCCCCCACCTTCTTGTCCTGCACGGCCTTGAAGGGTCCACCAAGTCCTACTACGTGGCAGAGCTGCTCCGAGGTGCCCATCGGCGAGGCTGGGGCGCGGCCGCCTTGAACTTCCGATCTTGCAGCGGCGAGCAGAACCGGCTGGCTCGCTTCTATCACTCCGGGGATACGGCGGACGCGCTTTTCGTTGCCAGCAGGCTGCGGACCCGGATCACAGGTCCTCTTTTCGGCGTGGGGTTTTCGCTCGGCGGGAATGTTCTGCTTGTTCTCCTCGCCCGCGCCGGGCGCGAGGCTCCCTTCGAGGCGGCAGCGGCAATCAGCGTGCCGT
>DATFTC010000420.1:0-8513 GCA_035262305.1 Myxococcaceae bacterium | reverse complement strand
CGGCAAGATTATCTACGGCCCCGGGTATCAACCGCTTGCCGTAGACAAGAGCGGCGTCGTCGTTCTGAATGAGCGCGAGGAGCGGGTTTCCGCCTGGAACGTGGCCTGCGCGCCCGGAAGCGCCGGCTGCATCCCGCCGAGCGTTGGGCGCTTCGCGATTTTCAACCATCGGCTTTACCTCGGAGATCAGGCGGGTGGCAGAGTGTTCGTCGTCGAGGCATTGGGCGACCACCAGTTGATCGAGCGACGCGGGCACAATCCCGTCAACGGTGGCCCGCCGCTTCTAGCCTGCCCCAGAGATGCCGGAATGCTCTCGTTGGTCATCGATGTCATTGCAGTTCCGTAGTTGGTCGAAGCGTGCTGCTAACTCACACAGGAGGTAGGTCATGCACTGTTGGACGCGTCGAATTGTCGCAGTTGCCGCCGTTTCATTGTTAGGGATTGGGTGCGGGTTCTCGCCCAACCAGACATCACAAATAGGTACCGCGAAGCAGAGACTGGATACAGATTGTTTCATCACCGCAGTGACGTCCTTCACTCCGGGCCCCAATGCCGGCTTTGGACAGGATCGGATGCCGGACATCGTTTATGGCCCACCGGTGGGAACTGGAGATCTGTTCGGTTCTGTCGACGTTGTGTCGCTGGGCGACCAGGGAGAGATCATCGTCGAGCTGGGTCATTACATCGTGGACGGACCGGGCCCCGATTTCATCGTGTTCGAGAATCCGTTCTTAATCGGGGGAGATCCAACCAATCCATTCGCCGAGCCTGGCGAGGTGAGCGTGAGCGAGGACGGTAAAACCTGGGCGACCTTCCCCTGCGCTGGCCCGTTCGAATGCGACATCGATAGTTACCCATACGGCTCTTGCGCCGGCTGGCACCCAGTCTACTCGAATCCAGACAACGGAATTTCCCCGTTTGACCCCGTCGCGGCAGGCGGGGATGTGTTCGACCTCGCCGATATCGGCGTCAAGCGGGCGAAGTTCATCCGCATCCGCGACATGAACCGCGTATGCAGCGGCGCGCCGACTGCCGGCTTCGACCTCGACGCGATATCAATCATCAACGCCGAGGACGCCGACTGCCCCTCGTCATTCCCGTAGGCATTCAGCCCCCTGAAAGAGGATCACTAAGGCGCTAAGGCTGAGACGGTACGCTGCCGCGCACAAGTTCGACGAAACGGAAGAGATCTCCGAGCTTCGCCATCGCTCCGCGCGCTCCCTCTTGTTCGTTTGCTGCGCAACTGCGCTTACGGCGGATGTGCCTAATCCGCCACGACGTAAATGATCTCCGAGAAATCGCCACCGACGATGCCGACGTCCACCGAGAGGGGACCTTGCCCGCCGTCATTCGCGCCAAAGAACGGGATGGACGCGATTCCATCTCCACTGCCGGGGGCCGGATCGCCGGCGATCAAAATCTTTTCAAAGCTGTTATCCGTGCGAAGCCGCCACTGCCCGGTGCGCAAGAAACCATCTTGGATGACCGGAGCAGAGCACGCGAAATCTCCACTTTGCCGCAGTATCATCCCGCTGGCGAGCAGTCCGACGAGCTGGGAAGGGATGGTGGCAAACCTGCCGTCGCTCCCCGGCGCGGCTTGTCCTTCCAGTGCGACAGGCTGCACGATGCCGCCAGCCCGGCGCAGAAAGTAACCGGAGTTGGAAGAGCCTCCAGCCAAGTCGGCTCGAAATGCGAGATCGCCCCGGTTGTTGATGACGACGTCCGCACGGGCAGCAAAGCCCGAATAAAAACTGCCGTCAGGTGATGCGTCGCCGTTCAAAGCTACTACCTCGGGCGATGCAGAGCCCCTTCCAATGAAAACGCCACCGCTTGATGCGCCGCTCAGGTTTGCCATCAAACCGATTTCGCCGTTGTCGTTGAGGCTCATGGTGGTCGGCAAAAGAGAGAAAGAGCTACCCCCTGGTCCGGCATCGCCCTCTCCCACGACTTTTCGCGGTGCAACGCCCGGTCCGCCAAGGAATATCGTGGTACGACCCGTCGAGGTTGTTATTGCCGCGAAGGAGACTTGGCCCGCATCATTCAGATTTTGTTGACCGACAAACGCGAGGAAGATGCCTCCAGTGGGATCTGGGTCTCCGCCCAGGGCCACTGCCTGGGGCGGCGCGTTTGCCGAGCCGACGAAAATCCCGGACGGAAACGGACGGCCCACCAAGTTTGCTGTGAACACCACTTGGCCCGCTGCGTTCAGCGGACTCGGAGTAATCTGGTTTATGAAAGGAACGTCAAATCGTGCGCCGGTGCTTGGATCGACATCGCCAGGCACAACAACCTTCGTTACGCCCGAGTCCTGATTCCACAGAAACAAGCCAAAGCCCGAGTCGACGGTGCCTCCGGCGACGATCGCTGCGAACGCCACGGTCCCGTTGACATTGACGTGAACCTTATTGGGACTGAAAAGCCGGTGGTGCGCGCCACCGGTACCCGGCAAAACATCTCCGTCTGTTATCACTTTCGTTGTTTCGCCCGTGGCGAGGTTGTGAACCATCAGGCTGATCAAGCCCCCAGGTCGGTGTGCCAAGAACGCGAGGTAATCCCCAGCCGCGCCCACCTTGAACGTCCTGAATACAACGCGTGACCCTTCCGGCAGCGGTTCGCCGGAGCTCACCAGAGCGCGAATCCCCGACGGACCCGCCAGGAATTCACCGAAGGGGGCGCCGTTGAACACGTCGGCGAAAAAGTAGGTCGATCCATCCTCGAGCGTTCTCAGCGGCTCTGCGTATGAAAGGTAGAAAGTCCCGCCTCCAGGTACCGGCGCGGCGTCGCTGTCCAACGCCACCGGCTCCGCCAGATCGGTCGCGACTTGGCGGTAAACGCCGTTGCGGATAGCGCCGCTCAGAATGCCTCGGAAGCTGACCTGTCCGCCGGCATTCATGGAGAAGCTGCCGAAGTTGGTGAAGACCTCGCCTCCGGCTCCCGGCGCAACTTGATTTCGATACGCCACAATCTCCACTGAGCCGCCAGCGCGAAATCGAAAAACGCCGAGGTTGGTAATCGCGCTGCCGACGATTGATGAGGAGAAGGCGATCTCTCCCGAGTTGTTCAGCGCATGCGCCGCGAACGTTGCGAAGCCTTGAAAAGTCCCACCGAGGGCTGGCGGAGCAGCGCTCCCCTGTTGCACCGCCACGGTGAGGCCGGCATCGGGATCATGCAGGAACAAAGACCCGGCAAGGGCGAATGACGTCTGACCAGCATCGTTCAGCTGCACATTGGCGCTCGAGAACGTGATTGCGAAGGAGCCTCCCAGCGGATTCGGGTCTCCATTGGCGACCACCTTTCGCACTCCCGCGGTCGATCCGACGAAGAGGCCCACGCCCCCAGCCCCGCCTACGATGGACGCGCTGAAGAGAATTTCACCGCGGCTGTTCAACGCCATTCCAGTGATGGGGCCGAAAGTGCCGGCGGTACCTGGGGCAGGATCGCCGAGCCCGGCGATGCGAGCCGGCTCGCAACCCGAGGGCGCGAGATACAGAGTGGTGCGGTTGGAAAACACGCCCGGCACTTCGACCGGCGCGACGAAGGCAACGTCGCCGGCGTCGTTTAGCCCCGTCAGTGTGAAACCGCTGCCGTACCGAGCACCGCCGGTCCCAGGCGCGGGATCGCCGCCAAACGCTACCGTCGTCACGGCGCTTCCGTCGTACGCCAGGATTGCTCCTTGGCTTTCGCCCGTGATCACGCTGAACCCTAGACGGAAGACGATCAGACCCGTGTTATTGATCCGCATTCCGGCCACGATGTCCATGCGACTGCCCGGATAGCCGGGGACTTCATCTCCCTGCTGTACGACGCGAAGCGGAGCAGCGGCACCGGCAGGACGAAGGAACACGGCTGACTGCCCGCGCGTCGCAAACACATAGTCCCCCGCCTGGTTGAGATCAGCCGCGATGTTAAAGGTGCCTGCGCTGCCGAACGTGGTGGGAAGATCGAGTGGCGCCAGGTCGGTGAGAGCCGGAACCAGCTCGGCGGCATGAACGTGCACCGAAGTGCACTGAGCGGCGATCGAGGCAAGCAGAGCAATACATCGGGCAAAGCATGACAGCGCAACGAGTGAATGGACAGACGAACGCATTGTAAACCCTCCACGCGGTCGGCCACCCCCTGGCCTCCAGCGTCCGAGATGCTTCCCTGCTTCATACCCCTTGCCAATCGTTTCGGCGACAGATTTTTTATCGAGGTCTTGCCAACCCTCAGCAAGACCGCGTCCCTACTTGCCGAAAGCGCATCTCAAAACCAAGGTGGGCGGACCATAGGCAGATGACCAAGAACACCGTGGAACACGTCGTACTAACCACCGGCCGGCCCTACGAGCGGGTGCAGTAGGCAATCCATTTCTCGCTATTCGGAAGTTGCACTGTATGCACCTCTACGATTGGCAGTGTATGAAGCGGAGGACAGGAGAACTTGCATTAGTTACGATCGGTTCACATCAGTGGTCGCGGAATATCCGCACCCGGAAGTTGCACGAGTGGCGAAGCAGGTGGAGCAAAAGTTGGAGGATCTCGTAACGCAAGCCGTTCTGGACCCAAAACATGACGAGGGGCTACCTGGGCGGCGCTAACCAGACGTTGGCAAAGGGGGTTCGATGAATACGCAAGCTCTGCTGGGGTTCAGTGCTCTCACAAGTTTGGTGGCGTCGGTTGTCGCGGCCAATCTTTGGATCTGGCCGCGGCTTCGGATGATGAACCGAATCGACGCATTAATACCAATGGTCGGCCCGCACATGTTTCTTCGCACGATAGGGCTAAGCTTTCTCGTGCCCGGTGTTGTTTCCACTTCACTTCCAGAAGCTTTTGCCGCCCCCGCCGCATACGGCGATTTCATTGCTGCCCTGTTGGCGATTGCGGCGACACTGTCGCTTGCCAAGCGTGCGCCGTGGGCGGTCGCCTTGGTTTGGGTCTTCAACGTTTGGGGTGCTGCGGACCTGCTCAACGCCATCTATCAGGGGCAAGTCCGTTCGATTGAGCCCGGGCAGTTCGGAGCGGCATTTTACATTCCGACCGCGGTTGTTCCCCCACTCCTGGTCACCCACGCCCTGATATTCTTGGTTCTCCTTCGATTGAAGGGGTCGCGCTGACGGACCGCTGAGTCCAATTTCGCCACCGCCGTCGCCAACTAATTTCACTGCTCATTAACAACACGCCGTGGCTCGGATGGCGAGGCGACCCCCGGCAAGAACTTTTGAGCGACGGAGCGGTTGGGCAGGGCTCACTACTAACGCGCCACAGGTTCATCCTCCTCGACGCGGCGGGCTTTTCAGCGATTTTCCGCGCCGGCGCCGGTCAGCGGATGGGGATAGGGGAACGGCACGTAATCGTCCGGCGGCGACAGCGCAAAAGTCGGAGTGCCCATCGTTCCTCGTGCTCGGACCATCGGACTTGTATCGGGGGAAATCGAATTGCCCCAGATATACACCGGACCCGTGGTCTCGGTCGTATCCTGCGTCAGCTCGATGCCTTCGTTGTATCCAATGAATACATTGTTCCAAACCAATCCCTGGCCCCCGCGGATTCGAACGGCGTAAGTAACGAAGATCGGATTGTCGATCCAGTTATCGTGCACGTCGACCCACTCGGTGCCAACCATCGAACCGAATTCCGTCCCATGCGCATCGACTGCGTGCGCGATTTGATCCTGAGTCACGTAGTTGTATCGGAAAACGTAGCGCGCCGCTCTGTTGGACGCGACGGCGTGTCGACAGAGTTGGAAGGTCGAGTCCTCGATGAAGGTCGCGCGAGCAGAGCCGAAGGGCTCGCCCTCCAACATGTCGATGCCGCCAACCTCGACGCCGTAGCCATCGGTGCCGACCGGCGGCTTGTACATGTCGTAGAAGGCGCAGTGGTCGACGACTCCTGAGCTGCTGCCGTTCGTCCAAACGCCCGAGCGCCCAAGCCGCGTGAAAAAACAATTGTCCACGCGAAAATCGACCGAGCTGTCCAACCGGATGCCCACTTCAACGCCGTTCGAGTCGGGCGAGGTGACGCCCTCGAACGAAATTCCGGTAATTCGCACCTGCCGATGGCTGTTGGACCTGACCAGGGACGTGTTCGTGCCGTCGGTGAGTCGATAGAGAAGCGTCTGGTCGGCACCTGAGCCTTGTAGGGTGACTCCATCGGTGCGAATGAGCAGTGTGCCTTCAATCTCGTACTGCCCGGGCGGAATGAGGACCGTACCGGGGCCGCCCAACGCATCGAGTGCAGCTTGAATCGCCTCCTGAGTCTGATCCGCAACGACGATCACGGGGCCTGCCGAAGCGGCGCCCGCGCCGAGGAGAAACACGACAGCCCAAGAGTAGACCCGACCGCAGCCGCGCGGCGACTTTGAATTCCGAGCGAAGGCCGGAGATCGCGTCATAACCATCTCACCGGTAGGTCGCATGTCAACACCCCCGTCCATGTTTCTACTGCAGTCCGGGCCGTCTTTGCACCAACTGCGCCAGCGAGACCTCGAAAGCAAGAAGGGCGCTTGCACAATTCCTTTAGCAGGAGTCGGTTGTTCGAGTGCAACGAGGGTCAATCATCGTTGCAAATCGCCAACGGTCAGCCTCCGGATGCCCCCAGGTCGCTGTGCAAAAGTTCGCCAATCACCTTCTGGTGCGCGGAAGCGCTTGCAAGTAGCCCTTGCCTCTGATGAACACTCCCCAACATGCGCGCACAGCACGGGCAGGAAACGGTTCTTCCTTTGGGCGAATTCTTCGGAACGGCGAACGTCAAGAAAGAGCTCGCTGGATTTTCCATTTCTCGAATGGCTCCGGTGGTTCCTGCCGCCGAAATGCAGATTCACACGCACGAACAAGCGACTTTCGTGATGGTTCTAGACGGGCTCTACATTTCCTCTGCGCTGAACGCGGGGCCGAGATGCCGTGCCCCAACCCTCATTTACAATCCTCCGGGCACGACGCATCGAGATCGGTTCGAGCAGCTCTCGGGCCAATTCCTCGGCATCGCCGTATCCAGCGCAAGTCTTCAACACGCAGTCGAATACGCCCCTTTACCCGACCGAGCCGTCAGTATTCAAAGCAGCGTCGCCCTCTCGACTGGCCGGCGCCTCGCCGCGCTATGCGACCGGGTCGACGAAGCTTCCCCTTTGCTGGCCGAAGGACTGTGTTGGGAGCTAATGGCCTACGCCGCCACCGCGTCGCGTCGTCCTGAGCGGCGACCACCTGCATGGCTGCAAACAAGCAAGGAATTGCTCCAAGAGCGTTGCAATCAAACCTTCGGAGTAGCGGATGCCGCGCGCGAGATCGGAGTCCATCCGGTGCATTTCGTACGGACTTTCCGCCGGTTCTTCCACTGCACTCCCGGCGAGTACCTACGGTGGTGCCGAATTGAAAAAGCGAAATCGCTTTTGACGAGCTCGAGTCTTTCACTGGCCGAAGCGGCGCTCGAGTCGGGGTATGCAGACCAAAGCCAGCTTTGCAAGGCATTTAAGCGGCATTTTGGCCTCTCTCCAGGTGAGTACCGGAGAAGCTGCAGACACGCTCACGCTCAGAATTGACCAGTTTGTTCATTGGACACAAGATTTGGCCCTGCCTCGACGACTAACTGAATGCTGATGCCAAGGCGCCCGATAGGGGTGAACAAACTTGCTCGGCCTCAACGTCGTTTGGTGACTTCCGTGTCGCGCGCTGTCCCGACGCTCGGGCGGAACCGAATAAGCCTCTCTCTGCTGATCCTGATTGTCGGGCTGTGCTCGACCGCGCGCCTCTGGGCTCAAGGTAAGGGGGCTTCGGAGCCGAAGGGCTCGTTTGAAGCGCTCGTCGGTATCTGGGGTGCCGAGCTTACGCTGGGACCGTTCGTTCGCGGAGAGCTTATCGTCGATGGCCGTTCTTCCGATTGGCTCGCGAGGATCGCGGGATTCGAAGTTGTGGTTCAAAGGGAGAAGAGCGCGGTCACTTTCACTTTGCCCGGCGGGGATGGCGAGTTCCGCGGCAGTGTCTCGAGCAAAGGCAAACAAATTGCCGGGCATTGGATTCAGCGTCCCGCGCCTTATCCGTACAACAGCCGCTACGCCAGCCCGGTCGAGCTTTCGGAAATAAGCCCGCGCGTTTGGCGAGGCGAGATCCATCCGCTGGATCAGCGATACTCCTTTTTTCTACAGATCGATCGATCCGCCAACGGAGCATTGACGGCCTTCATCCGCAACCCTGAAGCAAATTTGTTCCGAGGTCGAACTTTTGATGTTGCACTGAAAGACGGATCGTTTGCCCTTTCTTACAAAGACGAGCGCCTGGAGGGAACGATTGAAAAAAACGGCTCCCTCTCGCTTCCAGTTTTGCACAACCATCCGCCGTTGGTTTTCCGGCGGCTCGATCCGGACAACGCGGCAGGTTTTTATCCACGCGTGCCGGCGACGGCGCGTAAGTACACGTATCAAGTTCCAGTTGCGGACGGTGATGGATGGCGGGTTGCCTCGCTCGCCGAGGTCGGCCTGGACCAAAACCGCATCTCTCAGTTGGTCGAAAAGATTCTTGCTGAGCCACCTTCGTTGAGCAATCC
>DATFTC010000419.1:0-13673 GCA_035262305.1 Myxococcaceae bacterium | reverse complement strand
GCTGTGAACGAACGCGCACCTGTCGTGCCAGCGTGCCACCGCTCTGTACCACACCCTCTGCGCTGTGCTCTTATCAGCGCGCCATGGGTTTAACCTTTGCTCAGCCCAAGGGCTTCAACAATAAGTATGAGGACTTGGACTGCCATGGCTGAAAACCGACTGCCCCCGCCGGGCAAGCTACGGCTGGTCCATCGCGCGCCCGCGGACGAGCTCGGGGACACCGAGCTTTGTCGGGCGTTTCTGGCAGGGGATGAAACAGCTTTCGGAGAATTGATACGTCGACATCAGGATCTGGTGTTTGAAATTGTCCGGCGTTACGCGGGGCGCGCCGACGACGCTCGCGATTTGTCGCAACGCGCTTTCCTCAAAGCCTTCCAGGCTGCGCGTCGCGCGCTGAGAAGGCTGGGCGGCAGCGGCCACGTTCCGTTCCGGGCCTGGCTTTTGCGGATTGTGATTAACCTGGGCAAAAATCACGCTCGCCAGGAGCGGCGCTGGCAACGCGCGCCCGTCGAGGTGCTCGATTCAACCAGCGTCGGCACGCCTTCCGCGCTCGACAGCTTGGAGCGATCCGAGCGAGAGAAGCTCGCGCGAGCGGCGGTGCTCCTGCTCCCCAGAGGACAGCGCGAGGTGCTGACGCTTCGAATCGACGGCGAGCTTGCCTTCGCGGAAATCGCCGAGGTCCTCGGGATTAGCGAAAACAATGCCAAAGTTCACTTTCATCACGCAGTGAAGCGCCTCAAGGCGTTGATCGCCAAGAAGGTTCGAGAGGAGTCCCCATGAATCCCTGCCCGGAATTCGAATCAGCCCTGATCGATCGAGCCGCCGGCGAGCTGTCCGACGCAGATCGACTCGCGGTGGAGCGCCACCTGTCCGAGTGCCCCGCCTGCGCGGCCGAAGCCGAGTTGCTGGACAAGACACTCGCCGCAGTCGCGCTGCCGCCGCGTGCTGCGGAAGAGCGGGCTGCCCTCTCCTCGCTGGCACAACGGACCAGCCTCGCCTGGCGCCGAAGCGAGCGAACGCGCAGCATGCTCCAGGGTGCGGCGGCGGGTTTCATGGCGAGCGCGGCTGCGGCTGCGTTGATCCTCGTGCCGTTGGCCCGCCGGGTCACCGCCGCGAACCACGCCTACCAACCGGATCCTACCGTTGCCGCCCTGGAGAGATGGGCGTCGCCGAGTGCGTTTGGCGGAGCCGCGTTCCGCGACGCGCTCTCGGAGGACACGGATTTGGAGGACGAAGGAGAATAAGTAGCGATGAAGCGCCTGTGGATAGCCATCTCAGCCATCCTGATAGTTGCCGCGGCGGCGAGCGCGCAGCTCGAGACGCCGCGCGCACAGCAGGTGGTCCAAAGACAGCGCGTTCTCGCCCGGCAGCGGCTGATGAAGGTGGTCGGCCTTGCGGAGGCCCTTGAGCTCAACGAGGTTCAAGCGCTGCGGATGGCCGACGTGATGCGGCGCTATGACGAACGGAAGGCTCCGCTGCAGGTCCAGAACGGCGAGCTGGCCAAGGTAATCAAGCGCGCGTCCGAGGGCGACTCCTCCGCGGTCGGTCAAGTGGACCGCGCGATTCAGACGATCTCCGACAACCGGCTCCAAGTCCAGCAGCTGGATCGGGAGATGATGGACGAGCTTGGGCGCAGCCTCTCGCCGCAGCAGCGCGCAAAGTTGATGATTTTCTTCGTCAACTTTGCGGACGAGCAGAGGAACATCCAGCAGCGGATGCAGGCGCGGCAGCGGGAGAATGCCTTGAAGGCGGCCGCGGAGCGAGCCGCCGAAAACGCTCCGAAGTAGTCCTCACAACAGACCGCTTCCGAAAACTGGCTGCGCCTCGCCGCAACTGTTGTTAGGGTCGCGCCATGAGATCGCTCATCGCCGCCGTTCTGATTCTTGGCTCCTCGTCGTACGCCGCCACGAGCAGCATTCCCGGGCTCGAGCCCGTCCCCGGCAACGCCAATCTGCTGGCCGGTGGTATTCCGCCGATTCCGCCCGAGCTGAAGTCGCGGGTAAGCCAGTATCTCAATATGCGAAGCGCGACGGCGCTCGATCAAACCGACGACGGAAGCCAGGTGCTGATCTCCACCCGCTTTGCCTCGACAGCTCAGCTTCACCTGGTGGAGCGTCCGCTCGGCGATCGGCGTCAACTCACGTTCACGGACGAGCCGATCACCACCGCGCATTTCCTGCCGGGCGATCCGCAGACCATTTTCTACGGCCAGGACGTCGGCGGCGGAGAATTTTTTCAGTTGTATCGCCTGGACCGGAGAGCTGGACGCTCCGAGCTCCTCACGGATGGAAAAAGCCGGCACGAGGCGCTCGTTCTTTCCCGCGATGGAAAAATGCTTGCCTACGCAGGCACCGGGCGCAACGGAACAGACACCGACGTGTACGCTGCGGAGACGAGGAATCCTCGCCAGGCAAAGCGGATCACCGAGCTCGCCGGCTCATGGCACCCGCTCGAGTTTTCCCCGGCCGACAGCAATCAGCTGCTGATTACGCAGTACCGATCGGCTCGAGACGCCGATCTCCATCTGGTCAACCTGACCACCGGTGCCAGGCGGCAGCTCACGCCGAAGGACAGCCCGGCGAGCGTCGAGTTGGCCAGGTTCACCGCCGATGGAAAGGGCGTCTACCTGGTCACCGATCGGTACTCCAATTTCAACCAGCTGTACCGAATCGACCTTCAAAATCCGAGCGCGCCGCCTCAGCCGCTCTCGCATTCCATTCCTTGGGACGTGGAGGCCTTCGATGCGGCTCCCGATGGATCGCGCGCCGCGCTGGTGTTCAATGAGGATGGCGTCAGCCGGGTCGCGCTGCTGGACACCCGCACTCGAAAGTTGGCGCCGCTGGACTTGCCGATAGGCGTGGTGAGCGGCGTCCACTTTCCGCGCCGGCGAAGCGATCTGATCACGCTCACGCTGCAAACCGCGCGTTCGCCCGCCGATGCCTGGCAGTATGACCTCAAGCGCAAGAAACTGACGCGCTGGACGCGCTCGGAAGTGGGCGGTCTCAACGAAGCGGGCTTCGCGGAGCCGTCGCTGGTCCGCTATCCGTCAACCGATGGAGTATCGGTTCCAGCATTCGTCTATCGCCCGGCGGCCGCGGGGAAGACATCTGCTGCCACGGCTCGGGACAGGCCGGTAATCATCATCTGGCACGGCGGTCCGGAAGGTCAGAGTCGGCCGACGTTCTCGCCCGTGACACAGCTGCTGACGGCGGAGCTCCAAACCGCGGTCATTTTTCCGAACGTCCGCGGCTCGACGGGCTACGGCAAGGCGTATCTCGACATGGATAACGGCGTAAAGCGCGAGGCAAGCTTGGCTGACATTGGGGCGACGCTCGACTGGATCGCCAAGCAACCCGATCTCGATCCAGCCAGAGTGGGCGTGTACGGCGGCTCGTACGGTGGCTACATGGTTTTGGCAACGGCGGCATTTTTCCCGAGTCGGATTCGGGCCGCGGTGGACGTCGTCGGCGTCAGCCGCTTGAGCACGTTGCTGGCAAACACTTCCCCGTATCGACAAGATCTGCGGCGGGCGGAGTACGGCGATGAGCGGGTTCCTGGAGTCCGCGAGGTCCTGGAACGCATCTCGCCGCTCAACAAGGCGGACGCGATCCAGGCCGCTCTCTTCGTTCAACAGGGCAAGAACGATCCTCGCGTACCGATGAGCGAATCGGAGCAGATCGTCAAGGCGGTGAGGGCGCGCGGCAAGGACGTCTGGTACTTGCTCGCCGAAAATGAGGGGCACGGGTTCCGAAAGAAGGAGAACCAGGACTTCGCCGCCCAGGCCACGGTGCTCTTCTTCAAGGAGAAGCTGCTGGGAGGGAGCACCGCTCGACTGCCGGCGCCACCCGACGGGAGCCACGCGATCCACTGAGCGAGCCGAGGTTGCCGCGCGCGCTAAGGCTTGGCGAACTTGCCCACCATGGTGAGCAGGTCGGCCATCGAGACCGGCTTGCTCATGTAATCCGACGCGCCGGTTTCCGCGGCCAGCGCATGAAGGCTCGAGGCGTCGAGGGCGGACATCAAGACGACGGGAATCTGCGCCATCTCGGCGTCCGCGCGCATCCTCCGGCAGATGTCTCTCCCGTCGACGCCCGGCATCAGCACGTCGAGCAGCACCAGCCGCGGATGGTGCTTGCGAATCATCGCGATCGCATCGTCGCCCCGCGTCGCGGTCTGAACCTGATAGCCGTTCTTGGTGAGGACCTTGACCAAAAAGCCGAGCACGGCGGCGTCGTCTTCTGCGACGAGAATTGGAGTGCCCGAGGCGGACGCCATCTCCCGAACCCGAGCCAGCCGCTCGATGCAGCGCCCGATGCGGGTGGACGACTCGGCGGGAAGCTCGACGAACTTCACCCCGACCAGGCCGAGCTCGTGCCGCGCCCAGGTGACCTCGGCGTGCAAAAGAAGCTCTTCGCCGTTGTCCAGGGTTACCTGAAGCTTGACCCGCTGCCCGAGGATCAGCCCGAGGCTGCACTTGGCGAGCAACCCTCGCTCGGAGATGTTCTTGACGATGAACGTTTCGTTGTACGACGGAACCAGAAACCGGAGCGCCAGCGCGCAGTCGATCCGCGAAACCCGGCGGCCGCTTTCCACTCGGTCGTTCACCCGCGACAGGCCGAGGTAACTGCGGCATTTCTCGATCTCTCCGCTGCTGAAGCGGACGTAGACCCCCTGGCCGAACCGGTCGCTGGCGGGCCGCAATCCGACCACCGTTCCCAACATCACGATGTGCAGCGGCAGGTCAGGCAGCACCAGCTCGACCGGGACCTCGCTCCCCAGGCGAAAGGGTTGGTCGGATTCGATGAAGATGCGATCCACCCCGGACTGAATGAGCTCGGTCCATAGCCGATACTTGTCCGAGAATTTCAGCTGCAGCCCCATTCAGCTCTCTCTTTCGAGGTCCGGGCAGGCCGACGCCAAAGCCTCATTCTACCTTCCGCGTCGCTCGGCTGAAGTCAGGGTGAAACTCGACTCGGGGCTTGATCGGTCATGCCGCACCCGCGGAGCCGATATGCGTGCTTCGGCGCGGCGCCGTGGTATGCCGCGCCAATGGACCGGCCAGTGGCGTTGATTACAGGTGGGTCGCGTGGTCTGGGCAGGGGGGTTTCGCTTGCCCTCGCGCGCCGTGGAATGGACATCGTCTCCACCTACCGGCGAGATGCCGAAGCAGCTCGGCGGCTGGTGAACGACGTCGAAGCACTCGGAGTGCATTGCCACATTGCCGTGGCGGACCAGCTTGATCCGGAAAGCCTCCGGCCGGTGTTCGCACACATCGGCGCGGAATCCGGCCGCCTCGACGCGTTCATCGCCAACGCCGCCTCCACCGCATTCCTGCCATTGATGGAGACGAAGCTGCATCAGATGGACAAGACGTTCAGCGTCACGGTGAAGAGCTTCCTCTTCGCTACCCAGCTGGCAGTTCCATTGATGACGGAACGCGGCGGCAGCATCGTCGCCATCTCCGGAATGGACACGCGGATGCCGGTTCCATTTCACGGAATGCTGGGCGCAATGAAGGCGGCGATGGAGATCCTCGTCCGCTATCTGGCCCACGAGCTTGCCGGCGATGGCGTTCGAGTGAATGCGGTCAATCCCGGCTTCATCGATACGGATTCGTCGAGCTTCTACGCTGGCGAAGCCTGGAGCCTGATCAAGGGGCGCGCGATGCACGCCCTGCCTGCCCGACACGTCGCCTCGCCGGAGGAGATCGCCGAGCCGATCGCCTGGTTGTGCAGCGACGCCGCGCGCTACGTCAACGGGCAGACGCTCGTTGTGGACGGAGGGCTGGACGCGAGCTACGGAATGGCGCTCGCGAGTATGCTCGGGGGGCCGCCGGGTCGCTGATTTGCGGAGTGGAAGCCGGTTGAAGCTGCTGGTCACTTCTTTGTTCTGGCTGATTTTCGCAATCACCGCGCCGGTGGGCGCAGCGGTTGGATTTTTGATCGCCGCCGCGACCGCGGGCTTCGATCCGAATCGCAAAGTGATTCACGCCTTCATCTGCCGATTCTGTTTTTCGTATCTCAAGCTCAATCCGTTTTGGAAAGTGCGAATCGAAGGCCGCGAGCGAATCAATCGCCCCGCGGTCATCGTGGCCAATCACCAGTCGATGGCAGACATCGTGGCGTGCATGGGACTGTTCCGTCAGTTCAAGTTCGTCTCCAAGTCGTCGCTGTTCTCGCTGCCGCTGGTCGGCTGGATGATGCGCCTCGCCCGATACGTCAGCTTGGAACGCGGCAAGGTTCACTCGACCCAGCAGATGATCGAGCGCTGCCGCTATTGGCTGCGCCGTGGGATGCCGGTGGTGTTTTTTCCGGAGGGCACCTACAGCACCGACGGCCAGCTCCTTCCCTTCAAGCGAGGCGCTTTTTTGCTGGCCATTGAGGAGCGCGTCCCGCTCATCCCGGTGATGATCCAGGGCACCTCGGGTCTGGTGATCGAGGATGGCCCCTGGTTCAATCCGCGCTGCGCAATCCGCGTTTCAGTTCTCCCTCCCATCGAGCCTGACCAGCTGGGGCAGAGCGATGAAGAGCTTGCCGATCGCGTCCGCGGGCTGTTCGCCGGTCTGCTCGCCCGCCCCGAGCCCCATTCAGGGGATCACTCGACCGGCACGTCGGTTCGAAATATCGGGTAGAGGTTGTAGCGCTCGTCCCAGTACGGAGATCTCATGTAGAAAAAGCGCAGCCGCGCCTGCGGGTCGCGCGCGAATTCCAGGTCGTCCGCCACCTTTTTGTCGAGCTCCGCTTTGAGCTTGGGGTCTTTCTTCGACATCTCGCGCGCGAGCTCTTCGGCGACGAAGCTGTCCATGGCTTCCTTCTGCTCGAAGAAGGCATTGAAGAAGCCCCAGGCGATGAACGAGTCGGGGCTCGCGGGTTCGAACAGGTAGGCGAGGAGCAAGTTGCCCGGCTGATCGATCGGTACAAACAGCGAGCCCGCAGGCAGATCGCGCTTCTCCGGCTTCCAAGAGCCCTTGAGCTCCGGGCGCAGATGGCTTTCATACGTTTCCGGCTTGAGCTTCACCTCGGTCGCTCGGAAAGACTCCACAGCAAGCTGGGGATGTGCGGCCTTCAAGACCTTGAACGACAAACCGTGAAGTCGCAGCTTCTCGGCGATCCAAGTGGCCTGCGCCGCCGAGACGATGTAGCCGCCCTTCGGAAGCTTGGCGGTCGCTGCCGGCTTGAGCTCGTCGAGCAGCGGCACTTGCCAGATCTGCGGCTTGCGCGTGTCGTATCGCGTCCACTGCCCGCCCGAGATGTCCGAGGGATCGCGGCTGTAGGCGTAACCGCGAAACTTCAGCGGCTCGGTTTTGCCGGTGGGCTCGAACGTCAGAGCGACTTCCGCGCCGCCCCGGGTTCGATCGGCTTCGTCGGCCGAGTGCTCGGCCTTTCGCCAGGCGACGGCGTTCTTCGCCGCCAGCTCGACCAATCCCTCGAGGATATCGCGCGTCGTGCGAACGCGCGTCGCGTAGTCCTTCCACGAATGGGTCTCCACCAGCACCGCGAGCCGATTTCGCGCCGCCCAGTAAGCGGTCGAGAATCGCGGCGGAAGAATTGCCGTCGCAAAGCCCGAGCTGGGATCGTCGTCTCTGACGAACGCGGCATAAAACGACAGCGGCAGGTGGCCCTGACCTTCCAGCTTCTGGAACAGGGCATCGCGCGCACCGCGTGCTTCACTGCGCAAAGGCTCCGGACCCCAGTGGATCGGCTCGAAGAGCACTGCCACATCCGGCTCGAATTTCGCGCCATTGGTGACGTGCAGGTCGGCGAGTAGGACCGGATCCCAGGCATCCATCAGCTTCAGCATGGCGACCATTTCCGGAGCGTCCGCCTTGGCGTAGTCCCGGTTGAGGTTCAGATTCTGCGAAGTGACGCGCCATCCCATTTGCTTCGGGCCGTTCTGGTTCGGCCGATTGTAGGCGCCGAATCGCTCGTGGCCGTCGACGTTGAAGACGGGAACGAAGACCACCGTCACTTTCGAAAGAGCGCCCGGCGCCGCGGTGCTTTTGAGCAGGTCGCGAAGCAACCAAAAGCCGGCGTCCTTGCCGTCGATCTCTCCAGCGTGGATTCCTCCTTGCCAAAGGACGACCGGGCGACCCTTCTTGCGCGCGGCCTGAGGCTCAAGCGTTCCGTCGGCGGATGCGACGAGCGACAGCATCGGCCTGCCTTCGGGCGTCGTCCCGAAGCTGCGGCAGCGAACCTTGGTCGGATAAGCCTTCTGGAAGGACGAGCAGAGTTGGATGACCTCGTCGTAGCGACCCGTTTCGGTCCACCCGCTTCTCTCCGCGACGGTGGTCAAAGGCGCCTCGGAGACGGCAGCGGCGACGAGCATCGGCAGCATGGCGATCATGGGCGGTGAAGCTAACCCAATGAGGGCGTTTAACGCATCGCTGCAGGTGATCGAGGCGTATCACAACGCTTTCAATACCGCGCCGCCTCGCCTATGACGTCAGCGTGGCCGCGATCCAAGTGATGACCGAACGATTGGCGTTGATCGCCGCGACGGCCGAGCTGGCCCGGGCGGCATTCGCGGATCGCGTTCGCTTCGAGGCGATGATCAAGGCGCGGGTGCCCGAGGAGTGGCCGCCTCCCTTTACGGAAGACGTCCAGGAGTTCACCGCCTTGGCGCTGGAGGCCGATGCCAATCTGCCCGGCTGGCTCGCCTGGTACTTCGTGGAACGGAGCCAGCGGATGCTGATCGGGCAGGGCGGATTCAAGGGGAGGCCGACCGAAGAGGGCGGAGCCGAAATCGGCTATTCGCTCATCCCAAGCTTCCAGCGCAAAGGCTACGCCACCGAGGCCGCGGCCGGGTTGATCCACTGGGCGTTCAGCCATCAGGAGGTGAAGCTCGTCACCGCGGAGACGCTCCCGCACCTGACGGATTCCATCCGCGTCATGGAGAAGAACGGAATGCGGTTTCTGCTCGAGGACAAGGCGCGCGGAATCGTGCGCTACGGCCTTTGGCGCGCCGGATTGCGTCAGCGACGCAGCAGCACGTAGACGGCGCCAAGGCCGCCGTCGTGCCGCTGAGCGCTGGTGAAGGCGAGCACGCGGCGGCTGATTCGCCCGCGCGACAGCCAGATCCGCAGCCCTTCCTTCAACACCGGAATTTGATCTTTGGAGTGCAGACCTCGCCCGTGCACCACGAGGACGAGCCGATGCCCCATCCGGTGCGACTCCTCGATGAAGCGATTGAGCTTTTGCTTGGCCTCCTCGCGCGTGTGGCCGTGGAGATCGAGGTGCGCCTGAACTGAATAGTGCCCTCGCCGCAATCGCCGAAGGATGCGGGCGTCGAGGCCGGGAGCGAATCCCTCGATGTATTCGTCCGAGTCGGTGACGTCGAGCGGCCCAGTCTGGGCGACCAGCTCACACAGCTCGGCGAAGGCTTCTTCCTCTGGATCGACGATCGCCAGGCTGTCGGCGCTGATGCGCCCGTTCTCGCGCTCGAGCTGCTTGGAGCCCCGCACCGGTCGAACCTCTCCGACGCTGGAGCGGAACAGCTCCCCCTCGTCTTGGATGGCTTCGCGTTTGGACGGCGGAGCCTTGGTGGATTTCTCGGGCGGCTGCGCGGCCGGCTTGGCCAGCTTCAGGCCAGCGAACGGGTTATTGAAGGGTTTGTCCGTCTTCCGCACGGCCGCCCAACCCACCTTCTCTGCGCGATGGTAGCTCAACCTTGTATGACGGAGGCATCGTTAACTCGCCATGGCTGAAGCAACCCAAAGCCCGTTGACGCCGGACTGCACTTGTGTTCAGTCTAGCGAGATGCACCGCCCGCAGCTGCCGCTTGAATTGCCGCTGCACCCCCGGACGCCCGTTCGCTTCGAAGGGGCGCTGTCGACCTTTCATCCGGTGGTGGCGCGTTGGTTTGCCGAGCGATTGGGCGAGGCTTCGGCGCCGCAGCAGCAGGGATGGCCGCTGATTCGCGCAGGCAGCAACGTCCTCATCGCTGCGCCGACCGGCTCCGGAAAGACTCTGGCGGCGTTTCTCGCCTGCCTCGACGAGCTGTTCCGGGAGGCGCTGGAAGGCCGGCTGCCGGATCAAACGCGCGTCCTTTATGTCTCGCCCTTGAAGGCTCTCGGCAATGACGTGCAGCAGAACCTGATCCGGCCGCTGGAGGAGATTTACCAGAGGGCGCGCGCCGAGGGCCTGGACCCCCAGCCGATTCGCGTGCAGGTGCGTTCGGGCGACACCCGGCCGTCCGAACGCGTGGGGATGGTGAAGCGGCCGCCGCATATCCTGATCACCACGCCGGAGTCGCTCTTTCTCTACCTCACCGCGCGGCAATCGCGGGAGACGCTGCGACCGGTCAAGACGGTTATCGTCGACGAGATCCACGCGCTGGCGCGGGACAAGCGGGGAAGCCACTTTGCGCTCTCGATGGAGCGGTTGAAGGCGCTCGCCGGCGGCTCGCCCCAGCTCGTCGGGCTGTCCGCCACCCAAAAGCCCTTGCCGGAGATCGCCGCATTCCTCGTCGGCTCGGGCAGCGCCCAGGGCGGCGCGGCGCCGTGCTCCATCGTGTCGGTCGGGCACATCCGCCCGTGGGAAATTTCGATCGAGACGCCTGACCAGGAGCTCTCCGCCGTCGCCACCCACGAAATGTGGGGACAGATCTACGACCGGCTCGAGGCGCTTTCCGCGCAGCATCGGACCATTCTCGTCTTCACCAACACTCGCCGCCTCGCCGAGCGCGTGGCTCATGATCTCGGGGAACGAATCGGCAAGGACAAGGTGGTCGCCCACCACGGCAGCATGGCCCGCGAGATGCGCCTGTCCGCGGAGAAGCGATTGAAGGAAGGCTCGCTTCGCGTCATGGTGGCAACCGCGTCGCTGGAGCTCGGCATCGACATCGGCTCGATCGATCTGGTCTGTCAGCTCGGCTCGCCGCGGTCGATCGCGGTTTGCCTGCAGCGAATTGGCCGCGCCGGTCACCACAAGGCCGGCGTCTCCAAGGGCATCCTCTTCGCGATGACCCGGGACGAGCTCGTCGAGTGCGCGGCGCTGGTGCGCGCGATCCACGAGGGGGAGTTGGACGCGGTGCGCATTCCGGACAAAGCGCTCGACGTGATGGCGCAGCAGATCGTCGGTGCTTGCGCGTGCGAGGAGTGGAATGAGGAGAACCTCTTCGCGCTCTTCAAGCGCGCCTACCCCTACCGAAATCTGGAGTGGAAAGAGTTCGAGCAAGTGCTTCAGATGCTCTCGGAGCCGGTGGCCACCGGGCGCGGGCGCACGCGCGTGCACATCCATCGCGACCGCGTCAATCGAAAGCTTCGCGCTCGTCCCGGCGCCCGCATCACTGCGCTCACCAACGCAGGGGCGATTCCGGACACCTTCACCTATCCGGTCATCGCCGAGCCCGAGGAAAAGATGGTTGGCACCCTCGACGAGGACTTCGCCATCGAGAGCATGGCCGGCGATGTCTTCCTGCTCGGCTCGACCGCCTGGCGGTTCCAGCGCATCTTCGCAGGCACGGTGCGGGTGGAGAACGCGCAGGGCCAGGCGCCAACGGTTCCCTTCTGGCGCGGCGAGGCCCCCGCGCGCACCGACGAGCTCTCCTTCCAGGTCGGCCGGCTGCGGGAAGACCTCGCCCGCGGCGGCGACGCGCTCGATTTTCTAGAGCAGAAGCTCGGGCTCTCTCAGCCGAACGCCGAGTTTCTCCTTCGCTACTTGCGAGCGGGAGCGGCGGTGCTCGGCGCGGTTCCCAGCGTGAACACGGTGATCGCCGAGCGCTTCTTCGATGAGGCCGGCGGCATGCAGCTGGTGATCCACGCTCCGTTCGGAGGGCGAATCAATCGCGCGTGGGGCTTGGCGCTGAGGAAATCCTTCTGCCGCGCCTTTGATTTCGAGCTGCAGGCGGCAGCGTCGGACGACGGCATTCTCCTCTCGCTCAGCGAGCAGCACAGCTTTCCCTTGGCCGACGTCTTCGAATTCCTCTCACCGCAGAACGTGGAGGACGTCCTCACCCAGGCGGTGCTGCAGGCGCCGATGTTCGGAACCCGCTTCCGCTGGAACGCCAGCCGCGCTCTGTCTTTGAGCCGCTACTACATGGGCAAGCGCGTACCACCGCAGATTCAACGCGCCCGCGCGCAGGATTTGATTGCCGCGGTTTTTCCCGGTCAGGTCGCTTGCCAGGACAATGCCGTCTCCGCCTACGTGGACCTGCCGGATCACCCGCTGGTGAAGGAGACGCTCAGCGATTGCCTTCGCGACGCGATGGACGTCGATGGCCTCAAGCGTGTGCTCCAGGGGATCCGCGAGGGGCGCATTCGGACGATCGCGGTCGACTTGCCCGAGCCTTCGGTGTTCTCGCACCAGCTGCTCAACTCGCAACCGTACACGTATCTGGACGACGCGCCGCTCGAAGAGCGCAGGGCGCGCGCGGTCAGCGTGCGGCGCTCGCTGCCGCCGGAGGATGCGGCGGCGTTCGGAGCGCTCGACGAGCAAGCGATCTCCCAGGTTTGCGCCGATGCGCAGCCGCTCATCCGCGACAAGGAAGAGCTGCACGATGCGCTTCTGCAGCTCGTCCTGATGCCCGAACAGGGCGCTCGGGTGAGCGCAGAAGATTCGACTGAATCGCCGCCGAGCTTCTCGTCGCTGGTCGACGCGTTGGCGGCGGAGAATCGGGCGGCGAGGCTGACCGTCGATGGGAAGACTTTCATCGTCCCGGCGGAGAAGGTGGCGCACGCGCAAGCGCTGTTCCCCGACGCCGCCATGATTCCCAAGCTCGGCCTTCTTCCCGGGGACGCTCCGGTTTCGCGCGAGACCGCCATGCTCGCGGCAGTGCGCGGCCGGATGGAGATCTGCGGACCGACCACCACGGATGAGCTGTCCAAGGTCATCGCCGCGCCGGAGGGAGAGATCCGCGAAGCGCTCGGCCATCTGGAATCCCAGGGACAGGTCCTTCGCGGCCATTTCCGACCGGCATCGCTGGCGGCCACCGGCAGCGGGTCGCCGGGCGCCGCCGACGAGCGGGTCGAATGGTGCGACCGCCGACTGCTTCAGCGGATTCACCGGCTCACGGTCGGCCGGCTGCGAAAGGAGATCGAGCCGCTCTCGTCGCAGGATTTCATGCGCTTCTTGTTTCGCTGGCATCACCTCGATGCGGGGGACGCGCTTCGCGGCAAAGGCGGGCTGGCGAAGGCGATTTCGCTCCTCCAGGGTTACGAGGCTCCGGCGGCAGCCTGGGAGCAAGTCCTGCTTCCGGCGCGGATGAAACCCTACCTTCCCGAGCTGCTCGAGCGGGCGTGTTGGAATGGGGAAATCGCCTGGGCTCGGCTGACGCGAAAGGAAACTCGAAGTTCGCCAGGCCCTCGACGCGGAGCGCGCGCGGAGGCCGCACAAATGACGCTCGAGCCTGGCGGCCAGGTCGCTCGAGCGACGATGCCCGGGCGCAATGCGAACATCACGTTCGTCCGCCGCGAAGAGATGGAGTGGCTGCTCTGCGCCGCGCGGCCCGGAGATGGGGCCGCAGACCAGCTTCCGAGCGACTTGTCGCACGCTGCTCGTTCGGTCGCGGAAGCCCTGCAGCGCCGCGGCGCCTCGTTCTTCGCCGAGCTCGTCGCCTCCAGCCGGCGGCTGCCGGCGGAGGTGGAGGATGCTCTGTGGGAGCTCCTTGCCCGGGGCGTCGTCACCGCTGACGCGGTGGAGAACCTGCGGATTCTTCAGTCGCCAAAGCGGCGAAAG
>DATFTC010000418.1:0-4636 GCA_035262305.1 Myxococcaceae bacterium | reverse complement strand
CCGATCATTTGTTGCACCGCGGAGATTCTTTCCAACATGGCCCTGCGGGACCCCGACGCGACTGTCGACGACATCGTGATGGATGAGTTTCACTATTACGCCGATCGGGAAAGAGGAGTCGCCTGGCAGGTTCCGCTCCTCGCCTTGAACCGCAGCACCTTTCTGCTGATGTCGGCGACGCTGGGCGACATGACGACCATCGAGGAGAGTCTGCGTCAGCTCACCGGCCGCGAGGTGGCGGTGATCCGCAGCTCACAACGACCCGTCCCGCTAGACTACGAGTACCGCGAAACTCCGCTGCATGAAACGCTGGAGGAGCTGCTGGCGAAGGGAAAATATCCTGTTTACCTCGTCAACTTCACCCAACGGGCGGCGGCGGAGCAGGCGCAAAACCTCTTGAGCGTAAATTTCTCCTCCCCAGAGGAGAAGGAGCAGATCCGCGAGGCGCTGTTTGACGCCCGCTTCGATACGCCGTACGGAAAGGAATTTCAAAAGCTCTTGCGCCACGGCTTGGGTTTGCACCACGCGGGCCTGTTGCCAAGGTATCGCCTCTGGGTGGAGAAGCTGGCGCAGTCGGGGTTGCTCAAGGTCATCAGTGGAACGGACACGCTCGGAGTCGGCGTCAACATCCCGATTCGAACCGTCCTTTTCACCCAGCTCTGCAAGTTCGATGGCGAAAAAGTTGGTATCTTGAGCGTGCGCGACTTTCAGCAGATCGCCGGACGAGCGGGTCGAAAAGGGTTCGACGAGAGAGGCTCGGTGGTGGTTCAGGCACCCGAGCACGTGATCGAAAACATTCGCATTGCTCAACGCGTCGCCGCCGGGAAGAAAATGGTGAAGAAGCAGCCACCGCCGAAAGGCTACGTCGCGTGGGACAAAAACACCTTTCAAAGACTCATCACCCAGCCCCCGGAGCCGCTCCAATCCCGATTTGAAGTGACACATGGTTTGCTATTGAATTTGCTACAAAGCCCCGGCGTCGAGCCGGGCGGCGGCTACCGGCGATTGGTGCGCCTGATTGCTCGTTCCCATGGGCGCGACTACGATCGCCGCCAGCGGCTGAAGACCGCGGCGCTTCGGTTTCGTACCCTCCGCGGCGCCGGGCTGCTAGACATCATTCGAGGCGAGGGCGGCCAATCGGCGCGCGTCGAGGTGGTCGCCGGACTGCAGCGGGACTTTTCGCTGAATCACACCTTGTCGCTCTACCTGCTCGCGGCTCTGGAGAGCCTCGATGCGACTGCCGAGACACATGCCCTCGACATGCTGACGTTGGTCGAAGCCATCCTCGAGGACCCTGACGTGGTGCTCTACAGCCAGCTTCACCGGCTCAAGGATGCAAAGGTCGCCGAGCTCAAGGCGCAAGGCGTGGAATACGAGCAGCGGATGGAGGAGCTGGAGAAGCTCGAGTGGCCCAAGCCTTTGCGCGAGCTCATCTACGCCACCTTCAATGATTTCGCGCAAAAACACCCTTGGGTCGGAGAGGAGAACATTCGGCCCAAATCCGTCGCGCGGGAGATGGTGGAGCGCTTCTGCTCATTCAATGACTACGTTCGCGACTACGGTTTACAGCGGAGCGAGGGCGTGCTGCTTAGGTATCTGGGTCAGGTCTACAAAACGCTGCTGCAGACCGTGCCCGAGCCGCTGAAGACGGAGCCGCTCGATGACATCATTTCCTATTTCAGGGCGATGATTCGCCAGGTCGATTCCAGCCTATTGGAAGAATGGGAGAGCCTGAAGAATCCCCTTGAAGCGCGGCCTGGCGAGCGGTTGGCCAAAGCGGACCAGCCCGTGGATCCCGCGGCAGACCCCAAGGCGTTTCGCGCGCGACTGCGCGCAGAGCTGCATCAGCTGTTGCGAGCGCTGGCATCGAAGAATTACGAGGAAGCCGCCGCCGCCATTTATCAGCCTGAGCAAGAGTGGACCCCGGAGCGGCTGGCGGCGGAAATGGAACCCTTCTGGCGCGAGCATGCGACCGTGGACCTGACGCCGCGGTCGCGGCAACCGATTCACACCACGCTCAAAGCCATCGGCCCTCGGCAATGGGAAGTCCGCCAGCGGATTTTCGATCCCGAAGGCGACGACGATTGGATGCTCGACTGCGTTGTCGATCTCGCCGCCCAGCGACCGATCGATGCGCCGCTGATCGCTCTGAGGCGAATCGGAACCTGAGGGCAAGTGAGACTTGTGACTCGCGGGTAGGACTGCATAACTCATCGCCCGCAATCGCGGCGTACGCTACAGTCTATCGGCTGCTCAATTCGAGCCCGTCGAAAGGTCTACCATGGCATTCGATCCGCGCCTTCGCTCGCCGAAGGAAGAGCCGTTGTTCGTCATCGGGGTTATTTTCTCGAGTCTCATCTGGCTCTTGTTGATCGTCTCCATCATTGGGCTCTTCTACGGCGGCATCGCCCTGGTCTTCGTGCTCATTGCACACGCCCTTCATCTCGCACACGTTCAGGGGAACGGCCTGAAGATCTCGGAACACCAGCTGCCCGATCTCTACGAGCGGGTGAAACGGGCTGCTGACAAACTCGGTCTTCCTCGGGTGCCCGACGTCTACGTTCTCCAATCGGGCGGCATCCTCAATGCATTTGCCACCAAACTGTTATCGCGCCGCTTCGTGATCATTTACTCGGAGCTTGTCGATCACTGTCAAGATCCGCAGCAGCTCGACTTTGTCGTCGGTCATGAGATCGGGCATCTCGCGGCCGGACATCTGACGCGGATGTTCTTCCTCTTGCCGTTCAGACTGGTGCCCTTGCTGGGGCCGGCCTATAGCCGCGCCTGTGAGTACACCTGTGATCGCGCCGGGCTCGCTGTTGTGGGCCAACTCGAGCCGTCCCTGAGAGGTCTGTGCGTTCTAGCCGCCGGCCGCCTCGCCAGCCGCGCTGACCTCCAGGCCTTTGCCGACCAGCGGAGCGCTTCCGGAGGATTCTGGATGAGCATCTTCGAGCTGGTTTCCACGCATCCTTATCTCTGCAAGCGTGCAGCGGCGCTTCAAGAGGTCGCTGCACCAGGCACCGTCAAACCCGTATCTCGAAACCCCTTGGCGTACCCACTGGCACCATTTTTGGGCGTGGCCGCAAGCGGGAGCATGCAATCCTCGCTCCTCGTCGCGATACTTGTCTTTGCGTTCTTCTTCGCAATGGCAGTACCGGCATTGAAACGATACCAGAACGGATTGGCCGCTAACGTCGTAGCGGCACAAAAGATTGATCCTTCCAGAGTCGACAAAGGCGATAGGTCGCAAGAACTGACAGGCGAGGGGGAAGATGCGGATCAACATGCACCGCTCGACAACGCACGGCGTCGGTTGAAGACCCCGGGACAGTCGCCGGAGTCGCAATCAGAGGCCTCGGACCGGGTCCATTAGCGCACTCGCTGTATCAGTCTTCCGACTGTCTGCAGCCCGAATTACCCTCTTGTAACGCGGCCTGCTGGATATTGCGAAAATGAGAATCTCGCGGCGCTCGTGAGTTTAGCTGTGCGCCACTCGCAGCGGCCGGGGGAACGAGCGCTGCTGCTATTAGTTCGTGCCAACTTGCGCGTCGGTCGTGTAGGGTTTGGAACAAAGGGGGCAACAATGAAGACACATCGCGGAATTGATCGACGTCGCTTCCTCGAAGGAGTGGGCGGCGCGGCAGTGGCACTTGGGGCGTTTCGACCGGCGCGCGTGTTCGCATCACAGGACGAGGCGGACTTCGCGGCACACGAACGCAGCAAAGCAGGCTTCGCTCGAAAGCGGCGGAGCCTCGAGCTGCGTCAGGAGGCCGCGATGGAAGAGTTCCGCCTGCCGATTCCAGAGCACCGCAACAACGGCGATGAGCTGCTTTATAGCAATCGGATTGGCAGTTTTTCAAAGGGCCTGCCTCACGATGCTCTCGGCGAGGTGAATCCAGGCGCCTATCAGTCGCTGCTCGATGCGCTTTCCAGTGGAGACCCTGCTGACTTCGAGCGGATCGCGATGGGCGCCCCGCTAGATCAGCGGAACAAGCTCGTCGATCCGCAGGCCGGCCTCGCCTTCGATATGCAGGGAACGGATTCGCACCAGTTGGCGCTGCCACCGGCACCTGCTTTCAGCAGTCGAGAGGAGGCGGCAGAGATGGTGGAGGATTACTGGATGGCGCTCGCAAGAGATGTCCATTTCAGCGACTACGCTACCAACTCGATCGCTTTGGCCGCAGCTTCGGAGTTGTCTTCTCTGCCCGAGTTCAGAGGACCTCGGGCATCGAACGGCAGCGTCACCGGGCGAACTCTTTTCAGGGGACCGACGCCTGGCGACCTCGCCGGTCCATACCTCTCGCAATTCCTGCTGCTGCCCGCCCAGCTGGGAACGGAAACAATCGACTCGCGGCAGCAAACGACTGTCCCGGGCGTCGATTATATGACGGAGTTTGGGAACTGGCTGGCCGTCCAAAACGGCTTTCTTCAGGGTTCAAACCAGTTCGATGAGACGCGGCGATACATTCGAAACGGCCGCGACCTGAGCGCTTTCGTCCACATCGATGCATTGTTCCAAGCTTATCTGCTCGCCGCGCTCGTTCTTTGGCAGCTGAACGCCCCTTTGAATCCGGGCAATCCCTACGGCTCCTCGGAAACGCAGACGGGTTTCGGCACATTCGGTCCACCCTTCTTG
>DATFTC010000417.1:0-7585 GCA_035262305.1 Myxococcaceae bacterium | reverse complement strand
GGCAGCATCGAATGATCGTCGAACCTGACGTAGAGCGACTTGCTGATGATGGAATAGTCACTTGGAATCGAAATGCTGCCGGTGAGCGGTGGCGCATTCGTCACCGGGCTCAGAGAAACGGTTTGCCGCGGGTAGATGCCGCGATCCGTAAGTTGGCCGATCTCTCGCTTGCCATACTGGTACTCGGCCGGAAAAAGATCGCTGCCCACTCGCCACTGGAGCGCGTGAAGGGTGCCGTTCGTCGTTGCTGGTCCGCCCCAGACCAACGGAGATTGGGTCGGGAAATTGAAGGAACCGCCCCGACCGGCGCTCACGGACATCGCGATTGCCTCGCGAGAGCTAAACGCGACGGCGGCGACATACGAGCCCGGCTGCGGAAAGAATTGACCCGTCAATTGCCCGCTGACGCTGGCGAGCTTGGCCGACCGCGCGAGCTCGACCGGCAGGGTGGGATCGGACCGAGTCAAAGCTTGATAGGTGAAGACGAACAGGTGATCCCCGGTCAGGACCGTGATGTCGTACGGGATGTGGACGTCCTCGGCGGTGAAGAGACCGGCGGCGCTCGTGGCGGTTGCCTTTCCACCCGCGACAACGGTCGCGCCCGAGAGCGGTTGGCCGAGCGCATCGAGGACCTTTCCGTTGATCGTCCGCGTCTCCGGCCCGCACGCCACCAGTACGAAAATTCCCCCGAGGCCAACCAGGCTCGCCTGCGTCGGTAGTGATGTTGTCTTCATTGTGTCCCGCCTCCAGCAGCATCTGTGCCAGGGCAAGACGCCTCGGCCGATGGCTGCGCTTTAACGGTAAAGGCGTAAACGGCCATCAAACTGGCTCACGGATTGATCGGTCGTACGTGCCGGGCTACCTGGGACACGCCTGGGACAAGTCCCGGGACATGGCAGCGAGGCGTCCCATCGGTGCGAGGAAGCGCATGGACTCCGCTCGGGACACGGGGGAGCGCGGTGCTAGCGGGGGCTGGTGCACAGAGCGTTCTGTGCACTCCCCCGACCCTAGGCCGGGCTCCGGACAGGTCGCGTTCACGTCAAATGCGATCCACCGAGGCTCATAAGCAATCACGCCGTGGAAGCCGTTTCAGGCCGAGGTGCAACGAGCCCCTCGGCAGCTAAGTCCTTACCGTTCAGGGCCGAGCCCTCACTCTGCGCTCAGAATGAACTCCTCAGCTCGGCGCAGCACCGGCTCCCGGCTGCGCTCTGGATGAGAGGCTCAGGTCAGTTCACGACCCAGGTGTCGCCCGCGTGCAGCACTTTTTCGAGGTCGCCTTCGCCTCGAGAAGCCTTGACCGCCGCGTGCTGAGCTTCATCCAGCTCGTGATGAACCGGGCGCGCTACGGCCCGGAAGACTCCAATCGGCGCCGGGTACTCGGGCGGATTCAGCTCGCCGAGGAGGTACGACAAGGAGGAGTCCGCCTTTTCGTCCCAAACGAGCAGTTCCTTCTCGGTGATTCCGTTCTGGCCGATCGTCACCATCTCGGGTTTGAACCCGACCAGGCGGATTCCCTTGTTCTTCGCCTTCCCGAAGATCAGCGGCTTGCCGTGCTCGATGCGAAGCTGCATCTCGTCCTTGACCGGCTTCTCGGTGATGTTGAAGAAGGCTCCGTCGTTGAAGACGTTGCAGTTCTGGAAGATCTCGACGAATGCCGATCCCTTGTGCTCGGCCATCCGATGAAGCACGTATTGCAGGTGCACCGGCTCGACGTCGATCGACCGCGCCACGAACGTCGCCCCCGCCCCGAGAGCCAGGTGGATGGGATTGAAAGGAGCATCGATCGAACCGTACGGCGTCGACTTCGCCTTCTTCCCTAGCTCGGACGTCGGCGAGTATTGGCCCTTGGTAAGTCCGTAGATGCGGTTGTTGAACAGCAAGACCTTCAAGTCGACGTTTCGGCGCAGCATGTGGATGAAGTGATTGCCGCCGATCGACAAGCCGTCGCCGTCGCCGGTCACCACCCAGACTTGAAGATCCGGCCGCGACATTTTGATGCCGGTGGCGATCGCGGGAGCCCGCCCGTGGATGGTGTGGAAGCCGTAGGTGTTCATGTAGTACGGGAATCGGCTCGAGCAGCCGATCCCCGAGACGAAGACGATCTTCTCGCGCGGGATGTGCAGCTCGGGCATGACCTTCTGCACTTGCGCCAGGATCGAGTAGTCGCCGCATCCAGGACACCAGCGAACCTCTTGGTCTGACTGAAAATCCTTTCGCGTCAGCTGTGGAGCGCCGTCCGCGGACTGCTTGCCATCCGCAGCTGGCTTTCCGTTCACCGGAGCTTTCAAATCCATCGCAGTTGCCATCTAGAAATGCTCCTCGATGCGAGAGACGAGCTCGGATACCTTGAACGGCTTGCCTTGGACCTTGTTAATGCCCTTCGCATCCACCAGATAAGTGGCCCTGAGAATCTTCGAGAGTTGTCCGAGGTTCAGCTCGGGAACGACGACCCTCTTGAATCGCTTCAGGATGTCGCCGAGATCGTTCGGCAGCGGGTTCACGTACCGCAGGTGGACGTTGGAAACCGAGCGGCCCTTCGACCGCAGCCGCGCCACCGCCTGGGTGATCGCGCCGAAGGTGGAGCCCCAGCCGACCACCAGCACATCGCCGCTCGGGTCGCCGTTGACCCGCAGCGGCGGGTAGTCCTGTGCGATGCGGGCCACCTTTTCCGCGCGAGTCCGCACCATCTTCTCGTGGTTCGCCGGATCGTATGAAACAGCTCCGGTGAGGAAATGCTTTTCGAGCCCACCCACGCGGTGCTCAAGGCCCGGCGTCCCCGGACGCACCCATTCCCGCGCAAGGGTCTGCGGGTTGCGCTGATAAACGAAGAATTCATTCGGCTCGGTGCGGAATTGCACTTCGATCGGTTTGAGCTCTTGGACGTTGGGGATCAACCAAGGCTCCTGGCCGTTGGCGATGTACCCGTCGCTGAGGAGGAAGATCGGCGTCATGTACTTGAACGCGAGCCTTGCCGCTTCGATGGCCACCTCGAAGCAATCGCTGGGGGTCGACGCCGCGATCACTGGAACCGGGCATTCGCCGTTGCGGCCGTAGATCGCCTGGAGCAGGTCGGCTTGCTCCGTCTTGGTCGGAAGTCCTGTGGAAGGTCCGCCGCGCTGGATGTTGCAGATGACCACCGGCAGCTCCGCCATCACCGCCAGGCCGACGGACTCCTGTTTGAGGGCGACACCTGGCCCGGAGGTGGTGGTCACGCCGAAGTTGCCGCCGAAGGCCGCGCCGATCGCCGAGCACATCGCGGCGATCTCGTCCTCCGCCTGGAAGGTGATGAAGTCGAAGTTCTTGTGGCGGGAAAGCTCGTGGAGGATGTCCGATGCAGGCGTAATCGGATAGCTGCCGAGAAACCCCCGCAGCCCGGAAAGCTTCGTCACCGCCAGCAGCCCCAGGGCCAAAGACTCGTTGCCGGACACGTTGCGATACTTCCCGGGCGTGATCGCCGCCTGGCGAACCTCGTAGCTGTTGGCGAACAACTCCGCGGTCTCGCCGTAGTTGTATCCGGCTTTGAGCGCCTTCTCGTTGCCCTCGGCAATCAGCTGCTTGGTGGCGAACTTGGTCCGCAGAAACCTCAGCGTCGGCTCGGTGGGGCGGTTGTACATCCACAGCATCAGGCCGAGGGCGAACATGTTCTTCGCTCGGCCGACCTCTTTGGTCGACAGACCGCTGTTCTCCAGCGCGAGCGCGGTCAGCTTGGTGATGTCGACCGAATGGACCTTGTAGGCGGCCAGCGAGCCGTCTTCGAGCGGATTGCTGTTGTAGCCGGCCTTCTGCAGATTCTGCTCGTTGAAGGCGCCGGTGTTGACGAGCAGGAATCCGCCCGGAGGCAGATCGCCGAGGTTCGTCTTCAGCGCCGCCGGGTTCATCGCCACCAAGACGTCCGGCTGGTCGCCCGGCGTATAGACCGTGGAATGCGAGAACTGGATTTGAAAGCCCGACACACCAGGAAGCGTGCCAGCGGGCGCGCGAATCTCGGCGGGGAAATCGGGGAACGTCTGCAGATCGTTGCCCGCGATGGCGGAAGCTCGGGTGAATTCGGTTCCGGTGAGCTGCATCCCGTCGCCGGAGTCACCGCAGAAGCGAATGGTGACGGTGTCGACCTCCTGACGGGGCTTTTGCCGCGGCGGTGCAGGCGGTACGGCGGTGGACTGCGCTTCCATCGAGTCTCCTGTTTCCTCCGGTGCCGATGGGAGCGATTTCCTCCCTTTGCCGTCGGAGATCCAATCGGATCTTAAGTGCCAACCCGTGCTATCGGCCTTTATTCATAACCGGAGCGGCACCCGATCGGCCACCTATCCCCAACGCTCGCGCGAGGGACTTGCACCTTCTTTCATAGTCCGTCCAGTGGTCGCCCATCAAGGATTTGTCGAGCTGGAATACAAAAGGCTCGGCCTCTTGCGAGACCGAGCCTCAAATCGACGGCCGTTCGACGGTCGCGTCAGAGGGGACGGACGTTCGATGCCTGAAGGCCCTTCGGCCCCTTGGTCACATCGAACTGGACCTTCTGACCTTCAGCGAGGCTGCGGAAGCCCTCCACCTGAATTGCGGTGTGATGACAGAACACATCTTCACCCCCGCCATCCTGAGTAATGAAACCGTAGCCCTTCGCATCGTTAAACCACTTCACAGTACCAGTTGCCATTCTTTGCTTATCCCTCGTGTGGACAGGCGGCAAAAAGCGCCGCCCGGTCTCCTGAGCGCCGACGGCCGGAGGCATTTTCAGTTCTAATGGGCCTCGGTAGGCGCTGTCCAGAACCCGATTGCTTTTTTCGCGCGCCTTCCGAACGCCTGTTCAGACCTCCAGCAAGAGCCGTTCTGGGCTTTCCACACACTCCTTGATGCGGACGAGGAACTGGACCGCCTCGCGGCCGTCGATTAGCCGATGATCGTAGCTCAGCGCGAGGTACATGATCGGCCGGATGACCACTTGTCCGTCTCGCACTACCGGTCGGTCCACCACGTTGTGCATCCCGAGAATTCCGGTCTGCGGCGGGTTGAGAATCGGAGTGGAGAGCATCGATCCGAAGACGCCGCCGTTGGTAATGGTGAAGGTTCCTCCCTGGAGATCCTCGAGCGTCAATCGATCCGAGCGCGCCTTGGCAGCGAGCTCGGCGACCCGCTGCTCGATCTCTCCCATTCCCATCCGATCGGCGTCGCGCAGGACGGGGACGACCAGGCCGCGGCTTCCCGAGACCGCCACCCCGATGTCGTAGTAGTGCTTGAAGACGACTTCGTCCCCGTCGATCTCCGCGTTCACCTCGGGAAAGGCCTTCAGCGCGTCGAGCGCCGCGCGAATGAAGAAGCTCATCAGGCCCAGCTTCACGCCGTACTTGGCCACAAACCGCTCCTGGTAAGCTTTGCGCAGAGCCATCACCTCGCTCATGTCCACCTCGTTGAAGGTGGTGAGAATGGCTGCGTTCGATTGAGCTGCGAGCAGGCGCTCGGCGACGCGCCGGCGCAGAGGGCTCATCTTTACCCGCTCTTCTCGTTCGGTCCGACGCGCCGGCACTTGGGGTACCACCGGTGTCGGCGGGGCAGGGTCGCGAGTGTCCAGTTGTTGAAGCACATCCTCCTTCAGGATGCGCCCGCTCGGCCCGCTGCCTCGGATCTTCGTCGGGTCGAGCGCGTTCTCTTCGACCACCCTGCGGGCGACCGGGGTGAGCGGCGCGACTCGGCCGCCGTCGCCAGAGACGGCGGTGAGCTGCGCTGGGCGCCCGCGCGCAGCGGAAGCCGAAGGCGGCGCGGCTGGGGAGGGTGCCGGCGCGACGGGTGCTGGCCGCGCGGACGTCGCGGATGCGGCTTGCTCAGCGGCGGGCGAGGGTACCGGCGTCAAGCTTCGCATCGGAGCGCTCGGCGTTGCCGCCTGTTGCGGCGTCGGCGCAATGCTTCCGAGCACGTCGCCGACTTTTACCCGGTCACCCTCTTTGTGGGCGATCTGGGCCAGGGAGCCGCCCGCGGGAGCGGGGACGTCCACGGTGACCTTGTCGGTTTCCAACACCACCAGCGGCTCGTCCGCTTTCACCGCCTCGCCGACCTGCTTGTTCCACTTGCTGACGACAGCTTCGACGATCGACTCGCCCAGCTGCGGCACCGTGAGATCAATGGCCATGCCGGTCACCTCGCCTCAGAGCTTCGTCTACGATGAGCTTCTGCTCCAGCAGGTGCGCTTCGTGGAAGCCGGTCGCCGGGCTCGCGCTTTCGACGCGCCCGACGAAGGCGCGGTGAGTCGGTGCCCTCTCTAAACGCTCGAGCAAGTGCTCCAGCCGATTAGAGATGTAGCGCCAGGCGCCCATGTTGCGCGGCTCCTCCTGGACCCAGTAGAGCTCATCGAGATTGGGCATGCTCTTTAGCAGCCCCAAGATTTCTTCGGACGGAAGAGGATAGAGCTGCTCGATTCGCGCGATCCGGATGGCCGGGTCCTTGGTGGCGCTCAGCCCCTGCCGCAAGTCGTAGTAGATTTTGCCGCTGCACAGCAAGAGACGGGAAACGCGGTTGGGGTCGGCTTCATCTGCAATCAACCGGCGGAATGTTCCGGAGGTGAGCTCGCCCAGCGGCGAGGTCACTTCTTGCCGCCTCAGCAGGCTCTTGGGCCACATGATCACCAGCGGTTTTCGCCAGGGGCGAATCACTTGCCTGCGCAGCAGATGGAAGATCTGCGCCGCGGTCGTGGGATAGCAAATCTGCATATTGTCTTCCGCGGACAGCGCCAGAAAGCGCTCGAGGCGAGCGCTGGAGTGCTCGGGCCCTTGTCCTTCGTACCCATGGGGCAAGAAGAGGGCGATTCCGGAGAGGCGTTTCCACTTGTCCTCGGCGGCGGCGATGAACTGATCGATGATCACCTGCGCTTCGTTCGCGAAATCGCCATACTGCGCCTCCCAGGCGATGAGGCCGTCGGGATAATCGAGGCTGTACCCGTACTCGAATCCCAGGCATCCCATCTCTGAAAGCGGGCTGTTGAAGATGAGGCAGTCGGCCTGCACCGGCGAGAGGTTCTGGAACCTGTCGTAGGTTTCGCCCGTCTTCACGTCGTACAGCACTGCGTGCCGATGGCTGAAGGTCCCTCGCTGCGTGTCCTGTCCGCTTAAACGCACGCGGTAGCCTTCGGTCGCCAGAGTTGCATAGGCGAGCCCCTCCGCGGCAGCCCAGTCGAGCGGCTGCTTTCCTTCGGCCATCGACAGCTGCGTTTGGAGGACCCGCGCGATCTTCGGGTGAGGAGAGAAGCCTTCCGGCGGGGTGGAGAGTTTCGTTAACAGCGCCGAAAGGTGCGCCTCGGCGACGCCGGTCTCGACGTCGGGCGCCGAGCCTTCCGGACCGCCGCGATAATTTTTCCACAGCCCCTCGAGAAAACTCGGCTCGCGCAGCTGGCTCTCCTTTCGCGCTTTCGCGTACGCCTCCTGAAACTCGTTCCAGCACTGCTGCTGGATCGCCTCCGCGTCCTCGGCCGAAATTCGGCCCCGCCGGATCAGCTCGTCCGCGTAGAGCTGCCGCACCGTCGGATGCGCGCGAATCAATTCGTACATCTTCGGTTGAGTGAAGGAAGGCTCGTCGCCTTCATTGTGTCCGTACCTGCGGA
>DATFTC010000416.1:0-3044 GCA_035262305.1 Myxococcaceae bacterium | reverse complement strand
GAAGACGCTCATCCATGCCGCGTTCCAATAGGCATTCAGCGGCGATTGCGGGAAGCAGAAATCGAGGTACGGAGTCTTACCCGCGAGGATCAGTTGCGCCGCCAGGAGATGGTAGCTTTCGTCCCACGCGAAGGCGCGAGTTTGCGAATAGACGAGGAACGCCGCCGCATAGAGCAGCAGGAGCAAACAGGAAACGCGCCACGACGGGCCGAACTCTTCCGGGTCGCCGGCAAACTCCGGCATTGCCAAATTATGACACGCGTCGTGTTTCCGTCAGCGCGAGAAGCGCACGCCCATCTGGATCAGCCTCCCGATGACCCCGCCACCGCACCGCTGTGGCATCGGTTCTTGGGGGACTCTTGGAGCGGCCAGCGTCCAAGTGTGGCAGATTACGTCAGGCGAGCGAAGGCCACCCGCGGGGCGAGCGTCACGGGGAGGCGCTAATGTTGCCTACGCTCCGGGGTGGAGTTCCGCCGACGTCAGCGGTGACGGCTGCCCAGTATTCAGCACATCGGAGTGCAGCTCCCATGATAGACCGGAGCGACAAACGACGCCTGGTTGGCGGCATTCTTGCCCTGACCGCCGCAGTCGCTTTCGCGTTTGCGAACGCCTCGGCCAGGGTCGCCTTCCAGGACGGCAGCAACCCGATCACGTTGGCCGCCGTGCGGTTTCTGCTTCCGGCTTTGGTGCTGGCGGCCTGGCTGAGTATGGAAAGCCGATCGATCTGGCTGCCCAGGCGGGATGGTTGGATCGCAGCCAGCTTGGGGGTGGTGACTGCCGCCTACACCTGGGCGGTGCTGAGCGCGATCGGGACGATCCCATTGGCCCTGGCCATCCTGATCTACTACCTGTTCCCGCTGGTAGCCACCGTGATCCTAGCGGTTTTTGGCTGGGAGACGCTGAGTTGGAAGACCACCGCTGCGATTGTCGTCGCGTTCATCGGGCTCGTGCTCGCGCTTGATCCACGGGTCGGAAATGTCAACGTCAAAGGCGTCCTGCTGGGCTTCGCTGCCGCCGTGGGTCTCGGTATCGTCGTCGCGGTGTCCAGCCGGGTGTTCCGCACCGGCGATTCACGGCCCGTAACGCTCTATATCGCGACCGTAGCAGCCATTCTGCTTGTCGCGTTCTGCATGCACCAAGGCGAATTCGCTCTGCCGAACACGACCTGGGGCTGGGCTGGATTTGCGGCGACGGCTTTCTTCTACGCCTTCGCCATGATCGCATTCTTCATTGCGGTATCGATGATCGGTCCGGCCCGTAGCTCCCTGCTGTGCTACGCGGAGCCGGTGGTCTCGGCGGCGCTCGGGGTCGCCTTGCTCCGGGAAACGCTGACGCTGACGCAAGTCAGCGGTATTGTTCTGATGGTCGGCGCGTTCATTGGGGCGACCATGCTGAAGCAGCAGCCGACGCCAGCCTAGGTTTGCGCACTGCAGCGGGTTGCATTGCCCGGCGACCGTTGGACGCCGGAACCGACCGCGCCAAGGTCCGCAACAATATCGTGACGTTGCCTCGCCGAGGGCGGGTTCACGCGCTTGTGTCGCTCATTGGCGATGTCTCGCCTCATTGTCTTCGGATCCGTGCTGGTCAATGGACCATAAGATCGTGATCCCACGCCGGGTGAGCTTCACTCGGATCAGATGGACGAGATGGACAATCTCTCGGAGCCGAGCGCCGCGCAGCCAGTCCTCGAACAATGACTCCATCGGACGAAATAGCTCATCGCGCTGCGGGCCCATGCTCACTTTTCGTTCCTGGCTGCCTGCGAGCGTCAACAGTTCCTGATGGAACGTGTCCATTCGCGACGTGATAGGCCGAAATCCGCCGGGCTGCCTCCTGGAGATCGCCCTCGGAGACGATGCTGTAGCGTTCGAAGACGGAACGGCTCTTGTGTCCCGAGACCATCATGGCGACCCGTTCGGGAACGCCGGCGCGGATCATGTTCCGGACGGCCGGGCGGCGCAAGTCATGAAAGAAAGAACATCCCGGGCACGCCGGTCCTGACGGCAGCCTGCTCCTGGCGCGATCCAGAGACTGGAGTGTCGAGAATCCAGTCAATTCGACGCCAGACCTGGCCGGAGCGCCATCCAACCCTGCATTAGGATTGTCGGGTGGCCAGTGGCGTTTTTCTTGCCGTTCAGCTCGTATGGACCACAACGAGCTGCCAGGATTAGTCAACTCATGGCCTCGGGTGAGCTTCCACCAGGGCACCGTTGGGGACAAGACTCACCTTGGCCGCGCTGTCCAGGTAACGAGGACCGTTATCGGACGTTCAACGCTGGAACCGTGCTTGATCTGCGGTGAGGCCGACCCGATGATTTCCTGCCCGTATGCCAACCGAAAAGTAGCCTGTCTTCACGCCGCCTGCGATGCATTTTGGCAACTGGAGCTCGAAGCACGATCCTGACGGAGCGGGCCGGCCCTTGCGGTTGCCGTCGACGAGGGGCACACGTGGGTGCTTATCGATCATCTCGGATGCACCTCACAGCGTGGGAGGGGAAGGCGGGAAGGTGAATGAGCATTCAGCGTTCTCTTCGGCTTGGATTCGCGACCTACGGCGGCGAGCGCGTGGATGGTGAGCTCGCCACTGTCAGCACCAAGATCATGACCAAGAAGAAAGGAGACTAAAGCCCGAAAATTGATGGCCGGAGGGAAACACGATGACGAGAGGCTCCGAGAACAAGAGCTCGATCTTCGCGTCGGCGACACGGGCCGGCGGCGGGGCGCGATGAGACGGCGCTTCTCCAGGCGGCGGCGGTGGCGCATCCGGCCAGCAGCGCCGCGAGCAAAACAACGAGTGTCAAAACGCCCAGCGCTTGCGGCGCTTGTAGAATTTCAGATCCTTGAAGCTCTTGCGGCGCCCGGCCTCGCTCAGGCCGAGGTAGAACTCGCGCACGTCCTCGTTACCGCGCAGCTTGGCGGCCGGGCCCTCGAAGACGATGCGGCCGTTCTCCATGATGTAGCCGTAGTCGGCGATGCGCAGCGCGATCTGCGCGTTTTGCTCGACGAGCAGGAACGTCGTCTTCTGCTCGTCGTTGATCTTGCGG
>DATFTC010000415.1:0-2628 GCA_035262305.1 Myxococcaceae bacterium | reverse complement strand
CTTGAGATCGCAACGCGCGCGCGCGTTTCGAAGCGAGAGCTTTACGCGTTCGTTGGCAACAAACACGAAATGCTGATCGCCTGCATCAGCCGGCGCGCCAAGCGGTTCGACGTGGGCGCTGAGCTGCCCGTACTACGAGCTCGCGAGACCCTGGCGCAGGTGCTGGTTTCTTTCGGCACGAAGCTCGTCCGCGAGGCAAGTGATCCCACGGTCATTGCCGTGTTCCGACTCGCGATCTCCGAGGTGACCCACGCCCCCGAAGTGGCGCGTGCGCTTGACTCTATAGCACGCGAGAGAAGCCGCGGCGCCTTGCGCAAAATCATGGCCCGGGCCGAGGCGTCCGGGCTGCTCACAGGACGTCCAGCCGAACTTGCCAAGCAGTTCGCGGGGCTCCTCTGGCGGGATTTGCAGGTCAGCCTACTGCTCGGCGTCGCCGAGCGACCAAATCCCCGCGAAATCGCTAAACGTGCCCGCGACGCCGCAGCCGCCTTCCTGCAACTTCATCCGCTACCGAATGCCGCGCCAGCTTCCTGACGCCCTCACCACTGATCTGGTATTGGTAGGGTTACTTCCGCCTGGAACAGGCCAGTCTCCGAGTAGCCGACTATCCGCTCGCCAGCTGAAAGCGGCGGTCTCTCTGATGAACGAAAGCCTTTGGGAATTCCGAAAAGCCCCCACCCAACAACGGCTTTGCGGGCCCTCGCGGTCGAGTGACCTCAACGGTCAGGGCCGGCCCGCCCCTGCAAGGGGGAGAAGGATTAAACGTCGTATATTCTCGTGCGCGCAAACTGGGGCAGCAGAACACATGAACGTACAAGAACAAATCAAGAAGTGTAGTGCCAGCCAACCGGAGCCAAAGCGCAGTGACATGCGAGACTTGCATCGGCTCACACTTCAAGTGTCACCAGAATGCAAATTATGGTTCTTCGATATGAAATGCGAAGGACCGGCGGCGAGCAATCTTAGGAAAAGGCGTGCAGCCTTGGGAAAAACGGCGCCGAACCGGTCGAGCCGGCTCGGCTACGGGCGGGAGGTCCATTTCGAGCGGGCTAAACACCCGCCTATGTTATTGGTTCCAATAGCTTACTTCCGTCTCATCTTTTGGAGTCAGGACTTTCACGGTCTCGAGTCGGACTTTCATCGCGTGCGCACATCCACAGCGGCGGATGCGCTTCCCTTGTATCGGTTAGCTGCAGCCGCTGGTGCTGCCGCAGCTCATGCAGCGGTAACAGCTACCGTTGCGCGTCATGATGCTGCCGCAGAAGCTGCAGCTGGGCGCGTCTCCGAGGTCGACGATGCTGGACAGAGCGTCGGCCGCGTGGACCGAACCAGCCCTGAGACCTGAGTCGCGAGTGGGGAGTGATTCTTGCGGGCTCCTCTCTGCAGCTTCAGGATTCATGGTTCGGGGTTCGGGACTGGCTTTCAGCCTCAGGTTTTCGAACAGCATCTGCTGTTGCCCGGTCAGGAAGCGCAGCTGCAGCCAGCGGAAGATGTAATCCATGATCGACTTGGCGTAGCCGATGTCGGGATTGCCGGACCATCCGTTGGGTTCGAAGCGGGTGTGGGCGAACTTCTCGCAGAATAGTTTCAGGGGCACGCCGTGCTGCAGGGCGATCGAGACGGCGAGCGCGAAACTGTCCATCAGGCCCGACACCGTCGATCCCTCTTTGGCCATGGTGATGAACAGTTCGCCGGGCTCTCCGTTGGGATAGAGGCCGACGGTGATGTAGCCTTCGTGGTCTCCAACCTTGAACTTGTGCGTGATCGAGGCGCGCTCTTCCTGCAGCTTGTGGCGCACGGCGCGTGGAGGAGCGTTGAGATCTTCTTCCTCGACCACGGCGCGGACCAGTGCCTCCTCCGCTCCGCTTTGTGCGGTCTTCGTCCCCGCGGCGGAGAGCGGCTGCGATTTCTTGCAGCCGTCGCGATAAATCGCGACCGCCTTCAACCCGAGCTTCCACGCCTGGAGATAGGCTTCCATGATGTCTTCCACGGCGGCGTTCTCGGGAAGATTGACGGTCTTCGAAATCGCACCGGAAATGAACGGCTGGGTCGCCGCCATCATCCGCAAGTGTCCCAGGTAGTGAATCGACCGCGTTCCCTTGGCCGGCTTGAACGAGCAATCGAAGACGGCGAGGTCATCCTCCTTCTTAATGTGCGGCGCACCTTCGATCGTACCCGTCGCGTCGATGTAGCTGACGATGGCGTCGGTCTGCTCGTGCGTGTATCCGAGCTTGAACAGCGCCGTGGGCACGGTGTTATTGACGATCTTGATCATGCCGCCACCGACGAGCTTCTTGTATTTCACAAGCGCGAGGTCCGGCTCGATGCCGGTGGTATCGCAGTCCATCATGAAGCCGATCGTGCCGGTGGGGGCGAGCACGGTGACCTGAGAGTTGCGATAGCCAAATTTTTCACCGTGCTGCAGGGCTTCATCCCAGCACGCCTTGCTCGCTTCGTAGAGAGCCGAGGGAACGTTGCCTTTGCCGATTCCGTTGACGCTGGCGCGGTGCATGCGGATGACGTCGAGGAACGGCTCGCGGTTGATGTACCAGCCGGTGCAGGCTCCGCCGGGCATGACGTTCGAACCGAGATTGGTTTCCGCGAGGCTCTTCTTCGTCGGCTCGGTCG
>DATFTC010000414.1:0-5400 GCA_035262305.1 Myxococcaceae bacterium | reverse complement strand
GCGGCGCGAGCAAGAAATACAAATCCGCCCGAAGTGGACCACATGCGCCGTTGGTCTTTTTAGAAGGGGGTAGAGCCATGAAGAGAGTCTTGTTCGCGACGACTGCCGCCATGGTTGTGCTGACAGCCGCCCAACCTTCGTTTTCAAGGACGGTCCGCATCCCCGTCACTCGGGTGCGAAACGTCCCGGTGCCGTGCGCGGAGGAGCGGCTCGGCACTTGCCACAACCGTTGGCATCCGGCGATCCGGCCCGCCGCGACCGCCGACCCTGGCGACACCGTAATCTTTGAGACGAGAGACGCGTTCGACAACCCGTTCAACCGGAGCACAAGACCGCCCGACGTCGCCGCTGCCAATCTAAACCTCGTCCATCCGCTGACGGGGCCGCTCTTCGTGCGAGGCGCCCAGCGCGGGGATGTGCTGGCAGTCACTGTTCTCGATGCCGTCCCCGGCCCTGATCGGTTTGGCTATACGGTCATCGTCCCCGGCTTTGGCTTTCTCAGGGACGTGTTCCCCAATCCGGACATCGTTCACTGGGAGTTTCAACAAAGGTCAGACGAAGATAGGCAAGGCGAGCACGGAGCGACTCAGGTTGCGACCTCGGCCGATCTCCCGGGCATCAGGATTCCTCTCCATGGATTCACGGGCACGATCGGTGTCGCCCTTGGTCTGACCGAGATCGAGACGGCATTCCAGAGGGAGGAGCAGCTCCGGGGCGTCGGAGGCTTTGTGCTCCCTCCCCAGCCTCAGGACGCGGTGCCGCGTGATCTTTGCGGGCCCGGGGGAACCGCGGCCGCGCGATGCCTGCGCACGATTCCGCCGCGGGAGAACGGGGGGAATACCGATATCAAACAGATGGTCAAAGGGACCACGCTTCTCTTCCCCTGCTTGGTCGATGGATGCCTCCTCTCGATGGGGGACGTGCACTTTGCCCAAGGGGACGGGGAGGTCTCCGGAACGGCCATTGAGATGAACGGCATCGTGACCGTCAAGGTTGAAGTGAGAAGAGGGCAAGCCGCCTTCGTTCCCTTTCCCCGATTCGAGAGCAGGGAGCGCGGTGTCCTGAAAGAGCTCGAGCCGGAGCGGTTCATCGCAACCATCGGGATCCCGATCAAGCCTGTGGGCGAGGTCATCGTCGAAGAGACATGGATCGATGGCGTCCGCCTCGGACCACTGAGCAACCAATCAGAGGACGTCACCCTGGCGGCACGAGACGCGCTTCTGAAGATGATCGACTTCCTGACCGGGCCCCAATCACCCTCCCCGTCAAGGCTGTCGCGGAACCAGGCATACATCCTGTGCAGCGTGGCCTGTGACCTCAAGATCAGCAACCTCGTCGATGTGCCGAACTTCGTCGTGTCCGACTTTCTGCAATTAGACATCTTCGAGCACAGATAAATGGATCGCTGGAAGATCTTGCGACTCTTGCTGACTGGCGCCGCCGCCCTGGTCCTGATGGGTCACTCTCCGTATCGCCAGTGGTACGTGTTCAGGGCAAAGCATCTGATTGTCGTCACCGACGGTGCGAACCCGAACGCATTCCCTCTCGCGGAGGAAGTTGCCACCGCCATCGCGGCTCGCTTGCCCGAGAGCAAGGCAATGGCGTCGAAGGCCAAGACCCCGCAGGACGTCGTGAAGCTCCTGCGGAGCCATCAGCTCAAGCTCGGCTTGCTGCCGATGGATGACGCGGTGGAGGCCTACCAGCAAAAGGGGAGGTTCTCGCAGGACGCGCCGGTTCCCTTGCGCACGCTGGCCGTCTTGGGAACGTACCTTCTGGTCGCGCTCGAGGATTACCCCAGGGATAAGGCCCAGCAAATAGCGAAGACGCTCTCGGAGCATCCCGGCAGTTGGTCGAGCCCCGAAAAGTCGCTCGCCCAGAACAAGTCTCCAATTCCCTTCCACCCCGGCGCCCAGGACTACTACGAGGGGCGCTTGGCGCGAGGGGAACACTGACCGCGCACATTCCCCAGCGATGCGGAACGCCACTGCCGCTCATGGGCTTTCTCCTCGCCGCCTCGTCCTCGAGTGCACACCCGATGAATGTCGCCTACGCCGACATCGTGGTGAAGGAACAGCAGGTCGAGATCTCTATCAGCATCAACCTCTTCGAGCTGGACCTCCTTCTCTCCTTGGATCAGAACGCAGACGGCGTGGTCGATCAGCGCGAGCTGGACGCCCGAAGCTCAGACATCCTGGCTTACCTGCACCAGAGGATCGCGGTGTCTGCCGGCGGCGTCGCGCTACCTCTGGAGCCGGGGCCCTTTCACATCGGCCGTGCTCCCGACGGCAGGATCCTCTTCGAGAGCACTCTTCGTTTCCGGGCGCAGCACCCTCTAGTCGACTTCGTCATCCGCTGCGAGCCCTTGACGGACCTAGGACCTGACCACAAGACGCTCGCAACGATCTCGCGCGAAGGGTACGTCGAGCAGTTCGTCTTCGAAAGGGGGGTCACCTACCAGAGGGCAAAGGCAGACTTCGCGGGTTATCTGGTGCAGTTCCTCAAGCTCGGCGTTTTGCACATTTTCACCGGCTATGATCACCTCCTGTTTCTGTTGGGCCTGCTGCTTGTCGGCGGGTCCTTCCTCACCGTCGTCAAGATCGTCACTTCTTTCACGCTGGCGCATAGCCTAACCCTCTCCCTCGCGGCGCTGGGGATTGTGAGCATTCCGGAACGGCTGGTCGAGGCGGGAATCGCCTTCAGCATCATTTACATCGCTCTCGAGAACCTTCTCTTCAAACAATTCGACAAGCGATGGGCGGTCAGCTTCGTTTTCGGTCTGGTCCATGGGTTTGGCTTCGCCAACGTCCTCAAGGAAATGCATCTTCCGCGCTCGGGGCTGATCGGCTCGCTCTTCTCCTTCAACGCCGGGGTCGAAGTAGGGCAGATCGCCGTCGTGCTTCTGATTCTTCCGATCCTCGGGGCGCTCCGGCGGAGCAGGGCGCACGGCGCGGTTGTGACCTCGGCGTCTGGCGTCATCCTTCTCGCCGGGCTGATCTGGTTCTACCAGCGGGCCTTTTGAGGAAGAGATGATGCGCCGTGCCGCCGCGTGCGTTGTCGTGGGCCTCGTTCTCGCAACCCCTTTCACCTCGTCTTCTCACGCAGTCCTCGACCCGGAGCTTATCCGTCGGCTCATGGTCGAGATCGCCCAGGCGTCCAGGGAATCACGAGATGGACCGGATCCGGAGAGCGAAGCGCTTTATCGACTCGGGGAGAAGGTCGAACAGCTCGTCGAGCTGATGAACCAGGACATCTCCTCTCACGGCAGCAGCGACCCGCTTGCACAGCTCGTGTTGAAGAGACTCGAGACGTATCAAATCAAGGTGGCGTTCTCAGAGCGGAACAACAGATTTGATTACGATCTGGCCGCATTCCGCGAATACATAATGCGAGCCCCGAAGGGGAGACGAGCGGCGGCCGCACGATTTCGATTGATCGCTCGAACCTTCTACCAGACCCTCCCGCCGGACCCTTCGCAGCTGGCGAATGCCGACGTCCCCGTCGTCCTGAAGGCCGTCTCCGAGGAGGAGCGCTTCCTGAAAGAGCACGAAGGCGATGAGAAAACAAAGGAGGTCCGGTTCTTCTTGGCGGTGGATTACTACCGCCTCTACAAGAACGCGCACGGTCCAGATCAGGTGGGCCGGTATGAACGCCTCGCGCGGCGCACTTTGGAAGAAGTGAAGGGGCGGTATCCCGGGAGCATGGAGGGAAGGGCGGCGGAGGCGCTGCTGGAGAATTTCACGCCTCCCCGACCAGAGTGATTTCGGCGCTCGGCCGGGATGCAGCAGGCGATAGTGCGCGCCGGTATCGCGATCTGCTACAGGGTAGAACCAATGCCAGTGGTGCTCCGCCCAGCTCTCAAACAGGATTTTGATTATTGCAGACGTCTCTACTTCGGCGAGATGCAGTGGATCATTGACGAGTTGCATTTGGATCCGGCGGCTCACGAAATCACTTTCCAGCAGCAGTGGAAGGCGACGCAGGTCCGCATCTTGGTAGTCGACGGTGTCGACGTCGGCTGGGTCCAGACTGTCACGGAAGATGATGAGCTTTTTGTCGCGCAGATGTTTGTAGACCGCCCGTTTCAACGCAGGGGCATCGGCACCGAGGTGATGAAGTGGTTGATTGGCGAGGCCGCACGCGCCAATCAGGCAGTCCGACTGGCCGTGGTGAAAATCAATCCCGCCCGGCGCCTCTACGAACGGCTGGGCTTTCAAGTCACCCATGAGGACGATCGCAAGTTTTACATGAAGCGCGATGCGGGCTCACCGTTATGCTGACGTTCAGTTGTCGTAGCTCGCCGGATTCCGAGGCACTTTGCTAATAAACCGTCAGGCCCCGGCTGCGGAATTGGCCGCGCACGCGCTCCGTCAACTCAGCCGTCGGCGGCTCGACATGATCCAGCGTGTACTGGAGTCCGAGCTTGTGCCATTTGTCTCGCCCCATCTGATGGAAACGCAGAATCTCCACGCGCTCCACCGACTTCAACCCGGCAACGATGTCGGCCAATTTTTCGACGTTGTCGTGGCCATCGGTGAGACCGGGCACGAGGACAAAGCGTATCCACGTCGGGCGCGCGAGCGCTGACAGTCGGCGCGCGAAGTCGAGCGTGGGCTGCAGCGGCTGGCGGGTGACCTTTTCGTAAATCTCCGGGTCGCCGGACTTGATGTCGAGAAGATGCAAGTCGATGTCCATCAATTCTTCGTCTGTGAATTTGGCTCCCAAGCGGCCGGAGGCGTCGATGCAGATGTGCAGCCCGAGCTCCTTGCAGCGGCGGAAGACGCGGCTGGCAAATTCGCTCTGCAGCTGGGGCTCGCCGCCCGACAACGTGACGCCTCCCCTGCTGAGCTTGAGCACGTCCGCGTACTTGCCGATGACCTCCATCGCGCGCGCGACCGTCACCGGGCGGCCATTGAATTTATGCCAGGTATCCGGGTTGTGGCAGTACTGGCAGCGCAGCAGGCAGCCGGTGAGAAAACCGACGAAGCGCAGGCCGGGACCGTCCACCGTGCTGCCCACCTCCCACGAGTGCACGTAGCCGACGACGTCATCTTTTTCCTTGACCTGTTCGATGTCGCCCGGATGAACGGCGAAATAGTCCTTGGCTTTCTTGCTCTCCTCCGCGCCCTTGCGAGCGATGTGCACCTCATAACGGCTTCCGGTGAGGCTCTGGCTCACGGCCCACCTCCTAGACGGCGCCGTGGAAGGTGCGGTTGATCACGTCCTGCTGCTGTTCTTTGGTGAGCTTGACGAAGTTCACCGCGTAGCCGGACACGCGGACTGTCAGCTGCGGATAATTCTCCGGTTGCTTCATCGCGTCCAGCAGCGTTTCGCGGTCCAACACGTTGACGTTGACGTGGAAGCCGCCGCTCGCAAAGTAAGCGTCCAGCATGCCGGTCCCGC
>DATFTC010000413.1:0-20466 GCA_035262305.1 Myxococcaceae bacterium | reverse complement strand
TCATGTCATCCGAGCGGCTACGCGTGGGCTTTTTGATGGATCCGCTCGAAGGCCTGGTCGTTCCTCACGACAGCACTTTCGCGCTGATGATGGAGTGCCAGCAACGCGGCCACGAGGTGCTCTCCTTTCATCAAGAGCAGCTCTATGCACTGGGCGAGCACGTCGGGGCATCGATGCGCTCCGTTTCCCTTCGCCGCGAGCAAGGTTCGCACTTCAAAGTGCTGTCGACCTTCGATGCCGCGCTCCAGCAGCTCGACGTCATCTTCCTAAGAAAAGATCCTCCGGTGAACGTCGACTACTGGCACGCCACCCAGCTGGTGGAGCTCGGAGCTGGCCGGGCATTCTGCATCAACTCGCCCGCCGGATTGCGCGACGCGAACGAGAAGCTGTTTGCGCTGCGCTTTCCAGAGTTGATTCCCCGCACCCTGGTGAGCCGCAACGTGGCCCAGCTGCGTTCCTTCATCGGACAAGTGGGCCGCGTGGTTTTGAAGCCGATCGACGGCTTTGCCGGGCGTGGCGTGGTCACCACCGACCCGGCGGACCGGAACCTCAATGCGCTGCTCGAGATGATGACCGGTCAGCAGAGAGAGGCGACCATCGCCCAGGTTTTCATTCCCGAGAGCGGCCGGGGGGATAAGCGAATCATCCTGCTCAACGGCGAGCCCTTGGGCGCCATCCTTCGAGTTCCCACCGAAGGGGAATGGCGTTGCAACATGGCGACCGGCGGTCGCGCAGAGCGAACGTCCCTGACCGATCGCGACCGCGAAATTTGCCGTTGCATCGCGCCCGAATTGGTGAAGCGCGGTCTCTATCTCGCCGGCATCGACGTGATCGGCGACTACTTGACTGAAATCAACGTCACCAGCCCCACCGGGATCATGGAGATCGATTCGCTCGACGGTTCCTCGATCGAGCGATCGGTCATCGACTTCGCGGAGCAGCGCGTTCAGCGCACCAACGCGTAACTTCACCGCCGCGGCGAGGGCAGTGCCCTCGCACAATCGCAATTAGGCTATTGAATCAGGCGAGCATCGAACGTGCCGAAGTTCCAAACCGCCGTCGTGAAATTCCACGACACGGCAATGCTCGATCCGCTCGGCACCTGCGCCAGCGCCCTGCCGTCGAATGTGAACGCGACGTGCTTTGTGTCCCCGGTGGTGAACTGGCTGAGCGACGATTCCACGTCACCGATCTGCATTTTCAGGATTGAATCGGTGATTGGAATGTCGACCGGGGTGTAGATCTCGACCACGACGTCGTTTCCCAACTGCGGCGAAGAGCGCACTCCCGTAACCATGTTTCCTTCGCTGTAGACCGCGGTTTGCGGAGGGTCCGGCAATACGTTGGCAAAGCGAGGATTGGACTGACGTGCGCCTGCGTTTGGCGCGGTCCCTGCTCCCACCATGGAGACCCGAACGTTCGCGAGGTAGATCGCCCCCGACGGATCGTCGAAAGTGAAGAGCACCGCATGCACTTGGGTCAAGTCGGCGGCGCCGAAATCGCCCAGCGGAATGCGAGCACTCTGAAGAATTGGATGCGGCTGGGTCGGGATTCGTCCCACTGGCCCGGTGAGATTGGTGTAGCTACTCAGGGCCACCGCGGAGGAAGTGCTTCCGTCAGCCATCACCAGTTGGATGGAGAAGCTGGTGCTATCCGGATTCAACGTCGGGTTGTTCTGCCGCGAGACCCTCAAGTCCAGCGTAGCGTAGCCGCTCAGGTCCGAGCCGGCGCCATCGGGCGCAAAATTTGTCTGGAGCGTTCCACCGGAAGCATCCCAGGAAATCAGAGCCGCCCTTTGCACCGGAGAGTGATTGAGCACTCCGCCATGGGAGTAGCCGAGAAGGCCATTGGTATCGATCGTAAAGCCATACTCGCTCGTTCCGGCAGGTCCGCTGAAGTCTTCCAACGGGAAAGTGACGGCGTAGTTGGGAGAGTCGGAGTACGACCGATCGACGCGCGTCACGTCGGTCACGACCGCAGGCAGGTCAAACAGCGGATTGAAGTTCTCGTTGAAAGACGGATCCGCCGCCGGTCCAACGTTGCCCCGGAAAAGCGCCATCATGCTGGCCAAGCTGGTTTGCCTTTGCGCCGCTGAACCCGGAGGCATCCCGAACAATGGAATGTTGCCTGGACCAAAGCAACCGCCGGAATCGCTCAGTTGCCACTCGCTGTTGAAGTAGTTGTGATTGGCTCCCCACACGGTAAAGGTCGACTTCTGCGTCGCTGGGCTCTCGTCGAAAATTCGCATCATTCGATCGAACGGCTTGACGCCCTGCAAATCCGAGACGTCGCCATCGCACATCGGCAGAATGACGTTCCAAGGCGTGCCGTCCGCATTGAGCGTGCGCGAGGTCTGTCCATCGACGGGACCGATTTCGAAAAAGGCCCTGATGGTGAGCGGACCAATTCGGTCCGGCCAGACGCTGCCGGAGTCGCGGTAGAAGTTATACGCGGCGCGCTGGCCTTCGCCGCCGCGCGAGTGCCCCATCACTCCGACGTTGGAGAAGTCGATTTTACCGGTGAGGTCGATGCCCAGCGAGTCCGGTGTTGGATCCGTACCTTGGTTCCACCGGCTGAGCATCCACAGGTGCTTGAGGATCATCTTACCGCGGGCAAAGTTCAGGTTCGGATCGCCAGGCGCCGCCGGAGCCGCAGTGATGCCGCGATTCGCATTGATCGAAACCACCAGGTAACCCCAACTGGCCAGTTGGTCGGCCACGTAGCCGTAACCTTCGTGGTTGGGCGAGACGACCCAGCCCGTCGGACACATACCGGTCGTGCTGTAGTCCTGCCGACCGTCGCTTCGTGCGGAGCCGTCTGCACAGTCGTATCCAATGTAGCCCGACGAGCAAAAGCCGCAGGTGCCGTGGTTGCCGTGCAGGAAAACCAGCAGCGGGCTGTTGTCCGGCAGCGGGTCAGGCCAATAGACGCGCGCCCAGACCTCGGTCATGACGGTATCCGCGCGGATTTCAGGGTCCACCTCCGCCGGAAGCTTATACTCCGCGGTTAAAGTCGAATTGGGACCCCTCTCGGTCGCGTCCGGCGCGGTGGCCGCAAGGGATTGAGACGTGAAAACAATGGTGAAAACACTTGTGATACAACTCGCTCGTGCGATCGACATTGAACCTCCCCAGGTGTTCGCTCGGTTGAGCACCGAAGCGGCCGGCGGAGGGAACCCGAACCGAGCCTGATTGTCAATTCAAAACCCTGCCCGGCTCTGCGCGCACTCCGAGTCCTTTTGGCGGGAGGTTCTCGCTATCCTGGACTTCCAGCTCTGCGAGTGAACTGGCCTCTGCGCGATCGCAACTGGGCCGACTTACAGATTGCCGAGCGAGTAGCGGTCGTTTCCGTTCTGCAGCGACGCCGCGCCACTGGCAGGGCCGCTGGTCGAAAAGATGAGCGTGCGAGTGTCGCCGCCTGGGCCAAATCGGCTGGACCTGAGCTCGCGCTCTCCCACCTGCAGCACGGGCAACGAGTCTCCCACTCGGAATCGGTGGTCTCCAGCATGAACGACAATTTCGATCGGATCGGAGCTCGCCGCCGCAGCTGCGCCGGCCGGTGGCGGACGGATTTCGATCGTCCCGGCGTAGGGCTCGCGCCGGGAGGAGACCCCGGCGTGAACGAACGAGGGCCTCAGCGGCTGTCCGATTGTGGCCGGTGCTTGAGCCAATCCGCTGAGCGCGGACAGCCGGATGTTCGCAACCCAGATGGCGCCGCTGTCGGATTGATCGAAAGTGAGCCGCACTCCTCGGACCTGGGTGAGATCTGCGCCAAAATCGCTCAGGAGGACCCGCGCAGTCTGCAAGATTGGATGGCGCAGGCCGTTCGGCCCCCCGACTGGACCGGTCAGACTGGTGTAACCGCTCAGGAGGACGGACGCAGAGTACGTCCCGTCGGCCAACGCGAGCTGAATCGAAAAGTCCGTCAGGCTGTCGATCACGCCGTTCAAGGTGTTGAATTGGCGTGAGACGCGCAGGTCCAAGGTTTGGTATGTACTGATGTCGTTGCCCGATCCGACGTCCGCCCAGTTCGTCTGGAAATAGCCGCCGGCAGCCTCCCAGAGGATGATCGCGGCCCGCTGGCTGCTGTCGTGATTGGGAACGCCGCCGTGCGAGATGATGATACCGCTCGAGTCGTTGCTAAAGCCGTAGGTGCTTTGGCCGGTCACGCCGGTGAAATCTTCGAAGACTTGGGTGATCGATGAATTGGCGGTATCCGAGTAGCTGCGATCGACGCGCGTAAGAGCGGTCAGCGTTGCAGGAGGATCGAATTGTGGATTGAAATTCTGATTAAAGGTGGGGTCGGCACCGGTACCGATGTTGGCTCGGACGAAAGCCATTGCTCCGAAAAGAGCGGTCTGCTGTTGATCGCTGGACCCGACGTCGCCTGACCAAAGCGGGTTGTGATCGGTGCAACCGGCCGAATCACTCTGCTGCCACTCTGTATTGTAATAATTGTGATTCGCGCCCCAGACGGTATAGGTAGATTTTTGCGTTGCATTCGCTTCGGCGAAAATCCTCATCATCCGATCGAATGGCTTCACTCCCTCGAGATCCTGAACGTCGCCGTCGCACATCGGAAGCAGCACGTTCCATGCGGTGTCGACCGCATTGAGCGTCCTAAAGCTCTGCCCGTCGACGGGTCCGATCTCGAAGATGCCTGCAATCGACAGCGGATTTGGAATCCGAGCTGGCCAGGGGCTGCCGGGGTCGCGATACAGATTGTATGCAGCTCGCATTCCTTCGCCGCCGCGCGAGTGACCGATCAAGCCAACCTGACTGAAATCGAGCAGCCCTTGAAGCTCGATCCCCAGTGAGGCGGGCGTACCACCATTGGTGTTCCATTCGCTCAGCCTCTGAAGATGCTTGAGGACCAATCGGCCGCGCGCAAGGACCAAGCCGTCATCAAACGTGATGCCGTCCCCGCAGTTGATTCCGCGATTGGCATTGATTGACACCACCACGTAGCCCCAGGATGCGAGCCGGTCCGCCAGGTACCCGAATCCCAGGTAGCTCGGCGCCATCATGTAGCCATCCGGACATGTGCCGGTCGAGGTGTATTGGCAATTGTCGTCGACGCGTGGGTCGGAGCCGGTGCCGCACGTTTCGTGATTGCCGTGGAGAATCATCACCAGGGGGTATGGTCCCGCCGACATGTCGGCTGGCATATACACTCGAGCCCAGATTTCCGTCTGCCGGTCTGCCAACACATTCGAGTCCTGGACAGGATCGAATTGATACTCGGCACTGGTGGTGGTCAGTGGTCCGACGTCGGTGGGATCGGGCGCTACCGCCCCTAGGAGGAGGTTTCCAGCGGTACCGATCGAGGGAAGGTGCGCAGCTCGATCAGCGCACGCGGTCGTAAACAGGGTGAGACTAACGTAGACGGCGAAGGCCGATAGACGCGAAGGGAGTTGAATCATGGGGTGACCAAGATTCTACGGTTTCAGCTGTTGCGCCTACGATTGGGTGGACGTCGACACCCCAGATTACAGTCTCGCCGAATGGGTAAGCCCTCGCGAGATCGAGAGCCGCTTCTCCTTCACCAGTGGGATCATGTCGGGAAGTGCACACGACTGTGGCATCGCTTGAGGTGTGCGTACCCGGAATTGCCAGGCAGCTCGCGAGTCCTCTGGCGGCGACAATGTTGACGATATCAATGATACATCCGGCGCCGCTCGAGGGCGTCAAGCCGAGTGGCGCTTGGTATCGATGAAGCGGCGCATGTTGAGCAACTGATGAGCGGCGCGTGCCTCTCATCCTTTTCGCCGATATTTCGTTAACCGATGTTTTATCGGTTAAGCGTACCGTTGTTCAGCGGCGGGAAAATCCACTTATCACCGTAACCGTTCCCGCGGCCGTACTGGACCATGACATCGGACCCCTGGGGAAGAGTAAAGAAACGATCCTCAGGAATCATCACGCTGAGCCGGAGCGGATCGCCGTCGCGGTAGTCGACGAGGTCAAATTCCTCGCTGCCGATCTTCACAATGGTGAGCTCGTCCTTCGCCCCGATCGGCGCGTCGGTTGCGAGATCCACGATCACCATCCCCAAGTTGCCGGCCTGGCCGAGGCGCGCCGCCTCGATTGTGTTGCCGGCGGTGTAGACATTGGGCGGGATCACGCCCTGGGTCGATACTGATTGGCGCGAAGAGGCGATCTCGGCGTTGGCTCCCATTCCAGCCGGCGGCGCCATGTCCACTGCAATGGTAGACAAGAAAATAGCTCCGCTCATTGTATCATCGAACGTGAAACGCACGCCCGCAATCTGAGTCAAGTCGATGGTGGTGAAATCGCTGAGTGGGATGCGCGCGGTCTTGAGCATTGCGTGAACATTGCCGCTAGGGCCGCCTTGCGGACCGTCGATGAGTGCGTAGTTGTTGGCGGAGAGAGGATCAGAAAGCGAGCCATCCCCTTGCACGAGTTGCACATGGAAGTTGGTCGGCGTGGGGGGATTGAGCCCGTTCAGCTGACGATCGGTATCAAATTCGAAGATCGAATACCCGCTGATGTCGACGGCGCCGGAGGCCCAGTCTGACTCCAGATAAACGGTAGAATCCGAGAACGTCCAGGTGACGAGGCCGACCTGACGGGCCGCAGAGTGCTCTGTCAAAGTTCCCCTTGCGAACGACGCCAGATTGCTGGTGGTGAAGGTAGCTGCGCTGGTGAAGTTCTCGAGGACCACGCTGACGTCCGGCGATTTCGGCGAGAACGTGAACCCCTGATCGACTCGCGTTACTGCGGAAAGCGTGGGCGTCGGCGAATAGAGCGGGTCAAAGGTGTCGAGGAATAAAGGATTAGCGGAAGGTCCTACCGCGCCGCGGAAGAGCGCCATCCCCAGGGACAGAGCGACCTGTTGTTGCTCCGGCGATCCGATCAGCGCGGGATTGAAGATGCGCGGATTGTTCGGGCCCGTGCAGCCGCTCGAGTCGCTCTGCTGCCACTCGGTGTTGAAATAATTGTGATTGGCTCCGTAGACAGTCGAGTTCCCCTTCTGCGTCGCCCGGCTCTCGCCAAACGCGGAGCGAACCCGATCGTAGGGCATGATCCCTTGAAGATTCGAAACGTCGCCGTCGCACATCGGCAAGAGAACCTCCCAGGTTGTCCCGTCAGGGGTGAGAACGCGACTGGTCTGACCATCCACCGGACCGATCTCGAACATTCCATTGAAATTCACCGGACCGATGCGCGGAGGCCAAATGCTTCCGCTGTCGCGATACTGCTGATAGGCAGCGCGGATTCCCTCGCCGCCGCGCGAGTGCCCCATGAGGCCGACGTTGGAGAAGTCGATCTTGCCGGTGAGATCGATGCCGAGCGACGAAGGCGTTGGATCGAGACCTTGGTTCCAACGGCTTAGCAGCTCGAGATGTCGCAGAATCATCCGGCCGCGCACCAGGTTCAAACCGGTGTCGCCGAGGACGCCGCTTCCCGCGTTGATGCCGCGGTTGACGTTGATCGAGACCACCAGATAGCCCCAGGAGGCGAGCTGGGTGGCGAGGTAGCCGTAGCCGGCGTGATTGGGCGTAACGACATAGTTTGCCGGGCAGGTACCGCTGGTCGTGTATTGAGGGCTGTCGTCGATGCGCGGCCCGCTGCTGCAGTGTCCATCCGCGTCTGGCAGCCCGACGCTGCAGCGCCCACAGGTGAAATGGTTGCCGTGCAAGAACACCAGAAGGGGGCTGTTGTCCGGAAGGGGGTCGGGCCAGTACACGCGGGCCCATACCTCGGTGAAGCGGCCGGCGATGATGTCTGGGTCGATCACCGCGTCGAACTTGTATTCGGCGACCGCCGTCGCGTTCGGTCCCGTCCCCGATGCGTCGGGCGGTGGATCGCGATACGCCGCCGCAGAGCCGGCAAATGCGACAATGCCAAGAACAGCAATCCAGAACGTCGTTGGACGAAAAAAGCGAATCAATACCTTGCGAGCCATGGCCACCCTCCTGGTGCGAAGAAGTTGGCGGCTTTTAGCACAAGGAGAAATGGCGACGATGGGAAATTAAAATCACAAATGTTCGCCCCGAGTCTGATTTGACTCTTTGGGCAAGCGAGAGTGAGGATTTCGCAAGTCGGGAGCCCAACTCGATTCTCAAGAATCGGCGAAAAACCCGGCGGCTCACTCGTCCGAGCGCTTGACCGGAGTACCGGCCTGAGCAGGCCGGACCGAAAGCGGCTGCGCGGGAGCGGCTCGAGCCACCGGTTTTGCCATCGCCGGTTCCGCGGCGGCGCGTAGGCTCGAGGCCTCGGGTCCGGACTGTCCCGTACTGCCGCCGAAGACGTCTTTCAACGCGCCGATGGACGACAGTGCGGCGCTGGCTTCGTAGGGCACGAACACCTTGTTCGATCCCCGACCGAGCTCTTGCAGTGTCTCCAGATACCTGAGCGCCAGCACCTCGGACGTAGCCCGCCCGGAGTGGATTGCTTCGAAGACCAAGCGGGTCGCTTCGGCTTTGCCTTCGGCTTCCAGGATCGAGGCCTTCCTACGCCCCTCCGCTTGCGCAACGCTTGCATCGCGCTCGGCCTCCGCGCGCAGGATTCGCGAGGTTTTGTCGCCTTCCGCCTGAAGAATCATCGCCGCCTTGTCGCCCTCCGCTTTCGTCACCTCGGCGCGCCTCTCGCGCTCAGCAGTCATCTGCTTGGCCATCGCCTCCTTGATTGCTCCGGGCGGCTCGATTTCCCGCAGCTCGACGCGCGTCACTTTCACCCCCCATTTCTCGGTTGCTTCGTCCAGCACCACGCGAAGCTTCGCATTCACCGTTTCTCGAGAGGTCAGCGTTTCATCGAGGCTCAGCCCGCCCATGATGTTGCGCAGATTCGTCATCGTAAGCTGCTCGATCGCCAGGCCCAGATTTTCAATCTCGTACAACGCCTTTGCCGGGTCGACGACCTGGTAATAAATCACCGAGCCTACATTCATTGTCACGTTGTCATGGGTAATCACAGGCACGGTCTCAAAACCCATCACCTGCTCGCGCATGTCCACAGTGCTCGAGCGCAGCAGTCGTCCACCGGCGCCGCGCATCTCGATTGCCCGCGGCGAGTCCAGGAAGGGCAGCAGGATGTTCAATCCGCTGTGCGCAACGTGGTGGAACCTTCCAAGTCGTTCCACCACCAGCACTTTCGCCTGCGGGACGATGCGGATGCCGGCCAAAAGCGCCGCGCCGACCACCCCGGCGAGAAGCAGCAGGAACAAGGTCATGAAAGTCATTTGACTTCCTCCTCTCTTGGAGCGGTCAAGAGCGCCGGCTGTTTTCGCCGGACGGTCAGCTTGAGCCCCTCTAAGTTTTCGATTCGCACGTGCTCGCCCTCGGCGATGGGCCCCTCCAGTGAGCGCGCGGTCCACAGCTCACCATTGATTCGAACCGTTCCGAATCCATCGCGCGGCAGCGGCTCTACCACCACCGCGTCCGCGCCGAGCATCGCCTCGACGCCGTGGCGAACCGAGCTCGCCCCCCGCATGAAGAACCGCCGAAACAGCGTTCGCGAACCGATCAACAGCGCAACGGAGACGAGATTGAAGGCGAGAAGTTGGGTGTTGAACGGAAGCCCCAAGGTCGCCAGCAACGCCGCGGCGAACGCGCCCACCCCGAACCAGAGCATGACGTAGCCGGAGAGTTTGAGCTCGAGCGCACCGAGAATAAGCCCGGTGGCCACCCAGAGCTGCCAGCCGCCCGACGAAAAATCCATCGCGTCCTTTTGACACAGCGAGTGGAGCTGGTCCACCGATGTACGCCCTCCCCGCGGCCTCGATTGCGGCTGGCAACTGAACTGAAGTTCAGTTAGGCTGGCTGGATGTTCGCGGAGCTGGTTTGCCGATCGAACTTCTCGTTCTTGCGGGGCGCGTCGCACCCCGAGGAGCTGGTATTCGCCGCTTCACAAGCCGGGCTCTCGGCGCTTGCGCTCACGGATGACGACGGCCTGTACGGCGCGGTGAAAGCGCATCTTGCGGCGCAGAGTCTCAATCTCAAGCTGATCATCGGTACCCAGCTCACGCTTTCGGACGCGCCTCGCATCGTCGTCTACGTGCAGAACGCGGCCGGCTACTCGAACTTGTGCCAGCTCGTTTCGCAGAGCCGCCTGGCGCACCCGAAGGGCGAAGCCGGGATTGCCCGGCAGGAGCTCGCCCAGCGTTCGCGAGGGCTGCTGGCCCTGTTGCCTTTTCCCGCCAAGGCCAACGCGGTTGCTCCTTTAGCCGAGGCATTCGGGGATCGCTTCTACGTCGGAGTGGCTCGTCTGCTGGAGGCCAGGGACGAGGCGCGCATCATCCAGGCGCAGGAGCTGTCGCGCGAGCTGAACGCACCCTTGTGCGCGCATAACGACGTGCACACCCACGCGCGCCGCCGGCAGCCGCTGCAGGACGTGATCACCGCCATTCGCGAAAAGACGACCGTTGCCGCAGCGGGTAAGAAGTTGTTTGCGAACGCCGAGCGCACCCTCAAGGGGCCCAAGGAAATGGCCGACCTTTTTTCGGATTGCCCAGAGGCGGTGGGCCGCTCGCTCGAAATCGCCGACCGGTGCTCGTTCAGTCTGGAAGAAATTCGGTATCGCTTTTCGGAAGAGAGCTTGCCTTCCGGACATACTCCGATGAGCTATTTGCGCGAGCTCACCTATGCCGGTCTTCACCATCGCTATCCGCTCGGTCCCTCGGGCGATGTGCTTTCGCAGATCGAGCGCGAGCTGGCGCTGATCGAGAAACTCGATTTCCCCGGATATTTTCTGGCCATTTGGGACGTCGTTCGCTTCGCCCGCGAGCGGGGGATTTTGTGCCAGGGGCGCGGCTCGGCGGCCAACTCCGCCGTCTGTTACGCGCTGCAGATCACCGCCATCGATCCGGTCCGGATGGGGCTTCTGTTCGAGCGATTTATCAGTATGGACCGCAAGGAGCCGCCGGACATCGACGTCGATTTCGAGCACGAGCGGCGTGAAGAGGTCCTTCAATACGTCTATGAAAAACATGGGCGGCATCGCGCGGGAATGGTCTGCGAGGTGGTCTGCTACCGCGGGAAATTGGCGGCTCGAGAAGTCGGCAAAAGCCTCGGGCTTTCGCTGGATCAAGTCGACCGTTTGTCCAAAGTGGTAGATGCGAGCGGCGACGCCGGATTGACGCCCGAGCTTCTCCTCGAAGCGGGCCTTTCGCCCAATGATCCGAAAGTGCGAAAGACGGCGGAGCTCGCCGAAGAGCTGGAGGGCTTTCCGCGCCACCTGTCGATCCACGTCGGTGGATTTGTAATCACCCGGGATCCGTTGGTGCAGATCGTTCCCCTGGAGAATGCGGCGATGAAAGGGCGCACCGTCGTTCAATGGGACAAGGATGACCTCAGCGTGCTCGGAATTCTCAAGGTCGATCTGCTCGGACTGGGAATGCTCACCGCGGTTTCCAAAGCGCTGGCGCTGATCCGGGAGCACCATGGCGTCGAACTCTCTTTGGCCACCATTCCGCCGGAAGACCCGCGCGTTTACGACATGCTTTGCGAGGCGGACTCGATCGGCGTGTTCCAGGTGGAGAGCCGCGCGCAAATGAACATGCTGCCTCGGCTCAAGCCGCGCACTTTCTATGACTTGGTGATCGAAGTGGCGATCATTCGTCCGGGGCCGATCATCGGCGACATGGTGCACCCTTACATCCGACGCCGCGATGGGCTGGAAGAGGTGTCCTACCCCTCTGCCGGGGTGGAAGCGATTCTCAAGAAAACCCTTGGCGTCCCCCTGTTTCAAGAGCAGGCGATGCGGCTGGCGATGGTGGCGGCGGGATTTTCGTCCAGCGACGCCGACCAGCTCAGGCGCATTCTCAGCCACAAGCGAGCTGAGGAGCTTTTAGTTCCGTTTCAAAAGCGCTTCGTCGAGGGCTGCATCGAGCGTGGATACTCGCGCGAGTTTGCCGAAAAATGTTTTCAACAATTCCGCGGTTTCTCACACTATGGCTTCCCGGAGTCTCACTCCGCATCCTTTGCGCTGATCGCCTATGCCTCGTCGTATCTGAAATGCTATTACCCCGCGGCTTTCGCGGCGGCGCTCCTCAACTCACAGCCGATGGGGTTTTATGCGCCGCACACGCTGGTTGACGACGCGAAGCGACACCGGGTGGAAGTGAGGCCGGTCGACGTAAATGCGTCGCATTGGGACTGCACCCTTGAACAGGGCGCGCTGCGTCTGGGGATGCGCTTGGTCAAAGGGCTGCGGCAAGAAACCGGAAAAAAGATCGAGTCGGCGCGCGAAGGCGGCGATCAAAGACAGAAGCGAAACGGTTTGTTCCAAGACATCGGGGATCTCGCCAGACGCGCGCGTGTTCCGCGCCACGAGCTGGTTCGCCTTGCGCTGGCGAACGCGCTGGGGTCGCTCAGTTCAAGTCGCCGCAGCGCCCTTTGGGAGATCCAAGCGCTGGCGCCCCTCGAGGAGGAGGATTTGTTTTTCGGCCAACCGATGGATGAAACGAAGGTCGATCTTCCGCGGATGAGCGTGGCGGAGCGCGTGAACGCAGATTACGAATCGATCGGTCTATCCCTGGAGCGGCACCCGATAGAGCTGCTGCGCCAGCAGCTCGGGCGCAAGGGCGCGGTGACTGCTCGCGACTTGCTCAAGACCAGAGCGCAGAAAAAAGTCTCAGTCGGCGGAATGGTGATCTGCCGACAACGCCCGCAGACCGCCAAGGGATTCTGTTTCATCTCCCTGGAGGATGAGACCGGAATTTCCAATCTGGTGATCGAGCCTCAGCTCTTCGGCCGTTTTCGTCGGGAGATCATCGGCTCGGTTTTCCTCTACGCAGAGGGCGTGGTGGAAAAGGCCGGCAAAGTCGTCAATGTCAAGGTTCAAAAGTTGCGCCCTCTTTGGCTCGAGCCTGGTTCTCCTTTGAAGAAACAAAGCCAATCGGCGCTCCATCCGCCTCCGTAAATTCTGCCTCGCTAAGAAATCCCCGCTCCTTCATCTTTATCAACAACTCATGGACCCGCCTCTCCCACACTTCACTGAGCGCGCCCTGTCGATAGTAGGCGTAGTACTTGATTGGATTGGGAATGATGGTAGCCAAAAATGCTGCCTGCTTTGGAGTGAGCTCCCCTACCTCGCGCCTAAAATAATGCCGTGCCGCTTGAGCTAGGCCATAGATCCCCGGTCCCCACTCGATAATGTTCAAGTAGATCTCCAGAATGCGCGACTTCGGCAGTGACGCCTCCAGTGCGACGGTGGCAATCGCTTCTCGAATTTTGCGCGCATAGGTCTTCTCTCGAGAAAAATAAAGGTTCTTCGCCAGCTGCTGAGTAACTGTGGAGGCCCCGCGAAATCGCTTCTCTTCCGCGGCGTCCACCAGGCTCCCTTTGATTTCCTGGAAATCAAAACCGTGGTGACCCCAAAACCCGGCGTCCTCGCTCAAGAGCACGGCGTTTACGATCAATGGAGGAATTTGGTTCAAGGGCAGGAAATCCGGATTTCTCTCGCCGACGAGAATCGCCGGACCCTCGTCGCGCCCCGCGGAAGGCTGGTATTCAAATGGCCCCGTCAAGGTGGATGAGGGGACGGGCGAAGGGTGCAACCCGGTCAAGTCCAGCTTGGCCGCGAGTTCCAGATTGCTCGGCTGCAGCGACGGTCCTTTGAGAACGAATTGCGCGCTGACCGTCCCAGCCACCGACGGCACGTCGCCGCCAGGTGAGAGCTGAGGGGGAAGGGTCCTCAGCAGTTTTGCCACCTCGAGCTTTTGAACCTTGGCTTCGAGGTCGAGATTCGGCTCTCGTCCCAACTGCAGCCGTCCGTGGATCTCCAAAGGCAGGGGAGCGTAACCGGCAATTCCAATCTCCGTCCCGGTGAGCTGGATCTGTCCTTGGGCGCTGTCCCAATCGACACTGGCTCCGCCCGTCAAATTCAAAGGACCAATGGTTTCAGAATCAAGCCGTTCTCCATCGAGCTGCAGCTCCTGCACTCGTGCCGCAAACGAAGCTTGCCCGCGACGAAGATTTTCATTCGAGTCGAGAGTCAGCTGGACAAAGAGTCTTCCGTGGGAGATCGCAAATGGCAACTCATCGCGTGGGTCGAACGTTTCGCCCATGCTCGGTACCTCGGCGTCCATCCTCAGCCTCATCGTCCCATCGCTCAGCAGCCGAGCGTCCAGGGTCGATCGCGCGCCTTGCCCGAAATGCAGTGTTCCCTGCGCCTTCCAATCGCTCGGAGACCTTTGGATGGCGAACTTGCCGGACAGTCCATCGAGGGTGCGCAAAATCCGCTGCAGCCGCGGGCGATCGGTTCTCAGATGAATCTCATTGACTCTCAGGCTTACATTCAGAGGGACGTGTCGCCGAGCCAGATCCGGCTCGCGAAACTTTGCCCCCCGGCGCTGGGGAAGATGGGTCAAGGCATTTCGCGCCCGGTCGATTTCTACGTCTACTTCGTCCAACGTTATCGCGGCCGGCTCAAATCGCCCGATCAGCAGCGGGAGATAGGACGCTCTGACTGTTGCTGAACCGACGGTGAGGATCGTTCCTTCTTCGCCGGCAACGGTAAGCGGCCCGGCTGTTACACGTCCAATCCAGTCGACCGAGAAGCGATCGCCGAGCTGGATACTGCCAAGCTCGGTGGCCAGCGATCTTTGGACGCGAGCGAGTAGAAAAAGTCGGAAGTGACTGCTGTTGAGATAAAGATGAAGGGCAACGAACGACGACAGGGCTAGAATGCCCGCGCCCGCGCGCCGCCGCATTGATCGTCCGTCGATCATTCCGATCCGTTAACCGGGGTGTGCCTTCGGACGCGTACAATAACAGCGGCTGCGCCTGCGGCGCCGCAACTTGGAGCGAATCGATTTCCAGAGCAGCGACCAGCGTGAGTACAAGTGGGCGGTGACGCGTTGGCCGGTTCTGAATCGCTCCAGATCGGCAGCCAACTCCGTCGCCGAGGCGTAGCGCTCTCGCGGGTCGCGGGCCATCGCCGTTCGCACGATCGCCGCCAGCTCGGGCGGAGTGTCGGGCTCGCGTTGTTCGATGGGAACCGGTTCTCGTCTTACCAATTTTGCGAGGACTTCCTTCGAAGTGCTGCCTTCATACGGCGGTGAGCCCGCGAGCAGGTGATACAGGATCGCACCGATGGCGTACACATCGGCGCGTTCGTCCACCGATTTTCCTTCGGCTTGCTCCGCGGGCATGTACTCCGGCGTCCCCAGGACGGCGCCGTCAACGGTGAGCCCGGACGCCGCAACCTCGTAGGCGCTCGAAACGCAGAGCGAACGCCTCCTTGATTGCTCGAGGTCGGCGGCAAGCCCCCAATCGACCACCACCGTCTCGCCAAACGGACCGATCAGAATATTCGAGGGCTTCAAATCCCGATGAATCACACCGCGTCCGTGGGCATAGGCCATCGCCTCAGCGATGGCGACGATGTTGGGAATGAGGCTGAGTCGCTCCGCGAAGTCCTCCGTCTGCTCAATGATCTCGGCGAGCGAGCGGCCAGAGACCATCTTCATCGTGTAGAAGGGTTTTCCATCGGCGCTTCTGCCCATGTCATGAACTGGGACGATGGCCGGATGCTGCAGACGGGCGGTGATCAACGCCTCTCGTATGAAGCGGGCCTCCGCCTCGTCACCTCCGCTGAGCAGCTCTTTGACTGCAACGGGGCGGTCGAGCAGCACGTCGCGCGCGCGTAGGATTCTGCCCAGACCGCCACGCGCATGCTCGCCGCCGAGCTCATAGCGAACCCTGTCCACACCGACGGACTCCAACGTCGAGAGCGGAGGTTTCGCGGACGGTTCACGTCCCACATCGGGACTGGAGATCGTCTCGTCAGCAGGATGCATGCTGAGCGTATGGACCGAATCCGTGTGCACCACTCGATTTTCGTTGCTCACTTCAGCCGCCGAGGGTCTGGATCTTCGGACGGGGACTGTATTCAAACCGGATGATCAGTCAACGAACTCAATACATGTCTGTAATTTTCTATTGGGGAAAATACGTGCAGCGTGAGGCGTTAGGGTTTTCCAGTCTTGACGGGCGTCGGACGCAGTCCCCGTTTAAAAGCGAGGAGTCAATTGCGAACAGCGGGTGCGAGCGGACCTGCGGTGAAAATCTCTTACCTGACCGCCTGTGCGTTCAACTGAGCTCAGGTCTACGCGTGCGGCGCCTGCCGCTAGGCTCGGCGATTCGGCATCGATACGAGGCTCGTTCAACGGGAGCTTGGCGCGGCGATTCAGAAATCCAAAGCCAACTATGGTCTGAACGTCGCGAAATTTTCCGCGCGGGTGTTCCTTGTCGCCACAGTCTGTGGAGATCTTCCACGCGCAGGCAAGAAAATCGAGTGCCGCCTTATGTCACTCTCGGGTCCGAGTAGACCCCGCGCAGGAGTGAACTGTTCGGGCCGTTCGCGTCTTGTGCACGAGTGGAATGTGCTCGAATTGGCCTCGGTCGAGTTGCTGGCCTGCGATTTGCTTATCAACTTTTTCGGAGGCGCGGCGGTGCGCGAGGAATCAGCCATTCTGGTCATTGACGATGAGCCACTGAGTCGAGCAGCGATTGCGCGCTCGCTTGGCAGCGCGGGGTTCAAGATCGTCCAAGCAGCAAGCGGCGAGGATGGCTTGTGGGCAATTGACCAACATCAGTTCAGCTGCGTGGTGACCGAATTTCGGCTGCCGGACCTCGATGGCCACGCCTTCGTCCGCAAATGCCATCGCATTGCGCCAACACTGCCCGTCATCGTCATGAGTGCGCCCGAGGACGGGCAAGATGCTGCGCAGTGTTTGGACGAGGGAGCGATCGAATTTCTGCCCAAACCGTTCTCCACCAGCAACATCTGCGGCATCGTCCGTCAGGCGATTGAGAAGAGCGCTTCGCGACCGCGCCGCTGGGTGGCGGCTGCGGGCGCGCGTTCATCGTAGCTGGTGCGAGCCGCGGACGTAGAGCGCTAGATTGGCTGCGGAACGCCCTTCGGAGCCTGGCCGAAGCGGGTGCGAATTGCGGCACCAAAGGCCAAGGTCATCAATACCGCAATCGCCAGTGGTCCAATCACCGGTACCTTGGCAACCAACAACAGCACCAGCGTTCCCACGGCGAGGACGAGCGCCTGGGTCTTCCTGCCGCGGAAAAACGGCAACCTCATCCCAATCTCATTGGCAACGGCAGACATGCCCATCGCAACGCCAAGACAGGCGAGGAAGAGGACCACTGGAACGACGAGAATGCCGACGACGGTGATCACAAGCATGGCGGAGAGAGGGATGAGGGCGACGAAGCCGACGAACCCAACCAGTCCGCACTTGAGGGGCTCGCTCTTGAGGTCGCTTTCAATCTGATGCATTCGATTCGGAGCGAAGACCATCAGCATGAACCCCACCGCGAACAGAAAGGCAAACCAGAGAAGAAAGCTCGGCATGCCGATATGCAAGCCGTGAAGCCAAGAGCCGTGGCCGGCTGCCCCGTTGTCGGCATGGTTCGAATTGGGCTTGTCCTTGCGCAGCGCGTTCAGCAGGCTCGTGATTCCAGTGCTCGTCAATGCATCAGAAGAGGTTTGATCGCCGCCGATCTCCGCCCCCTCTTCTTTGCTCACCTGCCCACCAAAGGCAACGACGTCGCCATCCACGACCGCGTTCGGGCCAAGGTGAACGCTTCCGCCGATGGCCGTTGCATCGCCGGCGACGTGGCCATTGACCGTGAGCGAGCCACCGAACGAGGCAGCATCGCCGGTCACCGTCCCATTCACGAGCAGACTGCCGCCCAGCGCGGTGGCATTGTGAACCGTCTCGCCCTCATCGATCGTCAGCGACCCTTGGGCAACGCGGTCGCTGCTGCCTGGACGACGATGGCGCCGGGTCATCTCCCGGGTCATCTCCTTAATGCGTTTCTTGAGGAGCTTCGGGTTCACCGGCTTTCCACGGTCGGGACCGGACCGCTGGAGCTCGTCGTTAACCTCCGGCGGGCTCGCTGTTTCTGAGTCCTGCGTTTCCGCCGCACGCGGAGCCGGGGGCGCGGGCGGAGCGGGGGGCGGCGGTTCGGCAAGGCGCTCGACATCGGTCAGTGGACGCAGCGTCCAAATGCTGCCGCTTTGATCGATTCGGAGGTGGTGGGCCGCGGCGACAGTCCTCAGGGCTTCCTCTGCGGTGACACCCTTGAGGTACACCTCCACCTCTTGGCTCAAATCACCGCTCGTGACGAGATTGATGCCGCCCGCAGCAGCGATCTTCCTCACCGCCTCGTTCAGCGGACCGCGGTACTCAATTGAAATCTTGGCAGGCGCCGCCGCATTCGCTGGAACTCGCAGCAGCGCACCCGTCGCTGCGACCGCGACCAAGAAAAATAGCCGTACACCCTTCATCCAGAGATCCTCGCCTCGCTGAACACACGTGAGTCGCCGACGAGGCGCTTGAGCGCAAAAAGGCAAATCAAAAGAATGATAAACAAGGAGACCGCCATCGGAAGAGCTTCGGCTGCCCAGAGCAACGAGACGGCCTTTTGCGTTCCTACCCAGAAACTCTTGGCGGTGATCAGCGCCGACCCAGCCAACGCCCCGACCGTGCTCACGCCGCCTCCGGCGGACGCGAGGGTGAAAATGCCGAGGCCGAACGCGGTGGCGGCAATCGCGAGCCCAAGGGACACGTTCAGATGCATCGGCGCGCGCTGCGCGGCGACGCGGGCCATCACCAATTGGGTAAAGTCGGGCGGCGGCAGCGGGTCCGCGAGCCTAAAGAGGTCCTTCTCCAGCTGCCGATGCTCTTCGAGAATTGCCGAGCAATGCTCGCAGGCGCGGGCGTGCTCCAAAAGCGGACCGCTGCCTTCCACGACTTCGGCAAGCAACACCTCGATGTCGGGGCAGCCCTGAGTCATGACACCTCCTTCGAAGCCGTCATCTGCTTGCGCAGCTTCTCGCGGGCGCGGAACAGCCGTGCCATGATTGTTCCCGGTGCAACTCCGATCACTTCGGCAATCTCCTTGGTGGTGCGCTTTTGCACATAGTAGAGGGCCAGGACCTCGCGGTCTTCCGTCGGCAGGGTGGAAAAGGCGCTCTCCAAGGATAGGCGCTCCTCGCGGTCGATCGCACCTTCCTCCTGGGATTTCTCCGACGACGGCAGGGTATCCCGCATTTCGTCGACGTCCTCGGACTTCATCCGAGCGCGGCGGCGAAGAAGGTCCAGGCAAAGATTCCGCGCGATTGCCATCACCCAAAGGTCGAAAGGCTTGTTCTCATCGTACCGATTCAGGTGCTGATACGCTCGCAAGAAAGCCTCCTGGGCGACCTCGGAGGCTTCGGACTCGGATCGGAGCAAGCGCAGGCACAGGCCGAAGATCGGCCGCTGGATGCTGCGGACCAGGGATGCGAAGGCCGATTGATTTCCGCGGCGCGCGGCGATGACGTCCGCCTTCCAGGGCTGCGCCTTGGCTTCATCCGCAAGCATCGATTGGATGGCGAGGGAAGACGGAATCAGGGAAGCAGGAAATGCCGCGTTCGTCACGCAATTGATACGCAATCTGTCCGCGGGCTATTGCGAACTCTTTAGACCGGTTCCTTTCGTGTCCGCTTTTCGTCGCAATCCTGGCAACTTAGAGCGCGACCTTGCTTCGGCTCGCACCGCTGCACGCACCGCCGGCGGCCTGCGCGGCCGACGCGCTGAACGAGCCCCTAACTCGGCGTGCGAGTCCTCGCGGTAACAAAAATGGAAAAGGCGCCGGACGACCAACGTCGCGTATGAGCCCGGCGACAAGGTGAATGCCACGTTGAGCTTGAGCAGTCCGCGATTGAGCTCGTCGGCCGCGGGCCGGCCGAGCACCAGTTTCTCCGGGAAGACGATCACCGGCCGCTCCTCGTGCTTGAAGAAAAGCTGGTGCGCTGCCTTTTCTATCCGCAGGTCCGCCAGCGCGATCTTTTCCCTCGACAGCGCCCATTCGGCCGCCTGCCGGATCGCATCGTCGGTGAATTGGGTTTCCGGCGCGAGCAGCGGAAACCGGGCCGCTCGAAGGTATAGGAGCGTCGCTGCATCGGCCTCGCGCGGAAAGAGAAGAGTGCCGGCCTGATAGGGGTGGGGGAAGAGGAACTCGCGGGGCAGCTTGAGTTGGAGCAGGCGGCGCACGCCTTCATTCCACAGGTAGCTCTGGTAGGTGAAGAGGATCAGCGCGCGATAGCTGCGATCGATCTGCAAGAACGCGGTGACGAAGTCCTTTGGTTCCTTGCGCAGCGCAGCGAGAATCCGCTCGTACTTGCCGCCGGAGGCAAACGGCGCGCGCCGGTGCCACTTGCCCCAATTCTCGTGCCAAAACTGCTTCACCTTTGCGTCCTCGGAGAGGTCCAGCTCGGAGGGCTGGGCCATGTAATTTCGAAGGGCCGCCTCGAAGTCACCGCGAAGTAGGTCCTTGGCGATGAAGCCCTGCCCGTGTTTGAGGGATCCGAACCTTTGGCTGTCGAAGTAGTTCACCACCCCGAGGCGGGCGACCTCCGCAACGGACGCGTTGAGCTGGCCTAAGTCCTCGCGTTTGAGCGCGCGAACTGTGACCGCGAAGCGGTTCGACGCCGCGTT
>DATFTC010000412.1:0-3833 GCA_035262305.1 Myxococcaceae bacterium | reverse complement strand
CTCGCGATAGAGCTGACGCTTTTTGTCCCGCCCGCGGCTGTACTCGATGGCGCGGGCCCGCTTCTTGGCCAGGCGCCGCCGATCGCGCCATGGGACCGCCGGCGCTCCCGGCAGCGCCTCGCCGCGCTGCAACAGCCGGGTCATGACCCGTAAAGCTGAGGCTTCATGATCCGGTTACGGGAGCGGATCCTTGCGCCTGGTGTGGCGGATCGTGCTGCGGCCGGCCGGACCAAATGCCGGGTCGAACGAATGCTGCGGCGCTGTTGCGGTTGCACGGTCCCAAACAGAAGTCCGGCCGGGCGATTGCCAGCCGTCAGCGCGTGGCCGTTCGAAACTGCGCGAGAGCCTGACGCCATTCGGATTTGGCCTGTCGTGTTTGCAAACGGTAGGTTCCGTTGCCGCCATCAGGGCCGCGGGCGTGGTGACGCGGCGAGATCGCATGGCGCGGACTTGAGTGAGCGCTTCTGGATTGACTGCCGATCCCACGACCAGCGAGTGCATCGCCAATTGGAGCCCACGCAAGCAGTACCAGTAGTGCGAAAAAAACGAAACGACGATACATGGCGGGTCTGTCCTGCCTCATGGTTTCTAATGGACTTATAGAAACCGTCTAAGTTGTCAAAGGGGCGCGCGTGAGATGCGTTGAAGCTTCGCTGCCGAAGCGATACTACGCCCCGTTTGCGGCGAGGTGACATCGGTCCCATTGACCAATGACTGCGAATCGCCGCGGCGGTTAGTACCCGCTTAGGCTTGTCGACACCAACGGCGATCGGCTCGATCAGCGAGAAGCGATTTGCGCTGGCGCGGTCCGCGTGCTCCTCCCTGAGCCAGGCATTCACCAGGCGCTTGGAGGCAGCGGAACGGGACAAGCGACGGTCCATATGGTCGCCTACTCTGACGTTGTTGAGCCATGCGGCTGAGCGGCCGCAATCAAATGATCGACCTTCTCGAGAACATTGTTGAAGTTCTGCGAAGGAAGCGCCAATGCGCTCTCGAATGGAAAGTCGAGCATGCGCACGGTGAGTAGCGCCAGGGTCAGAGAACAGGTGAAAACGCCGACCAGGACGGCCTTGGACATCGATGCCTCCGCTGCAAATAGGAGCATGCAGCCGATCAGCCCGGAGAGAACCCTCGGTCCCCCGCAGGGTGGGCAGGGAGGCTGCTCCGCATTTCGATTGACGCCCATTCTCGTCAGTGCAAGGAGGTGACCATGCCCGACGTGACGCCGAGCGTTGGGGAGAGGACAATCGGATGCTGACGCATGCACGGGTGCGCGCATTCCTCGAAAACGTCGCGAAGCGCCAAACCCCCATCACCTACCAGGAGCTGACGAAGGCTCTTCGGATCTTGCCACCCCATTCCATCCATCGGGTGACGGAAGCCCTGCAGCATCTGATGGCGGAGGACGCGGCAGCGGACCGCCCGTTCATCGCGGCGCTCGCCATCAGCAGGGCCCCTGGGGGCCTGCCGGCACCCGGGTTGTTCGACTGCGCCCGATGTCTGGGCCGGCTCGCGGGCGATCCGGAAGCTCAGGACGCCTGGTCGTTTCACACCGCCGAGCTGAGCGTCGTCTTCGCTCGCTGGGGCGGTTCGCGCGCCAGCTAACCGCGAGGACATCATGTTCAGCGAAACTAACCCTATCCGGGGTGGCGGATTGTCCAGACCCCCCACCATTCACAACGGCCTAAATTGATGTCCGACAGCGGCTATCCGAAGTTCAGGAACGACCGCGCGGTCGCGGAGATCCGAATCGGCGTCCGGGAATTCAACTGCATGGGCGTTTCTCCGCCGCACGATCACCCGCACGTCTACATCAACATGGGCCGGCAGGACGCGATTCTCTGCCCCTATTGCGGGACGCGGTTCCGCTTCGATCCGCGGCTCGGGCCTTCGGAAGCCGATCCGCCGGACAGCCTGTTCGTCGATCCTGATCCAGGATAGCCACCAAAGCCGCAAGATTTGTTGTTGGATTTCCGGACCGGCTCGTGATGGGGGCACGAGAGCTCTGAGGCGCGATTCCGGCCGTTGGCAGCTTACGGGGGAGCGAGGGTTCGAATCCGCCTTTCTCCGACCGAGGGTCACGAATCTCGTTCCCTCCAGCACTGACCAATTGTGGTCGGGCGCCGCGACGCGTTGGGGCAGTGCGAAGGTGTACAGGTTCAGATGATCGGCCGCCACCTACTTGATCGACACGACGGCTCGTCCCCTCGCTCCACATCCGCGGCAGGGAACTCCCTGTTTGAGGCAAGCTGCTGCTTATCTCCGGCCGCGAAAGAGGCCGTCCCTTCCGTAAACAGTTGAGCAATCCTCCTCCCGCATAACGAGATCGCGCTGGATCAGCGCTCGCGTGCGTTGAGCGGGCGCCAAACCGGAGATCTATCTCATGACCAATGAAGAGAAAACCTCGCTGAAGGCCGCGTCCCTGCAGGCTGCGACTACGCTGATCGCCGCCCGAGACTCCATCAAGGGTGCGGTCGACGTCGATGAATGTGTGCAGCTCGCCGCAGAGCTCTATTGCCGAGTCACGGCGATGAACTGGCAGCCAGGAAATCACGTCAAGGTCGACGCTTCGGATTCTTTTGCGTAGCGCTCAACAAAAACGCCCCGCCTCACGACGAGGCTTCCTTGTTCACGTAGCCACCGGGCGATCACTCGCCTCGGACCTGCTCCGACACCTTAACGAGGTTGGCGGCCGGCGTTGAAGACCGTGAACGGTGAGACCCAGCAAACTACCAGCGTCTCGATTGCCGACCGTCTCAAACAGCCCTTTCCCCACTCGACAAGCCGAACAAACTACAAAGGTCAGAACACCCGCTGATCAAAAATCTCCTGCGAGGCAAGCGATCGCGACACACGCATCCTCGTCTGGTCGCGCGCCAGCGGCTTCTCGTAGAATCTCATACCGGCGGAGTTGTCGGCGCTACACCGGGTGCACCTCATGCCCGGGCCTCACATGCGTAGTGGCTGCAGATGCGCGCTTCGCAGCTGTCGCAAAGTGTAACGCCTGGCGGGACAAACGTGCCAGCTTGACGTAGGAGCGCAAAATTGCGCGAAACCCCGACTCTCCGCTGGAGCGAGCGGGTTTCGAACTCCAGGTCCCGAAGCCGAAGGCAGTCTATTATTTCGCGTATGGAGCGTCCGAAGGGCAGTATGAGCGGCGTCGAAAACCCCCTCGCCACGATAGGACACGGAGTTCGAATCCGCTTCCTCCGACGGGGAGTCTATCTCACCGATGCCGTGCGCGTTGCGGAGTTCGGCCGCGATGACCCCGAGGTGCGTATTCGACTTCTGGGCTCTTGGCATAATCCGAGGGCCAGCTTCCGGCTGCCCTCCCACAAGCCTCAGGCAAGGTCCCCGAGACGCACTCGGTAGGTCCGATCTGCGATCACGATTTCGGCGTGTTCACTGTCACCAACATCACGACGGAAAACACCGATGCGGTCCCGCCAGCGCACCCGGTCCCCAGGATGCCAAGCGCGGCTAATCAGGGGTTGCAAAGGTGCCGCGGGCCGAGAGTGCCGTTGACTTGCCTTGCGCCGCTCGCCGCCTGGCAATCGCTGTGCACCGGACATGTTGACGCCTCACTGGGAAAATTCTGTCGCACTGGTTTCAACCGTCGGGGACCGCCGGAGCGACAGTGACCGATCTTCGCTCAGCCCTGGGTCGGAGCGCTCGCCTCCCTAACGCGACAGCAGAGCCAACTCGTAAACGGGCAGAAGCGTTTCACCCTCGGACGTTACGGACGCATTACGAGAACGTGCTCCGGTCGGTATCCGGGAAAGAAATTCTACCGATTTAGATCAGGCGTAAACCGGCCGCCTCTGGACCCTTCC
>DATFTC010000411.1:0-7555 GCA_035262305.1 Myxococcaceae bacterium | reverse complement strand
CCGCGGCTGACCGGCGTCCATGTCCCGAAGTTCGTCGCTGCCGGCGACTTCCCTGCGCATCCGTACGTCGTGATGGAGAACATCGCCGGGCAATCCCTGCTGTCCCTTCTCGACCAGCTGCCCCTGCCCTACTCCGAGGTGGCCGCGATTGGCGTGAAGGTGGCGACGGCGCTGCACGATCTCCACTGCCAGCACGTGGTCCACCTGGACGTGAAGCCCTCCAACATCGTGATTCGCCGCAACGGCGAGGCGGCGTTAATCGACTTCGGGCTCGCGCACCATGATCAGCTGCCGGACTTGATGCAGGAACAATTCCGCGTTCCCTATGGGACGGCTCCGTATATGGCGCCCGAACAGGTGCTCGGAATGCGAAGCGATCCGCGCAGCGACCTGTTCGCGCTGGGCGTTCTGCTTTATTTCTTCTCCACCGATCGGCGGCCGTTCGGCGACCCACATGGCAAGCGACAGCTGCATAAACGCCTGTGGCGCGACCCAATTCCGCCGCGCAAGCTCCGTCCCGATTATCCGCCGTGGCTTCAGGAAATTGTGCTGCGCTGCTTGGAGGTAGATCCCGCGCGCCGGCACCCCACTGGAGCCCAGCTCGCCTTCGACCTCTCCCATCCCGATCAGGTGAAGCTGACCGCCCGCTCGGATCGCCTGAGGCAGGATCCGTGGAGCACCGTGATCAGGCGCCGCTTCAATCCGGAAGAAGTGCCGTCCGTTCTCAAGCACGCGATCGACCTCAAGCATGCGATCGAGGCGCAGATCTCGGCGGCGCCCATCGTGGCGGTGGCCATCGACCTCGCAGAGGGTTCACAGGAACTTGCCGACGCCCTGCGCACGACGGTCATGCGCATGGGCGAGATTGTTCCGGGGGCGCGGTTTGCCTGTATCAATGTTCTCAAGCAGCACCGAATCGAGTTGGACCGGACGCTCGACGATGAAGGTCAAAACAAACATTTGAAGCGGCTGCTTGAGCTCAAGCATTGGGCGCAGCCGCTCGACAAGGAGGAGAACCGGATTACCTTCCACGTGTTGGAGGCGATCGACCCGGCAGCTGCAATCCTCGAATACGCGCGCGCGAACCACGTCGACCACATCGTGCTCGGTGCGCGGACCGATTCAGCGCTGCGCAATATTTTGGGGAGCGTCTCCGGAGAGGTGGTGGCCAAAGCGCCCTGCACAGTGACAGTCGTTCGGCCTCCGAGGGCATGCGACGCCCCCGCCCAGGCGGAGAAGTCGTAGAGGCGCTCGACTCCTTATCAGTGCATGACCACGACCGGTGTTTTGCAGATGTGCACCAGCCGGTCGGCCACGCTGCCCAGCAGCACGCGCGTCACCGCTCCGCGCCCACGGCTGCCGACCACCACCAAGTCATAGCCTTGGCGGGATGCCTCGTCGGCGATTGCCTCGGCAGGGGACCCGCCCAGCACCACCGTGTCGGCCTGCACGTTGAAGTCACTTGCCTGTCGCGCCGCATTGGCGAGCATTTGATTGGCCCATTTGCGCTCTTCCTCTTCGAAGGCCTCCAAGCCCCAGCCCGGAAAGTCGGCGGGATACGCAAGTGGCTTGGACATCACGTAGGCGAGCGTCAGTTGAGCGCCGGCATCTTTGAAGAGATTCGCCGCAGTACGCATCGCCTTGAGCGCACATTCAGAACCGTCCATGGCAACCAAGATCTTCTTCAAGGCTTCCTCCAGGTAAATCACCCTTTGGACTTTCATCAGACGTGCCAGTCAAAGGAGGAGGGCTCAAATCGTGAAGCCTTCCAGGGTCCCGGCCTTGCAGGTCCCAGCTCGCGGCGAGCGACCGGTCAAAAGCGACTCCTGCAAACAGTGCGCTTACCCGAGCTGGTTCGGGAAAACACGCAGAGTTTGCGTCGAGAAAGAGCTTTCCAAGGCATTACCGCGGCGCGTTGTTTGCTATCTTCCCGACCCATGGAATCCAAACGAATACTGATTGTGGACGACGAGCAGAACGCTCGCGAAGCCCTTCGCACCATGCTCCTCGAGGAGGGCTACGAGGTATCCGAAGCCTCGGATGGCCAGGAGGCGCTCGAGGCATTGCCGGAGTTTGCACCGGCCGTCGTTCTTGCCGATGTGCGAATGCCGAAGATGGATGGCATCACTTTGCTGCGCAAAGCGAGGGAAGCGGGCTACGACTCGGCGTTCGTGATGATGACTGCTTTCGGAAGCATCGAGACGGCCGTCGAGGCGATGCGGGCGGGGGCGGAAAATTTCCTCGTCAAGCCGCTCGACATCAATGCCGTTCTCGTCGTGCTGAGCAAGGTGCTCGAGAAGACGCGACTGGTCCGAGAAACGGAGACGCTGCGAGCGCGAGTGCAAGAGCGGTATCGATTTCCAAACATCATCGGCGACAGCCCGGAGCTTCAGTCGGTTTTCGATGTGGTGAAACGCGCCGCGCCGACCCGCGCCACCGTTTTGCTGCTCGGCGAGTCAGGCACCGGAAAAGAGTTGGTCGCCCAGGCGATCCACGAAGAATCTCCGAGAAAGGGCAAGCCGTTCATCAAGGTCAACTGCGCCGCGCTTTCCGAAAGCCTCCTCGAAAGCGAGTTGTTCGGACATGAAAAGGGCTCGTTCACGGGCGCGGTCGGGCGCAGGGAGGGGCGCTTCGAGCTCGCCGATCAAGGAACGCTGTTCCTGGACGAGATCGGCGAGATCTCGCCGTCGCTGCAGATCAAGCTCCTGCGGGCGCTGCAGCAGCGGGAATTCGAGCGCGTGGGCGGAACCCAGACTCTCAAAGTCGATGTGCGCGTCGTCACCGCGACCAATCGCGACCTGGCGGGTGAGGTCAAGGCCGGCCGATTCCGAGAGGATCTCTACTATCGGCTCAACGTCGTCGCGGTGACCCTGCCGCCTCTTCGGCAGCGCAAAGGTGATATTCCGGCGCTGGTCAATCACTTCATCGAAAAGTACGCCACCAACTACGGGAAAGTGGTCCGCGGACTCGCGCCGGGAACGTTGAACGCGCTGCTTCGCCACGATTGGCCGGGAAACGTGAGGGAGCTGGAAAATGTGGTCGAGCGAGCCGTCGTGCTTGCTCCCGGCTCGCAGCTCACCGCGGACGATCTGCCGGCCACTCTGCGAGGGCCGCGACCGCTGGCCCGCTCAGCGGAGAGCCTCATTCCCGGCGCCACTCTGTACGACATCGAGCGAGAATCGATTCTACGCACGCTGGAGATGGTGGACGGTTCCACTGCTCGAGCCGCAGAGGTGCTTGGCATCAGCGTGCGCAAGATTCAATACCGGCTCAAGGAATACGCTTCGAGCGCTCCGTCGTCCGAGGCAAACGAGTCAAATGAGGATGACACTGAGACTGACGAAGAGGCCGGCGGCAGGACGCATTGACGGGGGAGCGCCGGCCATCCTCATTTAGATACTTCACACACCTATAGTCCTCTCGACGCATCTCGGTTTTTTTGCGCGATTTTGTGCGGTGTCGCGAAAAACATGCGCGCTCGGACTTGGGCTCGCTCCTTCGTGGAGATCCGGATGCGCTGGCGCACCTCGTGCAGCATCTCGATCGATGACCCGCAAGCTGCAGGCTAGGGAACTTCGACCGTGAATCAGATCGTGCGCCAGGCAAAGAAGGCGCTCAGCGAACGGCGCGGCGCCCTCCTTCGAGTTTGGCGACAGACGGCGGACGAGGAGCAGCAATTCTCCGGTCTCGCGGAGAAGGATTGGACTGACGTTGCCGCCGACCGCGAGGCCTCCGAAGTTCTGCACGTCCTCTCTGATAAAGAGCGCCGGGAGCTCGAGGAGATTGAGGCGGCGCTCGCGCGTATCAGCGATGGTACTTACGGGCTGTGCGAGCGCTGCGGACGCGCCATCGGGCGTCAACGATTGCTTGCCATACCCGAAGCTCGCTACTGCCTCGAGTGCGTTGGCTAGGAGAAAGCCCTCGCGGCTGTGTTCGCTCTTCTTGTTTTCTCGCCGCCTGGCGTACCGGTTAGACCGTCATCGAGAACGGCTTCGGCGCGTTTTCCGCCCGCCGCAGGTAGGCATCAAAGACCATTGCAACATTGCGGACGAAAACGCGCCCGAGTGAGGTGAGCTCGACCTCCGATCCAAGCAGCCTCAAAAGTCCTTCACGCTCGAGCCTGCGCAGGTCGTCGAGCTCGGGCTCGAAGTAATTGAGGCCGTCGTCGCCGAGATCGACCCAAAAGTTACACATCAAATCGGTAATCACCGAGCGGCGGCGGCGGTCATCATTCGAGAGCTGGACCCCGCGGACCGTTGCGAACCGCCCAGCCGAGATAGCCCGGTAGTACTGAGGCAGCGGTCGAATGTTCTGGGCATAAGCGCCCTGCACGTCGCTGATTCCGGTGATGCCGAAGGCAATGACATCGGTCGCTGCCTTGATGGTGTAACCCTGAAAATTGCGCCAGAGAGTCCGTGCGTCCTGCGCCACCGCCAGCTCGTCCTCGGGCAGCGCGAAGTGATCCATTCCAATCGCCTGATAGCCCGCCTCGACAAATGCGTTGTAGGCGGAGCGAAACAAGGAGAGCTTCGCCTCGCCGTGCGGAAGCTTGCCAATTGGGAGCCGCTTTTGGTGCGGCTTCAAATTAGGAACAAACGCAAACGAGTACACCGCGATCCGGTCGGGTCGAATGTCCACGATTCGCCTGAGGGTACGCTCCCATTTGGATTGTGTCTGAAGGGGCAGTCCGTAGACCAAGTCCAGATTTATTCCGCGAAAGCCGATGCTGCGTGCCTCGGCGACCATTCCGGCGGTGAGCTCGAAACTTTGATTTCGCTCAATTGCCTGCTGGACATCGCGATCGAAGTCCTGGACGCCCATCGAAAGACGATTGAATCCAAAGCTGCGGAGCAAGGTGAGGTGCCGCGAGGTGGTGACCACCGGGTTCACCTCAACCGCCAGCTCGGCGTCATTCCTGACCGCAAAGTGCGTGCGGATCGCTCGCCATAAGCGCGATAGCTGGGCTTCGTTGAGGAAGGTAGGCGTTCCCCCGCCGAGATGAAGTTGGGAGATCTCCCGCCGCTTGCCCAATCGTTCGGCGGCAAGCGCCAGCTCCAGCTCCAAATGCGTCAAATACTCGTCCGCCTTCGTCGAGTCTCGCGTGACCACGACGTTGCAGCCGCAGAACGCGCACATGTGTCGGCAGAACGGGAGGTGAAAGTAAAGCGACAGCGGGCTGGAAGAGCCCTCTCGCGAAGCCTCGCAAAGCTTGTCCGCGTATTCGGCGGGCCCAAAACGGGGATTCCACTCCGGCACCGTCGGATAGCTCGTGTAACGAGGACCCGGCTGCTCGTATCGAGCAATGGTGGCGGCATTGATCTCGGGAAACCTGCTCATCGGGGATGAGCTCAGTTCATGAATCGTGCCTGGCATCCACTCGGTCAATTGGTCCCTCAACTCGGGATGGCACGGGTGGCCTCGGCTTCCCTGCCCAGGACTTGCAAAAGATCCGCTGAGGTGATGATCCCGACCAACTTGCCGTCATCGAGAACGGGCGCGCAATCTATTCGCTCGGTGTGCATCAGATTCGCTGCAGCGCTGAGCGACGCGTCCGGCGGCAGCACCATCACCGGTGAAGACATCACCCATTCAACCGCGATCGAATCAATCCAGGGAATCGCGTGCCATCGGCCGGGAATATCGGGCGCCCGCAGATCGCGATCCGAGATGATCCCCACCAACTTGCCGTCCTCGAGAACCGGCAGGTGACGGATTCCGTTTTGCTGCATCATTTGTAGCGCGGTGCTCATCGTGTCGGAGCGTCCGATGCTCTGAACGGGCGACTTCATCACATCGCGAACTCGCATGGTCATCTCCTCAAGGGGAATCTGGAGGGAACAACGTAGCCGGCCTGGCGCGCCAGCCAACTGAGGATGTCGCTGGCGCAGATGATGCCCACCACCTGATCCGCCGCGTCGAGGATAGGAATCCTCCGCACGCCCTCCAGCGCCATCAGCGCCGCGGCCTCCGCGATGGTGGCGGATTCCGGCAATGAGCAGAGGCTTTTGGACATTAGGTCTTCGACGCCGACCTTGGACGTCGAGCGATCTTCGCCGTCTCCGCGGATGTGCAGTGCGGATTTGTCCTCCGTTGCCTCGACTTTCTCGTAACTGTCGCGGAGAAGGTCCGTCTTCGACACCACGCCGAGCGGCTTGCCGCGGGCATCCACTACAGGAGCACCGCTGATTCCGTTCTCGAACAAGGTCATGATCAATTCGTTGATCGTCAGGTCCGAACGGATGCAGATCACGTTTCGCGTCATCACCTTAACGACCGGCGTGCGAAGAGCATCCGGTGGCATTGGCTCTTCCCATGCAGCTTTGCAGCGAACGGCCGAATCGCGGTCCGCTGGATCGATGACGACCTCCTCGCAAGACTCACATTCTTTGCACTGGTCGAGCTCTTGCGATGCGCGGCGCACCGGGCAAAAGATCGTCAGCCGAGCCACCTCGGTTCCGTCCCGCGCCAGAATCCGCCGGGTTCGGATGTCGACGCGCTTTTCTTTTTCAGTCTCTCGAACCGACGTCATTTCGGATCTCGAGCGGATCTGCGACGTATCAACGGCTAACGGCGCTGAGCGTCTTTAGGCAACCCTGCTCGCAAGTGACCGCGCCCGGCTTCACGAAATGGGAGCAGCTCTGAACGGACGTCATCTCCCCAGTCTTCTCGTCGCGAATCAACGTGGCGTCCACCCCCTCGCGATGCACCGGGCACTCGAATCTCCGGCGGGTGAGCCGAAACCTCCAGTCGAGTCGCCTGCCAAAGTAAAACAAGGCGACTACGCCGAACGCGCCGACGGCGAGCAGGATCAGGGTAAGCCAGTGTGCTTCTCCGGTCATCGGGGACCTCCTTGCATGACGTCGAACCAGCCGCTAACCCTCCTGCGAAGCAAGAACGCAGCCACGGCAACAGAGCCGCGCGCCCCTGGGCTAGCGCGTTCGCTGCTGGGGCAAACGAAATCTTTGCGGCAGCACGTGGGCCCGGTGCAGAAGGTGCGCCCTAGTACCAAAGGTCAGCACCGAAGTTGGTGGCGCGGAGTTTGCTGCAGGTGCAGCAAAATGCGAGGGCTCTATGACCACGATTTCGAGTGTAAGCGCGTCTAGGCGCAGTCTCTGCGCGACTAGTAAGTTGGTCTTCCTAGCTGCTTGGCTTCTCGTCATCGGTTGCACCGGTCCGACCGGCCCGTCGGGTCCGCAGGGGCCGGCGGGACCCACGGGACCTACGGGGCCAGCGGGTTCCGCCGGGTCCGGCGGCGATGCCGGGACGCCGGGCTCTCAAGGTTGCGCGGGACTGCCCGCTGGTCAAACGGTCGGTCTCACCGGCACCATCCAGGTTTCAGCGCCGCCCAATGGGACCTTCTTCGCCGCGGGTGACAGGGCGGTGTTGACGATCAAGTTGAGCACCGTCGCCTGCGCTCAAGCGGTAAGGCCGGCCGACCTCGGCACCGCGTGGCTGTTGCTCTCCGGTCCCCGCACAACGCTACAAACCAAGACGGCAGTCAAGCTGCTCAACGCCCTTACCGACCGAACGGCACCGGACCGCCAGCATCACAACA
>DATFTC010000410.1:0-7427 GCA_035262305.1 Myxococcaceae bacterium | reverse complement strand
TTCGTCCACGCGCTCGTCGCGTTTCTTGAGATCGCTCAGGATGCTCAGTGCCAGATCTCGATTGCCTAATTGAACGTAGGCATAACCCAACGCCCCTCGGATTGACGGATCATTTTCGTTCAGGGCCAAGCCCTGTTTGAGCTGATCAACGGCCTCACGATACATCTGTCCCTTCATGTAACAGTAAGCAAGCAGAGTGTGGACAAATGCGGTGTTTGCATCGAGTTGCTGCGCCTCCTTTAACTGTGCAATGCCGCGATCGACCTGTCCTGAACTGCAAGCGATGGTTCCCAGATTTGCAGGATAAACAGGCGAGGCAGGGTCGAGCTGCTGTGCTCGGGTCTGCTCTGCTATTGCTTGATCGAGTCGACCTGTCCAAAGCAAATAGAGGCCATACCAGTTGTGGGCCACCGCGTAGTTTGGATTCAATGAGATGGCCCGCTGCAACTCTCGCTCCGCATTGAGCCAATCCCACTCCTGAAGTTTTAGAATTCCCAGCGAGGCGTGAGCCTCCGCCAGCTCGTCATCCAGGGCCAGTGCTTTCAACGCCGCTGCCTTGGCGGTGGCGCGAGCCTCTTTCTTGGGTGCGTAGGAATAGTAGCCGAGCAAAGCGTGCGAGTCCGACAATCCTGCGTACGCCAGCGCGTAATTGGGGTCCAGTTCAATTGCTTGCTGGAAGTACTCGATCGCCGTGTTCAGGCTCTCGTTGGTTCGCTTGTTCCAGAAATACCGGCCGCGAAGATATCGTTGATACGCTTCGGGGTTATCGGTGTAGTGTTTGGTGATGCGGCGCTGCACGTCCGCGGCCAGGCGCGTTCGAAGCTTTTCCGAGATCGTCTTGGCGATATCTTCCTCTACCGTCAGCACGTCGGTGAGCTTCCGGTTGTACTTTTCCCCCCACAGCTGCGAACCGGTCCCAGGATTCACCAGGTCCGCGTGGACGACCAGCGTGCTGCCAAGTTGCTGGACTTGTCCCGTCAGCACCGCGTCCACCGACAGCTCATGCCGCAGCTTCTGTAAATCGGCATCTTTCCCTTTGTAACGAAACGCGGTGTTGCGAGCGATGACGCGCAGTTCCGGTATTTGCGAAAGATTGTCGATGAGGCTTTCGGCGATGCCGTCTGAGAGGTACTCCGTGTCTGGGTTTGCGCCGGAATTAAGGAATGGGAGCACGGCGAGAGACTTGATTGCGTTGGCTTGATTTCGCGATTCGCGCCGATGAGCGAGCAAGTACGACGCAACAACTGCAATCACCACCACTGCCGCCACCAAAGCGGCAATCGTCGTCCGCGCGACAGCGCGCGAGGGACCACCCGCGGACCGAAGGGGTCCGAGGCGATCCGCCGGCTGCGAGATTTGCGCGAGTGCCGCCGAGTCCAGCTGGCGGAGCACCTCGGTCGCGCTCGACGGTCGATTGACCGGGTCCTTTCGCAAAAGCTGCGCGACGAGCTCGGCGAGCCATCCCGGCATCTTCGGAATGCTGGCCAGCGAAGGCGGCTCCTCGTTGAGGATTCGCATCGCGGTCGCCTCACCCGACTCGGCTCGGAACGGCGAAATCCCCGTCAGCAGCTCGTAGGCGAGGACTCCCAAGGCCCAGAGGTCGCTTCGGGGATCTACCGCCTGGCCGCGCAGCTGTTCGGGCGACATGTACAGGACTGTGCCCATCGCTTGACCAGCCTCAGTCAGCCCTTGTCCCGAAGCGTCGGAAACAAGCTTGGCGAGCCCAAAATCGAGGATCTTCACGATGCCGCCGCTCGTCACCAGGATGTTCGCCGGTTTGATGTCTCGATGCACGATGCCGGCGCGGTGGGCGGCTTCGAGGCCGAGCGCGACCTGCCTTAGGACTTGGACCGCTTCATCGACGGGCAGCGCATGCCTCTCCAGGCGCTGCTTGAGCGTTTCGCCCTCGTAAAGCGCCATTGCGATGAACAGCTCTCCACCGTCCTCGCCGATGTCGTAGACGGTCGCGATGTTCGGATGATCCAGCGCGCTCGCAGCGCGCGCCTCTCTGACGAATCGGGCTTTCGCCGCTCCATCGGTCGCCAGCTGCCGGGAGAGGACCTTGATCGCCACCGCGCGCCCGAGTCGCGAATCGGTCGCCCGATACAGCAGGCCCATCCCACCCGCTCCGAGGGGTCCTTCCAAACGATAATGGGAGAGCGTTCGTCCGATGAACTGATCCGCAGCGGTGCGGTCCTGGAGACTTGTCCCATCTACGCCGGCGCTCAAGTCGCTCCTCGTCGAGCTCGAAGTATTTTCTCCTGCGGGCTTCATCTTTGGCGTTTCGCCTGGCGCCGCCACGGCAATTCCTCACCCAGTTTCTACACCGAAGCCCTTGCTGAGATGAAGACTTCGACGCCGGGTCGACGATCATCGGGCGCATCGCCCGCGCGCTCGCTAACCATTGCCGCAGCGGCTGGAAGACGACGGCAGACCCTCCCAGGAGTATCTCGATGACGAGGTTGCGATCTGCCGGTCGCAGTCGTTGCGCCGCGCGACGATGGAGAGTAGAAGGCGGCCCGCGTTGCCCAGCAGCGCTCGAAAAGCAACTACCCTGTCTCGAGGTTGCGTTCCGGTGTTACGATGCTGCACGAGGGGAATTCGCAATGGCAAGTCGTTCGCAAACAGCGCTCGTGCTCGCCGGAGCGGTTGCCAAGGGCGCTTTCGAGGCCGGCGCGCTCGCGGCGGCGCATCAAAAAGGCTTGCGGTTCTCGCGCGTCGTGGGTGCCAGCTCGGGGTCCATCAACGGCGCGTACTGGGCGGCGGCAATTCGCGCAGGTCGCGAGGACGAGGCGGCGCAGGCTCTCCCCGAGTTTTGGCTAAACCGCGCAGACTTCGGAACGTTCAACGTTTCCTTGAGTGGAATCTTTAGCGAGCGCGGCTTTTCGACTGGCGACAAAATTGTGGCGCTATTGGAAGAGGCGGTGGGCTCTTGGTTTCCGGGCGCGCATCATCCCTCCTCGCTGCGGATAGTGACTACACCGCTTGGAGGCGCGGATGGGAAGATTGGAGAAGCGCGGGCGACCACCTATCAACGCGTGCTCAGCTTCGACGATGAAGATTTCGATACGCGCGAACGACGCGCAGAGGTCTTCCGCGCCGCAACCGCGTCGGCGGCGTTTCCGGGCGCGTTCGTACCCGTCGAGCTGCCCGGGATCGGCGACTGCGTGGACGGAGGAACGGTTAATAACACGCCGATCAAAGAGGCAATCACCGGCGAAGAGATCGATCGGATTGTGGTGATCACCACGCACCCACTCATCACCGCCCTGCCGCATACGCAGTTTGGCGGGTTTGGCCTGATCGGGCGCATCGCCGATATCCTGATCAACGAGCGATTGTTTCGCGATCTCAAAGAGGCTCAGAAGGTGAACAGCAGGCTGCAATCGCTGGATGGACTGCGCGCCGATGGGACTCTCGATGCCGCTCAACTGGACAAGGTAAAGCAGGCGCTTGGGTTGGAAGCGGCGCGGCGGCTGGAGATCATTCAAGTGCGGCCGCCCGAAGAGCTTGCCGGAAATCCTTTCTCAGGGTTCTTCTCACGCAAGCTGCGACAGGCCTATCTCGATGCCGGCGGAGCTGCGGCAGAGGAGGTTCTCACAGACTTGCAGTAGCGTCTGCGAAAGCTCCGGACGCAGGTGAGAAGAGTTCGACGGCAGCCGCGCGTGACCCCGCGAGTTACGGCGCCGCGAACGAGCCGGTCACGTAATCGAAGTACGACGTATTGATCTGCGGCGCGTAGTGATTGCTGACCGCCAGACCGATGTATACGCGGCTTGCCATCGGGATGTTCACCGACCCCAAGTAGTCCCAGCTTTCGTAGTCCGCAGTGCTCCAGGCGTTGAAATCATCGCCCGAGCGCTCGAGATAAATTCCATACGGCGCGGCGATGTCTGGCGTGGAAAACGGCGCGGTGGTCACGTCGCCGGTCGCAATGCGACTCTGCAGCTCGAGCCGGCCGCCGGCTTTCAAAAACAACGTCGCGTTCGTCGCATTGGATGCCAGAGACTCGCGAATCATCAGGCCGGCTTTGGCATCGGGGTCCGGATTGTCGATGCCGCTCACCTGGGCGAAGATCCAGCCGTCGCCGACGATGGGAAGACCGACGAAGTGGCAGCGGTCCGAGCTTCCCCAGATGTCTCCAGCGCCGCGCACCGTCCAGGTGCCCATATCGTCGAGATCATCGCTGCCTGGGAGCGAAACGGATCCGATGTCCGTGCCGTACAGCGGCCGCTGCCAGACGCGGACCCAGTCGACGGTCATTTGGACCTGGCTCTGATCGCGTTCGCCGTAGCCGCCCGGCGGGATCGTTCCCGCCCAGGAATTGTTCATTACCTCCGAGGTGACGTAGATGAACTCCCTCCGCTGTGAAAGACCTTGGCTCGTGCTCCACCGCCAAATCCCATCGACGAAGAATTGATAGCCCGCCGGCGTCCACAGCACGCCGTAGGTGTGAAAATTCCCCTGAAGTGGTATCGGTCCGGGATTGTTGTTGAGCGATGCCACCGAGCGGTGCGCCGAGCCGTAACTGTCCCAGTGCAACGTGTGCTGGGCTTTGTTGCTGATATCAGCCCCGGCGCTGTCTACAAAGCGGTGCTCGACGATGTCGATCTCCGCTCCCGCCGTTGCTGGATCGCCGATCGGATTGCCCATGGTGGGCGACTGCATCCAGAATGCCGACCACATTCCGCTCGCGTCCTCGAAGCGGATGCTCGCCTCCCAGTATCCGAAGGTTCCGAGAAAGCTGTTGCGAGTGGAAATGAAGCCCGTGTAGTGGCTGCCTCCTGACGTATAGGTGGTGATGGTGAGATTCCCATTGGCCACCGAAATGGCGTCTGCGGTGTTGATCGCGTCTCGCCTCGCCCCGGTGTGAATCGTCCACAGGTTGGGATCGAGCTCGGTGCCGTCGAACTCGTCATCGAATACGAGCTGCCAGCTGCTTCCCGGAGGGTCGGCTCGCGCAATCTGAGCGCCGACAACCGTCCAACCGGCAATCGCTACGAGCACGGACATGCGTTTCATAGCTCTCCTGGTGGGTCGATTGGCTGTGGAAGAGTCTGAACCGCGGAGCGAAAGAAAAGTTACATTCCGGTCGCAAGACCGCGAAGCATTCTTTTTGTGATCGCTCTCAATTTGCTCGGGAAGCACAGGCGCGCTCGCATGGTCGTGTCCAGCTGGGTCACCCACGATGTGCGATGGTCAGTAGACAGGTCATTCTTTCTACTCGCCCGAGGGCCCCGCCGCTCCACAGCGGTCGCGTTCGGTGGTCCAGATCAAGCACAGCTACCAGATCCAAGACATGTTGACGCGAGTTGGCGAATCTGTGCTTATGGCCGCCTGTGGAATCGATGACCAGGAAACCAATTCCATGCGGTCCACGACCTTGACGATGGCGCTTCTTCTTCTTCCCGGCGCGGCCTTTGCGGATTCGGCCGCCGGTATCAAGTGGACTTCCCCGAGCGCGTGGAAGCAGGATGCGCCTCGGTCAATGCGAGTGGCGACGTACTCAATCCCGCCGGCGAAGGGCGGCTCGGAGTCTGCCGAGTGCGCCATCTTCTACTTTGGTCCCGGGCAGGGTGGCAGCGTCGACGCCAACGTGCAGCGCTGGGTGGCGCAATTCGAAACTCCAGACGGCAAGCCGGTTCCCAATCCTGCTCCGAAGAAAAGTAAGATTAACGGCCTCGCCGTTACGCGGCTCGAGCTCGAGGGCACTTACCTGGCGTCGATGGGACCGATGGCCCCGCCGGGCGTGAAAAAACCTGGTTACAAGCTCTTGGGCGCGATCGTCGAGGCCCCGGAGGGGCCCGTTTTCTTCAAGCTCACCGGCCCAGCGAAGACCGTCGCTGCCGCCAAGGCCGACTTCGAAAAGATGCTGAGCTCGCTGAGCCGTTGAGCGGCCGTCAAGGGCGGTTCAGCTTGAGACAGGCTCGCCGTTGATGGTGACGTCGTCGAAGTTGATGTCGTCGACATAGGAGTATTGGTCGGCGGGATCGGCAATGCCTGTGAATGCGCTGCCGCGCACGTTGAAGCCAAGGATGTGATCGTTGACCAGCCCTCTGAAGTGGAAAACCCAAGGAGCGGAGTCGCCGTTCATGTTGCTGAGCTTCCAGTCCTGGAAGAGGGGCAGGTAATCGCCGGTCTGGCCGTTGTAATCCATCTGGGCGAATCCCCAGCCGTTGAGAAGGTTGTCGCCGCGAAAGCTGTCGAGGTTGAGATTCGTCGCATAGCCGCCTCGGCGGGTATTGGACTTTACATAAAGCATGTAGCGGATGCTGGTCCCGTAAGTCTGGACATTGTACGCGTACACGTTGCGAATTCCGCCGGTCATCTCGCTGCCGCAGGTGATCCCGCCCCACGGCCCCTGAAAGCTGCAGCCGAAGATGACAATGTTCTCGGAGGGCGTGTTGACTCGGCGGCCATCGTCATCGCGCCCCGATTTGATCGCGATGCAGTCGTCGTGCGCATCGAGCGTGCAATCTCTGATAACAACGTGGTCGCAGGATTCGGGATTGCACCCGTCTGTGTTGGAGTTGGTGGTGCCGCCGGTGGTTACGTCGTCGACGGTCACGTTGCGACAAAGCGTAGGATGCATCTGCCAGAATTGCGATTGCCTGAGCGTGACGCCCTGGATGAGCACGTTTGTGCAATTGTAGGGCTCGACAAATGTGGAACGCAGCTGGCCGTAGTCGGGAACGATGCGCTCTTCGGGTGGAACGCCGGCCGCCACCAATGGCTCGAGGATGCCTGCCCGGTCGTTCCCCCTGTTCCACGGGCGCGTCCCCAAGGCATCCAGGATGCCGCTGCCGGTCAGCGCGATGTTCGATTGGCCGTAGGCGTAGATCATCGGCGAGTGATTCATGCACTCAATGCCTTCATACCGAGTCAGCACCAACGGAAAGTTGTCCGCGTTGGCATTGAACTGAAGCACGGCGCCGTCCTCGAGGTGGAAGTCGACGTCGTTGAGCAAATGGATGGCCCCGGTGGAGTAAATGCCCTTCGGCACCACCACGTGTCCGCCGCCCTGCGAGCTGCAGTCCTCGATTGCCGCTCGGAAAGCGTCGGTGTTGTCGGTGCTGCCATCTCCGATTGCCCCGTACAGTGGATCGGTCACGTCGAAGATGGCGTCTGGGAAGCTGGGAGCTACGGTCTCCGCTGCGATTTGCCGGGCCTCTTTCCAGGGCAGGCCCCCGTTGCCGTTGCCGCACGCTTTCCATTTCGGCCGAGTCAACGCAGGCTGGGCCATCAGGCGTCGAGCGGTGACGCTGCCTGCGACGACGAGACCCGCTTTGATGAGCCGACGACGAGTGATCCTCTCTTGCATATCGCTCTCCCCCTCCGCTATCTGCACCCCGTCCTCTCCTCGCATACTAGATGCAGCCAAATAAGTCTGCACCTGAGAGTCTTTTATTGATATTGCAGGTTGAGCG
>DATFTC010000409.1:0-76328 GCA_035262305.1 Myxococcaceae bacterium | reverse complement strand
CCCAATGTCATACGCCGATGTCGGCGCCGCCCTGGAGCAATCGGTGGTGACTTGGGATGATTTGGATTGGATACGACAAGCGTGGAATGGTCCAATCATCATCAAGGGTGTTCTCACCGCGGAGGATGCGCGCCGGTCGGTCGAGGAAGGAGCGGCAGCCCTGGTGGTGTCCAACCACGGCGGCCGCCAGCTGGATGGCGTTGCGGCCACCTTGCGAGCGTTGCCCGAAGTGGTTGCCGCCGTAAGCGGACGGATCGAAATTCTGATGGACGGAGGGATCCGCCGCGGAAGCGATATCGTGAAGGCGCTTTGCTTGGGAGCCCGGGCGGTGCTCGTGGGTCGCGCTTACGCCTATGGGCTCGCTGCGGGGGGCGAAGCGGGCGTCGCGCGCGCGATCGAAATTTTGCGTGCCGGCGCGATTCGCACTCTCAAATTGCTGGGCTGTGCCTCGGTCGCCAAACTCGACCGGTCCTATGTCGATTGTCCGAAAGACTGGTTCGCCGGCCCGAAGTGAATACAAATCGCGCAATGTATTGCCGTTGAGCCGCGACAAAGTGGTCTCTGGGTCGGCGCTCACCTAGGGCGCGATTTACCCGAGCTTGCGAATGCGCCTCGCGTCTGGCGGGATCTGAAAACACCTGAGGCCGGTTGCTCGGGTTGAATGAGCCGCGGGCCCCGTAGAAGCATCACTCCTCAGGAACGCAAAGGAAGGCGAATGTTGCGTTTGGTTAAAGGCTTGGCGCGACCGTCCGACGACGTCGCCGGCAACATCTCGATCGAAAGAGAGATTGCCATCCTCAAGGAAGTGATCGAGCGTCTCCGACGGCGACTCAAAGCCATTGAGGCCAAACGAGAGAAGTGAAACAACTGACAACTGCAGCCCGAGTCTCCGGCGTCCATCTGCGCTAGTGGCAAGCGCGGCTTTAGCGCTCGTTCGTGAACCTATCGGCTGCTTCCCTCCGGTCATGGGCGACCATGGGCTTTCGCGATCGAGAGCAGCAGCTCTACGTCATTCGAATGTAGGCGCGGCAGGCGGCCGAGGGCGGTCTACTTGCCCGGGCTGGTCAGCGCGGCCAATTCACTCTCGAGCCGCTTGAGCATGATGTTCGGAACCTGAGCCGCCAGCGCCACTGCCGCCTTGAAGGCGCGCACCGCGACATCGCGCGCCTGCCGGCGTTGGGCGGCCCGGCCGCGCATCTCCAAGAACTCGAGCAAGTCCTGTCCCGTCAAACACTTCAGAGCTCGCGCCTGGAGCAGCTCCCATTCGTTCTCTGTGGCCTCGCGCGTTGCGAGATCCACCATGGAGAAAAAGATTTGCTCTCCGGGAAGGAACTCGAACTCTTTGTCCTTTCGCTCTTGCGCCAGAGCGCGCCGCGCCTGGATTTGGTCCAAGATGTCTCGCGCGCCCTTTGCGTTGTTGGCCGCCGCTAGAACGCGGGCCAGCAAGAGAGCGGATTCGGCGCGCGCGGCTTCTCCCAGGCGCGTCTTGTCAATTTCCATCGCGCGCCGCGCGTGTTTTTCCGCTTCGCCCAATTCGTCAAGCCAACGCAAAAAGAGGCCTAAGTAAAAGTGCGCTTGTTGCTCCATCCGCCCGTTGCCCATCTCGCGGCAGATTTGTAGCAAGCGGTGCAGGTCGGCGAGCAGCTTGTCTTCCTCGTTGCGACAGGTCCAGAGCATGAAGCGATTGCCCACCGCGGCGCCGAGGTGCAGCTTGTCCCCGCGCTGCTCGCAGAGCGGGATGACCCGGTTGAATGCGCTCTCCGATTCGTCGAGGCGCCCAAGGGATGCCAAAACGTAGCCGTTGTGAAGCAGAGATATGACGTATGTTTCATAAGCCGCGTCGCCCAACTGCTCCGCTTTGTCCGCCGCCAGGTTGTACAGCTCGGCCGCCCTCTCGTAGCTGTTGAAACGGACGCAGGAGCGAGCCAAGCCCATCAGGATTCTGGCTTCGATCAGCGGCGATTGGTGATCGCGGGCCATCAGGTCCGCTCGCTCGACCAGCTCCTTCGACCTTCGGTACTCGTCGGCCCAGTCCAGGGCGGTGGCCTCGTCCAACAGGATTTCCACTTCCGATTCGAGGTCCCCAAGCTGGTGCGCTACTTCCCTGGCCAGCTCAAAGTCCTGACAGGCGTCCTCGTATCGGCTCAAGCGGTAGCGCATCAGCGCGCGCCCTCGAAAAACCGCGAGTCGTCGAGGGCTCGCCTCCGGCGTTATTTGCTCCAGCGCACGGGTGTACATCGATTCTGCGTCCAAATAGGCGTGCCGCGATTGGGCCTGCTCCGCCAAAGCGAAGTAGCAATCGGAGGCAACGTCGGCGCGGCCGCTCTGCGCCGCGTGAAAGGCCAACCGAGACAGGCGTTGGTGGGGGGGAAGGAGGCATCCATCGCCGTAAAAGCGAAACGCCGCCTGGTGAATCGGCCTTCTCATCGATTCGGGCGCCGACTTGTATACGGCGTCGCGCACCAGCGCGTGGCGGAAGGTCAATTGGTCGCGCCGCCGCTCTACCAGCACGCCCTTGGTCAATAGCCACTGCGTCGCAACCGACGCGTCGAGCGGGAACGAGCCCGCCGCGCCGTCGCGCTCCAGCTCGGCGAGCACGCCGGCGATTTCCTCCGGGACGAAATCCGCGCCGAGGAGCGCGGCCAGCCTGGCATGCGCGGCCAAATCCTGGGGGAGCGACTCGAGCTCGCGGGCCGCCAGCCACTCCACGAGCGGAAGGTCCGGAATGACGCCCAGCTCGTCGGTGGCGAGGTACGATGTGCCCGTCCTCGAGTTCTGGCGCACCAAGCCGCGGTCTTTCAAGGCGCGGACGAGCTCGACGATTTGGATCGGCACGCCCTGCGTCCGCTCGACGAGCAGCTGAATGGCCGCCGCCGGCACGTTCTCCGCCGGCGCCAACAGCGACCGGCAAAGCGCAGAGGCGCCGTCCTGTGCGAGCGGCCCGAGCACGACTCGAGAGCGCTCGGCGCAACGCTCCGCCCAGCTCGGGCGAGCGGCCTCGAAGCTTGGGCGGCTGAGCACGCACACCCAGATCGGCGAATGCTCTTCGGCGAGGGTCGCGTACTCGAGCGCATCGAGAGCAGCCTCGTCGGTGAACTGCGCATCGTCGAGGATGAAGAGCAAAGGCGCAGCTTGGGCCCACCTCCTCATCGCCGCGCCCGCCGCTCGCGCCGCGCCGCTTCTCAAGGCGCCAGGTGCAGCGGCGAACGGCCTCAGCTCGGTGGAATCCAAGGACACCCATCCGAGTGCGAGCGCGGCGCCCGGCCAGACTTCGGTCGCAAGCTCCTTTCCCAATTGTTCCACCAGCAGTCTTCGCCCCGCCTCCTTGGAACAGGAACCGCCTTGAATTTTGAGCAACTTCAAAAGCATCTCTCCGATGGTTTGGTTTGCGTCACCGGCGGACGGTTCGCGGGCGCGGAGCTGGATCACCTGAGCCCCGGCAATCTTCTTCAATTCCTCGCCGAGCGCGACGTAGAGATGAGTCTTGCCATGGCCTGGCTCGGCAATCACGGTGCAGATGGTGGGCGTTCTTGAATTGACGGCCGCACGAGCGCGGTCGCAGAGCAATTGCAATACATCGTCGCGGCCGACGAGCGGCCCGATCAATTTGCTTGTGATCGGTCCTGGGTCGGCGTCGCCCTCTGAGTCCACCAGGCGCAGGACCCCGCTGCGATGTTTGTGCAATGAGGCGCCCGGGACGTCCTTGAGCACCTTTGCGGCGGCCTCGGTCACGAAGGCGCCGTCGGGGTCCGAGGGCAGAGGATAGCGGTCGGATCGGGAAAACAGCGGGCTGAAGTACTGCCGCTCGCCGTCGGTGCGCGTCTGAACCGTCACCGTCGCGACATCGACCATTGCGCGCTGACACGATCCCCGGCGGAGCAGCATGCGCGCGGCGATCAGCGCGCGATTCACCGGGTTGTCCCCGCTTTCCGAGCTGAACACGCCGACAAATGCGCTCGCGGCAGCATGGGCGAGGTGTCCGCCGAGGGACTTCAGGGTCGAATTAACCTGAGCCGCATCTTCGGCGCTGTGGAAGAAGGCCATCGCCACCGAGCGCTTCTCGCGCGGACGAGACTTCGGTGGCTGGGATTCCACTCTGGCGCGCTTTTTCGGCGCCGATGTCACCGGCGCATTCAGCGCATCCTGGAGGGCCAATCGCAGCGCGGCGATGCAGGAAAAACGGTCGCCCGGCTTTTTTGCCAAGCACCGAAGAATTACACCCTCGAGTGCGACCGCGGTCGGCGCGAGCTCCCCCAACCGCGGCGGCCGCCGGCTGCGGTGCGCCTCCTGGACATCCGCCGGCTTGCCGAAGAAGGGGATGCGTCCGGTGAGCATCTCGAAAAAGACGATCCCCAGGGCGTAGATATCCGCCGCGACGCCGATCTTTGATGAATTGCGACACTGCTCCGGGGACATGTAGTCGGGGCTTCCCGGCGCGGCGCCGGCGCCGGTGTTATCGCCCTGCGCTCGTCGCCCAGCCGCGCGGACCAAGCCGAAATCCACCAACCTCGCTCGAAGCGGCGAATCCTCGATGAGGATATTCTCCGGTTTTAAGTCGCAGTGCACAAAGCCGCGCCGGTGAATTGCGTCCACGCTGGTGAGGATCGCGTCGGCGCAGTTGCCGAAAGTCGGAAGCTCGAACGGCAGCTTTTCAAGCTCCATTTTCTCGGCGAGACTGGGCCCGGCAATGAGCTCGAACGCGGCGTAGCTCGCCCCGTTTGAAAGCTCACCGGAGGCGAATACTTTCGGAACGTGGGGAGGTCCGACGGCGCGCAGCGCATGGACCTCCCGCCGAAGCTGCTCCTTCGCGCCGCGTACGTCGGGGCGCGTAACCTTGATCGCCGACAAAAGCCCGCTGGTCGTTTCGCGGGCAGCATAGACGGTGCCAAAACCTCCCCTGCCCAGGACGTGCTTGAGCGTAAAGCGAGGCACTTGGAGCTCGGAACTGGGTGGAGCAGCCGTGGATTCCGAATGGCGTGAAGAAATCGGCGTACCGTCGGCAGGGCACGAGGTGCGTTTCGAATCGACGCGCCAGCCGCATGTCGAGCAGCGCGCCATCAGGCGAACGGCGTGCGACTTTGCACCCGGATTGAGCTGAAGCTGGGCATCGACTCGGGATTATTCTCATCGCTCGTTGTTCAAAAGACTACGAGTGAAGGTGAGCCGATGTGCACTGCGCTCACGGTTGGTAATACACGAGCGTGTATCACCGCAGCGGCCGGGGCTCCTTGCAAAAAAAAACTCAGCGGTCGTCGTCCGGCTGCTCGGAATCTTCTTCCGCGTTCGGCGGCTTGTCGCCGAAGATGCGATCGATTTCATCTCGAGCGCCTGTTGACTGTTCGGCGGCGATCTTTCCCGTTTGCTCGAGGCGCTCGATGATCCGCAGAGCAGAGGTGCGCAGAATTCGCGGCCGCCTCGAGGGCAGCCAACGCCTGGGCGCCGGAAGCATTGCCGCCAGAATAGCGCCCTGCGCTACCGACAGCTCATTCGCCGAAACCGCAAAGTGAGCCTGGGCGGCCGCGTCGATGCCGTAGATTCCGTCTCCCCATTCAACAACGTTCAGATAGAGCGCAAGGATTCTCTTCTTGGGCAGAGACTCCTCGAGCCGCCGCGCGAGCAGCACCTCTTTCGCCTTCCGGAGCAACGTGCGCTCGCCGGAAAGAAAAAGATTCTTGGCGAGCTGCATTGTAATCGTTGACGCGCCTCGGCCGAGCGAGCCCTTCGACCAGGCTTTGTTGATTGCGTCTCTCAGCTCGTCGAGGTCCACGCCGTGGTGAAGATAGAAGCTGGCGTCCTCGGAGATGACCACCGCGTCGACGGCTTGGGGCGCGATCGAAGAGAGAGAAACCCACCGTTGCTCGTGGCGCGGCTTTTTCCCCTGCTCTCGCGCTTCACTCTCTCTCGCGCGCATCAGCGCCGTCCGGTCGGGGTTTTGGCTTGCCAGCCAACCGACATCGGGCAGCATTTGAATCTCGTAAAAGATCCAACCGCCGAGCGCCAGCACACCGACAAGAAGAATCCATCCGACGGAGAGCCGACGGCGACCGGATCGAGCGGGGGTGAGGCGAACCTCAAGCGGAGCAGGCTGCCGACGGGTGACCAGATCGGGTACGCGCTTGCTCCCGGAGGCCCATGGCGGATCAGCGCTAGGACCGCGGTTCGCCGAGGGTCCCGTGCTCATCGGCAAATCGTAGGGATCCACGCGGAGTGGGTCAAGGCGCGCGAAGCATACATCCCGATTCGACGCGGTCGGCGAAAGGCTCCTCGCCGAGTTCCAGGTCAGCTCCCAATAGATACCGGCACGGCCTTCAGATGCCGGAAGGCCAAAAAGGGAATTCTCGCTAGTCGGCTCGGCGCTTGCGCCGCGGTGTCCTTCTGGATTTTTCCGCCTCGGCCCAAGCCCCAAGTTGAGCCCTGGCTTCCGATTCCGTGAGCCGAAGCGCCGCCTCCTTCACCTCCGGCGAAACCCAGAGGGGAAACGGCGTCAAAATGTTCCGGTGGGCTCCGGTCTCGGTGTGTCGTTGCTCGATCGCAGTCAAACGCTCGCGACCTAACTCCTCCGCCATCCGGGCGAGGGCCGCCCACAAGCGCCGGTGAACGAATGTAACTTTGCCCGCGACGAGCCGAAAGCAGAGCACGTCGCCGGAGTCGCCGAGCACGCTCAAAGCGCGAAAAATCTCGGAACCCTTGTTGTGGCCCCACCAGCTGCCGCGCACCGGTTCACCGGCGACCGCCTCGGCGATGTTGGGAACGGGTCCTTTCGCCGAGGCCAAGACGACTCCGTGGCGGGAGACAAAATCGATTGGGTCGAAGCGTTGGATGATCGATGGTCCGCTCGTGCGCGAGCGCGGTGCGATGCGGCCCCTGCGAGATCGCCGACTTTTCGCCATGGAGGATCAGCTTCTACTTCTGAAATCCGAGTGGGGTCTGCCTAGCTCACTGCTCGGCGCGGCCAATGACTATTAGAGACTCAGTTGGTCTTAGGGCGTGATGCTGGAGGAACCATCCCGTTTGCCCGGTAGTAGACGACGAGCTGGCCATAGTGCTCGGCGGCATGCTCCATGACGTCGATCCACGGAGACAGCGTCTTGGTGAAGCGGTCTTCCGGTACGGCTTTCAGGGTGGCGTTTGCATCCGCGATCGACTTTTGAAGGGCGGCGACGATTTCAGCCTTCGTCTTGTAGCTCTTGGGATCAAGCTCGTCCCAACTGACCTTGTCCCCGCGGCCCGCCTTCGATGCGTAGATGTTGCCTGAGATGACGTGCACGATCACTTCTCCAAACGAGCGTGACTCCTTTGCGGGCCGGTACGCGTATTTGTCTGCCGGGAAGTCTTCGGCCATATCAAGGAGGCGCTTATTGACGGAGGCGAAATTACCGCTGATTGCCTGGGCCGGAGTTGGGGGCTGCCGCTGCTGCTGCGCAGCGGCTGACGCTGCGGCGAAAAGAAGAATGACGGATGCGGACTTCGAATTTCGATTCATGGTTCCCACCCTCGTTGGAGGTTAGTACGACCCGCGCTTGCTGGCGCTGCCAGCGGGCGTACAACCCCTCTCGCGCGGCCGAATTCCAGCGCGCTGGTCACCCAGAACCTTCTGAGCGGCGACTACAGCTTTCGAACGGGCGCTATCTCTGTTTGGGCCTTCCCCTGGCCCGAGGCGTGTGCCTGTCGCGACTCGGCACTGTCGCTGGCGGCAGCCTTCAGGGCGGCAAGCCTCGCGCGGTCCTCCTTGGTCAAGATCGGGCCGTCCCTCGGCATCTGCGATGTTCGCTCGCGCTTGTCTAAGATTTCATCGACGACCGGAGTGCCTTCGTCTTCGTCCTCGTCGTCGTTTTCCAGGCGCGCGGCGTAGCCGTTGCGGGTCGCCATCACCGAGGCGTACTTGAGGATCGCGTCTTCGGTCCCGCTCGCGCAGGTTCCACAAAAGTCCAAGCGCGATGCGCCGCCCTTGTTCTTCGGTCGGTACCAGGTGCCCCATTCGGCTTTGACTCTGTCCAGGTCTTCTTCCTCGACCTGGCAGCCGTCGCAAACCCGAATGGTCCGTTCGCCCAAGGGTTCCTCCTGGAAAGGAATCCCGGTGATTTCTCGCAAACGTTCACTATCATGCAACTCCGACATTCACCAAAAAACGCACGAGATTTCCCTTCGAGCCTGCGGCACAGGCGGTGGTGCGGCTCGTCAGCAGCCGAGCTCGGCAGCGAGATCGATGAAGTTCTCGGCCACGACGTCGTACTCGCTCTCCGCCGTCAGATCGGATTTCTGATTGGGACCGTATTCCGTGCGGCGCGGGACGAACGCGGTCCGAAAGCCCAGCTTGCCGGCGGCAATCAAGTCCGAGTTGTGAGCGGCCACCATCATGCACTGGTCAGGCTTGAGCCCCAGCAAATCCGCCGTGCGCAGATACGCCTCGGGTTGCGGCTTGTAGTGGCGCGCGACCTCGGCGCCGAGGATCGCATCCCACGGCAGACCGGCGCGCTTGGCCATGTTGACCAGAAGCGCCACGTTCCCATTGGAGAGCGTGGCGAGGATGAACTGGCGCTTGAGCCTGCTAAGGCCGGCAATCGCATCCGGCCAGGGATCGAGCCGATGCCAGGCGCGGTTCAGGTGCTCGATCTGCTCTTCGTTGAGGCCGGTGACGCCAAAATCGGACAGGATCTTCTCGAGCGCCATGCGGTGCAGGTCGTCGAGGCGGGTCCAGGGGAGCTCGCCTCGTCGCACCCGCTCCAGCGATGGCTGGTAAAGGGCTCTCCACGCGTCGGCGAAGCGCGCCCAGTCCAGTCGGATCCCCCAGAGCGCCCCGAGCCCTTCGCCTTCGCGGACGATGCTGCCTCGCCAGTCGACCACGGTCCCAAAGACGTCGAAGGTAAGCGCGCGGGTTCGCGAGCGATCCAATACTCTCATTTTCCACGTTGTACTTCGGCGCTCCAAGCCGGCCCGAGGTTGCTAAAGAGGGCGGCAAAAACGTTGATGCCGTCCCACAAGTTGCGCAGCCGTAGATTCTCGTTCGCCGCGTGCTGATTGTTGTCGTGATTCGCGATCGGAACGATGACAAACGGCGCCGCCAGGACTTGGTGAAGGAGGTAGAGGGGCAGGCTGCCGCCCATGTTGGGCAGCTGTACGATCGGCCCGCCGGCAGCGTCGCCGACCACCTTGGCCACTGCGCGCGACAACGGCAGTTCGATCGCCGTTCGGATTCCGGGGTAACCGGCCTCCCATTCGGCGCGGACGATCGGCGCGTGCGCCAAGCGCGTCTCCGCATCGGGGGCTTCATGCACCACAAAGTAGCCGCGGGTCTTTAAGTGTTTCTCGACCAGCGTCTTGATCTCCTCCGGGGTCTGATCGGGCACCAGCCGGAAATCGATCGATGCACGAGCCTCGGTGGGTATGGCATTGGCAGCCTGCGCGCCGACGTGCCCAGCCAGCAAACCGCGAACGTTCAACGCGGGAAGCAGAAGGCGCTCGGTAATTGGAGCATTCGATGCCTCGGTACGGGCGAGGCCGAACGAGCGGCGCAGCGGCGCGTCGATGTCCGGAACTGCTGCGACCGCCCGCCACTCTGCTGAGGTCAGCGCCCGCACTCGCTTGTAGAATCCGGCGATCAGAATGCGTCCGTCCGGGTCGCGCATTCCAGAGAGCAATTGCGCCAGAAGCGCGGCCGGATTTGGCGACCAATTGCCGTAGTGGCCGTCGTGAAGCGTCCGCGTCGCTCCATAGAGAGTCAGCTCCAGGCCGAGGCTCCCACGCACGCCGTAGACTACTTCCATTCGGCGGCTTTGGTGCACCGGACCGTCGCAGAAGATCCAGGCATCGGCCTTGAGCAGATCGCGATTGTGCTCGAGAAACTGCCGCAAATGCGGCGAACCGGCTTCCTCCTCGCCCTCGAAAAAGAATTTGAGGTTCACCGACGGTTGCGCGGATGCGGCGCGCAGGGCGTCTAGAGCGGAGAGCATCGCGATGATCGCGGCCTTATCGTCGCTGGTCGAGCGTCCGTAGAGGCGAGCTTCGTCGAGCTGCGAGTAATCCTCCGGAAACGGAATTTCTCGTCCGCCCTGCTCGAGCGGCTTGTCTCGCAAGACCGGCTTCCACGGAGATCCCGTCCACTGCGATGGATCGACCGGTTGGCCGTCGTAATGTGCGTAGAACACAACCGTGTATTTAGCGGCGGAGGATCGCAACTCGGCGAAGACCGCCGGAGGAGCTTCGGGCTCCTGGAGCAGTCGGGCTTCGATGCCCCGGCCGCGGAGCAGGCCAACCAAGTGCTCGGCGTTCCTCTCGATGTTTGGCCGGTCCGAAGCGAGATTGGGAAGGGCTACGAAGTCGGCGAGCTCCCGGACAATCGCCGCCGCGTGGCTTACTCGCCAGCGCTCCACGTTTGCAGGGGCGGGCTTTGGTACCTCCTGTCCCCGCGAACCGAGGGTCACCAGCAAGGCGGCAGTCGCCGCGAGCCTGTTGATGATTGAGCGACCTTGCCGCGCCATGACCAGCTCCTTTGAGCTTGAAGGGCTGTTTAGCTATCGAAGCTCCGCCACCTGACTCAAGCCCGCCTTGAATCCCGAGTCTCTTGGTCGATTCACGCTGCTGAGTCGAGCTGCTTGTAGAAGACGCTCGTCGCCACGAGACCGCCTCTAGGAAGCAGCGCGTAGTCTGGGATCTCGCCGATCTTGACGTAACCCAAGGATGAGTAGAGCCGTTCGCCAGCGCCAGCCACCACGGTATCGAGCGTCAGCAACGTGCGCCGGCGCGAGCGAGCCTCCTCTTCCAAGGCATTCATCAACATTCGACCGACGCCTCGACGGCGCGCTCGCCGGACCACGAGAACCTTTGCCACTTCTGCCCGATGAGGCTGGTTTGGGGGGGTCGCAAGGAGCAGCTGGGCAGTCCCGACCAAAGTTTCTCCATCAAAGGCGACGAGCAAAACGGCGTCGCCCCGCTCAACGTCGTGCGCGACCCGTTCCCAGAATGCTTCGGCCTGCTCCCGCGCCAGTGGCGCCATGAAACTGACTGACGCGCCGCCCTCGACTACGTCGATCAGGACGTCGGAAAGAGCGGAGACGATCCTGGCGGCCTCGTCGGCGGCCACTGTGCGAACCGCGATCTTGGAAGCTGTCATATCGTCCGGTGATCAGCGAGTGGAAGCTCCACCAAGAAGGTGGCGCCTTCGCCCGGTGCGCTCTCCACGGAGATCCGGCCGCCGTGCGCCTCGACGATGCGTCGAGCGATGTACAACCCCAGCCCCATGCCCCCGACATTCTGGGAAGACGCGGCGCGCTCGTACTTGTTGAAGATGCGCAGCTGCTCGTCGGGTGCGATTCCCGGCCCCTCGTCCGACAGTCTCAGGATCGCGCGGCCGTTCTCCGTCGCGATGACGCAATGAATGGGCTTCCCGGCCCCGTACTTCAACGCGTTCGAGAGCAGATTCGAGAGCACCTGCTCAATTCGAGATTTGTCCCAGGATCCGATCGCGGGGCTGCGCACAAGCACGTCGATCGAGCTACCGGCTGCCTCGAGCTCGGGGCGAAACCGATCCACCACTTCGCGAACGACGGAGTCGAGCTCCAAACTTTCTCGATTCAAGGTCAGCGTGCCAGAGTCGAGCTGGGAGACGTCAAACATCTCGTCAACCAGGTCCAACAATCGATGGATACTGCGATTGTCGTCCTCAAACATTGTTCGCAGCGCGCTCAAGGTGAAGGCGCCGGGATCTTTCTCGAGCCTCTTGATCCGCACCTGTGCATGCAAGGTCAGGTTCGAGAGCGGCGCTCGAAGCTCGTGCGAAGCGATATTCATGAAATCATCTCGCGCGATAACGGCCTTCTGCAACGCCCACTGACCCTCGGTGACTTGTTGTGTTCGCTCGGCCACGCGTTCTTCGAGCTCATCGTTTGCTTGCTGCAGCCGGCGCTGCGCCTGGGAGATGCTGAGCACCAGCGCCTCGTTCTTAATCCGCAAACGGATGGCATCGATGAGTGTCTCGCCACCCAGCGCAGCGATGCGCGACATCGCGATGCCGAACAAGCCCATCATGATTCCCATCGCGATGTGCAATCGCTCGCCGTTGGCCAGAAAACGGATGATGATCGGCGCCAGCGCAGGCAACGCAAAAGCGCGAAAAGCAGGCTGGTAGGCGCACGCGGATGCGGTGCTTCCGGCGACCATTCCGGCGAGAACGAAGGCGATAATCAGCTGGCCCGGTAGATTCGCCGCGGGATAGAGAAAGAATGCCGCTGAGCCCCAGGTCACGCCGTTAACTGCAGTGCCGACGGTATAGATCGTCACCCATCGGCGCGACTGCGCGAGCCCCGGCGCGCGCGCGAGAAAGAGTCGCCAGACGCCAATTCGAATCAGCGTCAGGACCGTCAGCGCCGAGAGCCAGGAGATGAGCACCGTCGACAGAATGCCGCTTCCCCAAAGGACGATGGTGAGCACCGTCCCGTTGATGATGTTGGTCAAATAGGGGAGTAGTCCTCGCCCGTAGAGAGAACGAGCACGCTCGGCGATGACCGGCTCTTCGTGGATGGCCGGCTGAATCTCTGCTGTGCGGTTCTCCCGAGTCGACTCATCCGCACGCACGGGCTTTGAAACGAGTGTCTCGCCCGGCTGGGGCGGCATACCGCTCTCCGTGGTCACCTGAGCCAAGCAGCGCGCTATACCATCTTTTCAGGATTTTCGGATCTCGCTCCGGGCGAGCTCTTCGTGTCTTCGAGCAAGCCAAACGCCGAGCGCGACGAACACCAGCGACATTGGAGCGGCGAACCACGCGATTCCAGCCAGGCCCAAGCCTAGAGCGGTCAGTCCGGCGTACGTCCAGGCCGCGAGCTGGTCGCCGGCGCGATAGACGAAGGTCCCGATGAAGCTCTTCGCTTTGAACTTGTCCTCTCTGCTCACCGATGTGTAGAGAACTTCGCGCGCCGGGTCGGTAAGCGAAAAAGTACTGGCGCGCCGCGCAACGGAAAATGCGACGAAGGTCGCAAGCAGCGGGAGCAGGCCGATCGCGCTGGCGCCTACCAGAGTAAATCCAATTACACTCACCACGGGCATGATCGCCAGCGTGGCGGCCAAGCCGATCCAACGGATCACTCGGCCGGTCAAGAACGCCTGCGTGAAGGCGGTCAACGTTTGAGCCGCGAACTCGATCCGCGCCAGCGCTTCAGTACGCGCGCTGTGGCTCTTAAAATACCTCCCGATGATGTCCGTCTGCTCGAAGTAGAGCACCGTCGACCCGAGCGTATAGAGGAGGATGAAAAGGGCGATCCCCGAGAGGTAGCGCGACTGCGCGACGCGGGTCAGACCCGCCCAAACGCTGCCGCCGATCACCGTGGACTGCTGGCCGGCGGAAGCCCGGTCTGGCGGGTGATCTTCTCGAGCGGGAAAGATGGCAACGATCAGGACTGCCAGCTGCAACAGGGCAGTGGAAACCAACAAGAGATTCGTAGGACCGATTCGTCGAGCAAGGACGGCGGTCGTAGCCGAGCCGATAATCGAACCGAGCGTTCCGCCAACTCCGATAAATCCGTACAGTCGCTTCGCCTGGTCGCTGCGGAAATGGTCTGCCATGAATGACCAGAAAACAGAGGTGACAAATAAATTGAAAACGCTGGTCCAGACGAAGAACACGCGGCCGAGCCAAACCTCGCCTTGCCCCTCGAGAGCTCTGCCCAGCAGGTAAAAGCCGATCAGGTTCAGAGCCAAGAATTGATAGGCGATGATGATGAAACGCCGCACCGGAAAGCGAGACACCAGCGCGGAAAAGATCGGGTTTGCCACAAGCATTGCCGACAGCGTCCCGGCGAAAAGCCAGGGCAGCTTGGAGACGCCGGCGGCGACCGCCATCGCATCCCGAATCGGACGAAGGATGAAGTAGCTCGAAAGTAGAAAAAAGAAATAGACGCAGGCCAGCAGCATTGCCCGCAGCTCCACGGGCTTGACGTCGACGACGCGACGGATCAGGCGCAGCCCCGGCCCGAACCCGGGTTCAGTGCTCGGTCCGAGCGGCGCCCCAGACGAGCTCAGGACTTTCTCTGGGCGCGCCATGCGGCCAGGATTTCCTTCTCGCGCTCGGGCGAGAGCCCTGCTCGAAGCTTGGATTTTCGGTCCTCAGGCTCCGAGTTGTAGAAATCCAAAGTATCCTTGGCGGTGACCGCCAGCGGCCGGAAGGTGAGGCCCTTGTCGAGCGCTCGGCGAATATCTCGACTGGCAAAGCCAGCGGAGTCGTTCTTGGGCGGGACCCAGACCGGAAGATCAACCCACGGGCGGGCGTTGTGATCCTTGAGGAAGTTGGCGTCGACCCAGGTCAGTGAGGCATTCGAAGTCATTACCGCGCGCACGCCGCCAAGCAGCTCGGAGATGGTGAGCCGAGATTGCGGACCGGTGCAATTGTACACACCGGTGATTTTCGTCTCGCAAACGCGGATCGCGAATTCGGCGAGGTCGCGCGCATCGATGATCTGAACGGGATCGGTCGGATCCCCGGGCGCCAGCACCTCGCCGCCCTTGGCAATTCGCGCCGGCCAGTAGGTGAAGCGATCACTGAGATCCCCGGGACCCACGATCAGGCCGGGTCGGAGAATGGTCGCGTACCCAGGAAATGCCTTCTCCGTTTCCTTTTCCGACAGCCCCTTGAGAGGGCCGTAGTACTTGCGGATATCTTCGCTCTGGGGCTCCTCGGCACTTGCCAGCTCGGCAGTTTCATCCGCGTTCGGGATGTCATTCTTGGCGTAGACGGAGATGGTGGAAATGAACACGTATTGTTGGATATGGCCTTTGAGCGCGTCGGCGGCCTGGCGTACCCAGCGAGGCAGCGTGGTCGGGTTGTCGATCACCGCCTCCCAATCGCGCCCTTGGAGCGAGCGATAGTCTCCGACCGCGCGATCGCCTTGTAGCTTTTCCACCTCGGGGAACAGCCCGGGGTTCGTCTTGCCTCGATTGAAGAGCGTCACTTGGTGGCCTCGGGCAAGCGCATAGCGCACCTCGTGGGGGCCAATGAAACCTGTGCCACCGAGGATCAAGATTCTCAACGGCCTTCCCGCCTTTGAAACCAAAGGCATCTCTGGGCTCGCCAGTTGCGGTTTGCTTGGGCTGTTCGGTGACAATGCAGTATTCGCTGCGCATCGAACGTTCAGAGCGAGCGCCGCCGCAGCCGAGGAGGTCAGAAAGGTCCTTCGCGAAGTCGGCACCGAAGCCTCCAAGCGCGCTTGTCAGCGCCATTGGTTTGCGTGTGTGGCGAGTTGCTTATGACTGCCCTCAACAGCGGAGCGCAGAATTTGTTCGCCGCCTGATGGAGTCAAGCGTTTTACGGCTGCGAGTCTTGGAAAATCGACGCCTTGCCGGCTAGCGGCGTACCTGTCCGGTGCCGTAGACGACGAATTTTTCCGCGGTGAGCTCCCGCAGTCCCATCGGTCCGAACGCGTGCATCTTGGAGGTTGAGATTCCCATCTCCGCCCCCATCCCAAGCTCACCTCCATCGTTGAACCGAGTCGATGCATTCCACAGCACGCAGGATGCGTCGACCTCGCGCAAGAAACGCTCCGCGTTTTTCGGGTCGGCGGTGACGATCGACGCCGTGTGTTGAGTTCCATGCTCGGCGATGTGGGCGAGCGCCGCATCGAGAGAGGGCACAGCCCGGATCGCGAGGATGAGGGCCAGGAATTCGGTATCGAAGTCCGCCTCGGAGGCCGCAACGCAAGGAATGCTGGCGCGCTGAAGAGCCTTTGCGACTTCTGGATCCGCGCGAAGCTCCACGCGCGATCGCACCAGCGCCTCGGCGATTGCTTTCAACGCGCCGCTGGCGATCAGATCCTGGTGAACGAGCAGCGTTTCCAGCGCATTGCAGACGCCCGGGCGCTGCGTCTTCGCGTTCAACACGATTCGCTCGGCCATCATCGGGTCGGCGCTTTTGTCGACAAATACATGGGTGATTCCCTGACCGTGTCGCATCACCGGCACCTGCGCGCAGGCGTCGACCATCGCCATCAGCTCCGATCCGCCCCTCGCGATGGCAAGGTCGACCTTTCCGCGGCTGCCGAGCAACTCCGCAACCCGTTGCCGCGAAGGATCTTCGACGAACTGGACGCAATCGGCCGGCATGCTCGCGCGCTGCAGACCGTTGCGTATGGCCAAGACCAGAGCGGCGTTGCTGTGAAGAGCCTCGCGACCTCCCCGGAGGACGATCGCGTTGCCGCTCTTGATCGCCAGCGACGCCGCCTCCACGGTGACATTGGGCCGCGCTTCGTAGATCACCGCCAAAACACCCAGCGGCACGCGGCGCTTGGCGACTCGCAGGCCGTTCGGGCGCTCTCCGATGTCTCGGATTTCAGAGAGGGGATCAGGCAGCGCGATTACCTCGCGCAGGGAGTCGGCGATCTTTTGAAGTCGACCGGCGTCGAGCATCAGCCGATCGAGCAGAGCAGCGGAAATTCCCGACTCGCGGGCGGCGGCGAGGTCGATCGCATTCGCCGCGAGCACCGGCGCGCTCGCTTCACTCACTGCCCGGCCGATCGATTCCAGGGCTCGATTCCTGCTCGCCTCGTCGGCGCTGAATAGAAAGCGCGCGGCCGAACGTGCATCGATAAGAAGAGCCGAAGTGCTTTTCATGTTTTGTCAGGCGCGGTCACCGCGTCGCGGTCAAGAATCACCAGATCGTCTTTGTGAACGACCTCGTCTCCCAAGTGGTACTGCAGGATGCCGAAGATCTCCGCGCTGCGCTTGCCGCGAATAGCCTCGAGCTCGGATGAGGAGTAGGTGGACAGCCCGCGCGCAAAGACTTTGAGGTTGGAATCGGCGAGGTCCACGGGATCGCCCTGCGAGAAGCCGCCGTTGACGGAGACAACTCCGGAAGGAAGCAGGCTTCGATTGCGCGCGATCAGAGCGTCCGCCGCGCCGCGATCGACGACGATCGTCCCTTTCGGCCGCAGAGTATGGGCGATCCAGTGCGCGCGGCTGCGCATACCTTCTTCCGCCGGAACGAAGAGCGTGCCCACGTCATCTCCGGCGAGGATGTGCCGGAGGATGTCCGATTCCTTGCCGGCGGCAATCACCGCGGCGGTTCCCCTCGCTGCGGCGCTGCGAGCGGCGTTGACCTTGGTCGCCATGCCCCCGCTGCCGGCGCGGCTCTTTTCCGAGCGGATGAAGCGCTCCGCCGAACGATCTTCCGGACCGACGAGAGGAATGCGGCGGTCCCCGTCCATCAGTCCAGGAGCAACGGACAGCATGACGAGCAGATCGGCATTGACCAGGTTGGCTACCTGGGCGGCAAGTGCATCGTTGTCGCCGAAGGCGATCTCCTCGATTGCCACGGTATCGTTCTCGTTGATCACCGGGATGGCGCCTCGGGATTGGAGCTCCGACATGCATCGCCGCGCGTTGAGAAAGCGCTGGCGGTCGGCGAGGTCCGCATGGGTCAGCAACACCTGGGCGACAGTGCGCTCGTGCGGTGCGAACGCTTCGCTCCACAGGCGGATCAATTGTCCCTGGCCCGCCGCCGCGCAGGCCTGCAATGCATTCATCCGCTTCGGACGGCCGTGGAGACCCAGTTGCCGCACGCCCAAGGCGATCGCACCGGAAGAGACAATCGCAATGGCGCGCCGGGCGCTGATCGCCTCGGCACACTGAGCGGCGATTCCCTCCAGGATATCGCGGTCGATGCTGCCGTCCTCCCGGGTGAGCACACTGCTGCCGATCTTGATCACGCACCGTTGGCTTTGGCGGAGTAGCCCGCGATCCACAAGCAGACTTCTATCATGTCCGGAGTTAAGCTTGCCGCCCTATGCTCAGCGGCAAGCGCGTGGCGTTCATCGGCGCCGGAAATATGGCCGAAGCATTGGTGAAGGGACTCGTCGCCTCCGGCAAAATGAATCGCCAGGACGTGGTTATCTCGGCGCGTCGCCCAGAGCGCGCCCAGCAGGTTGCCCAACGATACGGGGTGCGCGCGGCCGCCGACAACGATTCCTGCGTTCAAGGCGCATCGATTGTCGTTGTCGCGGTGAAGCCTCAAGTGCTCGCCAAAGTGGTTTCCGACGCCGCCGAGGCTATTCCCTCCGACGCGTTGATCATCTCCGTCGCCGCGGGCGTGACGACGGCCGCGCTCGAGTCGGTCCTCAAGCCGGCGGCGCGGGTGATCCGAAGCATGCCGAATGCAGCAGCGATGGTCGGTCAGAGCGCGACCGCGATCACTGCTGGGAGCCGGGCGGGTGCGGCGGACATCGATGTTGCACGAAGCATCTTCGAAGCCGTTGGGCGCGTCGTGGTGGTGGATGAAGTTCATCTGGATGCCGTTACCGGGCTTTCCGGAAGCGGGCCGGCTTACATCTTCCTGATCATCGAAGCTCTGGCGGATGCGGGGGTGAAAGTCGGCCTCTCCCGAGAGGTTGCGCTGCAGCTCGCTGCGCAGACCTTGCTCGGGTCTGCACACATGCTTCTCGAGACGGGCGAGCACCCCGGTCGCCTCAAGGATCAAATCACTTCGCCCGGGGGCACCGCTATCGCTGGGCTTCACACTTTGGAAGCCGGAGGGCTGCGCACAACGTTGATCAATGCTGTCGAAGTCGCGACCAGGCGCGCTCAAGAGCTCGGTCAGCAGAGCAAGTAGGCCTGGGTTTCAAGTCCCGCTGTCGAAGCGCGCCGGCAAGACCTCGTTGCGGCGCCGAAGCATCACCGCATTGCGCCGAGGTCGTCGGATTTGGTGTACCCGGCGGGAAATTGAAACTTATCAGCGGAAATGCCTCCTCGTTTAATGCTCTTCACCGACTCTGTCCCTTCCCTTTCACCGCTGGCGCTGATTCGGACCAGGGTCCCTGGAAAACCGGGACCCTGCTCGAGCTTGGTGAACGCGGCAAGGCCCTGTTGAGGAAAATTGTCGCCCGCCTGTTTGATGAAATCCTGCATCTTCACTAACGGAGCGAGATCGGCCTTGGTAATCGCGCCCGCGCTCCAGGGGATGTAGCAACCTTCGGCGTCCACCTTGCCATCCTTTAGCTCCTTGAAACCCTCGCATGGAAATCCGGCAACGGTTTGGTGAGCTGCCGTTCGCTCCCATTTGACGTCCGGTTCCTTCGACGGCTCGGGTTTTTTGCCCATCGCCCCCTCCATCGCCTTGCGTTGCTCGGGGCTGAGCTTGCTCATCATCTGCTCGAGTTGCTTGCGCTGCTCAGGGGACATGTTCGCCATGTGCTCATCTATTTTTTTTGCCTTGTCGAACATCGCTTTGAAGCTCTGCGGCGTCAGCTCCTGGTAGGTTTTCTTTTCCTGATTGATGAGGAACACCTTCTGCTGGTCACCGTCGTAAATCACGAGACTTCCGTTTTGCGCGTCGACGCGGTCGCCTTCGACGCGCATCTTGTTGCCTTCGAGATATATGACCGAGTTTTTGTTGTCGCGTTGCAACGTGACGGTGACTCCGGCATGCGCTGAGGCGATGAGGCTGAGCGCGGCCCAGGGCGCAAGCGTCACAAAAACCTGTCTCATTGTCGGGCTCCGGGGAGAACGTTGCGGCGGGGACCTTAGCCCATCTCGATCTTGGCCGTACAATTGCACCGGTTGGATGTGGTGCAGTGAACTCAGCCGCACAATGACTCCGGGTACGTGGGAACCTCCGTGCCCGAGGGAGCCTTATCTTCTTGCTTTACCTAGCTTGTGTGTCCAGGTTAGAAGCCACGTTCCCGCCTTGCAGCGGGAATTTCCACTCTCTTGGTTGGAGGAATTAAAGGTTCTCACAGCGCGCGGAGCCGCGGCAGCGCTCGGCTTCTTGATCCCCTTTTGCGTGAGTTGCAACCGAGCGCTGGCGGCGCCGACCGCCAAGGCAGTGTCGCGCGGTTCGCAGGCCGCGGCGAGGCGACAAGATTCGCAGTGCGCGAGCTTCAACGCAGAGCGCAATCTGTACTTCGGCGATCTGCACGTGCACACCTCGTACTCCTTCGATGCCTCTTTCTGGGGAACGCGCACCGATCCATTCGGTGCCTATGATTTTGCACAGGGCGCGCCCGCGACACTCGGATCTCCTACCGGAGATCCGCCGCGAACGGCTCAGCTGGCAAGGCGGCTCGACTTCGCGGCGGTGACCGATCACTCGGAGTTCTTCGGCCAGTACCCTCCAGGTATGTTCACCGGAGAGAACCCAGCGAGGGACGCTTGGGCGCACGAGCAAATGGCGGCGCAGGCAGCGAACGATACGTCATCGGACTGCACCTTTACCGCTCTCATCGGATACGAGTGGACGGGTCGTTGGTGGCACCGCAACGTGATCTTCCGAAGTGAGCAAGTTCCCGAGCTCGCCATCAGCTCGTTTGATCAGACCACCCCACAGGGTTTGTGGGCCGCCTTGCAATCGGCGTGTGTGGGCGCGGGCACCGGCTGCGACGCAATTACCATTCCTCACAACCCCAATTTCAGCGGCGGCCAGATGTTCAACATCCCAGATGGTATCACTCCCGCCGAAGCCAGTACCCGAGCGGCGATGGAACCCGTGGCAGAGATTCACCAGACAAAGGGCAATTCCGAGTGCAAACTCGGCGTGGAGACGGATGATCCGCTCTGCGTTTTTTATCAAAAGTTTCCCATTGACTGCCTGACGTACCCTTCGGCTGACGCTTGCTCGCCGGGAAACTTCGTGCGCAACGGCCTGCGGCGCGGCATTCAGGTGGAAGAGCAGATCGGCGTCAATCCGCTGAAGCTGGGAATCATCGCCGACACCGACACGCACAACGGAACTCCCGGTGATACGGATCAGTCCGCGTACCAAGGGCACAAGGGGCGAATGGACAGCTCGCCGCAGCTGAGGCTAATCACTACCAGCGACGAGGCCTACGACAATGCAGGAGGTCTGGTGGCGGTTTGGGCCACCGAAAACAGCCGAGACGCGATCTTCGACGCGCTTCGCCGGCGCGAGACTTACGGCACCAGCGGGACGCGGCCGAAGCTGCGCTTTTTCGGAGGCTGGGCGTACCGGGATGATCTGTGCGATCATCCGGACCTGATCAGCACCGCTTACCAGAATGGGGTTCCAATGGGCGGAGACCTACCGGCGGTTGGTGGAAGCGCAGACGCCGCCTCTCCAAAGTTTCTCATCGCCGCGCTGATGGATCCGGGAACCGACCGCCAGCCTGGAACGCCACTGCAAGCCGCAGAGATAATCAAGGGGTGGATCGACCCGGCGTCTGGCCGCAGTTTCGAGCGAGTCTACGAGGTCGCCGGCAATCCCGTCAGCGGCGCTACGGTGGACACCTCCACCTGCCAACCGACCGGGCCCGGATACAATTCGCTTTGTGCAGTGTGGCAGGATCCCGATTTCGACCGAACCCAGCGCGCCTTCTACTACGTCCGGCTTCTGGAGAATCCAACCTGCAGCGTCTACCAACTCGATTGCAATAAGATTCCAATCGATCAACGGCCGGCCAGCTGCAACGACGGTTCATTCCATATGGTCATCCACAACCGGGCCTGGAGCTCACCGATCTGGTATCAGCCGTGAACCTTCAAAGCGTGCGCCGCTGGCTTCGCGAGCCGGCATTTCACTTCCTGCTCATCGGCGGCGCGATTTTCGCACTTCACTCGCTGGTGCGGCCGACCTCCAGCAGGGAAGATTCCTCTCGGCTCATTCGCGTCAGCCGGGATGATCTGCAGCGGTTGCGCGACGGGCATTTCTCCCTCACCGGGGAAATGCCCACCCCGGAGGAGGAGCGCCGGATCGTCGAGCGATATGTGAGCGACGAAGTGTTGTATCGGGAGGCGATTGCGCTGGGTCTGGACAAGGGCGACTCGGTGGTACGCGGGCGGCTCGCTCAAAAAATGCAGTTTCTCACCGAGGATCTGCACCCGGCGGCCGAGCCGACCGACGCGGAGCTGGAGGATTTTCTCAAAAGCTCACCGCGATACATTCAGCCGCGCAAGCTGACCTTAGAGCACGTTTTCTTCAGCCGGGATCGGCGCGGCCAACGGGCTCGCTCTGACGCCGCGGCCGCGCTTTCCGAGCTCGAGAATGATTCCTCCGCGAGCGCGGTGTCGGTCGGTGATCCCTTCATGCTCGGACGGCGCTTCGCCGACCGCAGCGAGACGGACCTCGCGGGCCTTTTCGGCCCATCCTTCGCGAAGGAAGTCTCTGCCCTTGCGACTGGAGTTTGGTCAGGCCCTATAGACTCGAGCTATGGCGCGCACCTGGTTCGCATCGAAAAGGTTACGCCGAGCACCGTCCCTGCGCTCGAAGCGGTTCGCGAGCGCGTTCGCCTGGACTTGCTTCAGGTTCGGCGTGAGGAAGCCAACCGAGCGATGCTGCGCAAGCTTGCGGAGAAGTACAAGGTTGAAATCGAGACCGCTCCAGCGGTGAGCACAGCGGAGGTGCGCGGGAAGTGACCGAAGCGAGAATCTACCTCTCATGCGCGATCTCGCTTGCCCTGGTGAGTCAAGGAGTGGCCTGGGGGCACGCCTTCAATCCCTCGCTGCTCGAGCTGCGCGAGCTGCCCGATGGCCGGATTGGCGTGGTGTGGAAGAGCGCTGGCGCAGTGGACGCCGAAGGGCTGGTCCCCAAGCTGCCGGCCCGCTGCCACCCTCTTGGAAATCGCGTCTCGACAACAGTCGGAACAACGCTGATCGAGCGCTGGGTGATGGACTGCGGCCAAGACGGGCTCGCCGGGGCGGAAGTGGGAATGAGCGGTTTCGCGCTGATCGGCGAGGACGCCGTCGTCCGCGTAACGCGAGCCGATGGACAAACTGCTTCGGCCGTCCTGCGCAGCGACGCTCCATCCTGGATGATTCCCGGGCCGAACTCATCGAAGAGCATCCTTGTCAGCTATCTGAGGGCGGGGGTGAAGCACATCCTGCTGGGGTACGATCATCTCCTGTTTGTGCTCGGGCTGATCTTGCTGGTTGGCCTCGGACGCCGCCTTCTCGTCACGGTCACCGCATTCACCGTCGCTCACAGCGCCACGCTGTCGCTCGCGACTCTGCAAGTAGTTCGCTTTCCCTCTCGAGCGACTGAAGCGGTGATCGCGCTCAGCATCGTTTTTCTCGCGGTGGAGCTGGCGCAGGATCAGCACAGACCGAAAAGCTGGGCGATGCGCCGCCCATGGTTGGTGGCATTCACGTTCGGACTTTTGCACGGATTCGGATTTGCCGGCGCGCTGGCGGAGATCGGGCTGCCGCGCGGCGAGATTCCGCTTGCCCTGTTTTCTTTCAACGTCGGCGTGGAGATCGGTCAGCTGCTCTTTGTCGGTGCCGTTGCAGCCCTCATTGCTCTGCTTCGGCTCGTCCGCTCCTCTTGGCCTTCCGGTCTTCGGCGCGCTACGGCGTACGCGATCGGATCGCTTGCAGCCTGGTGGTGCTTCGAACGCGTAGCCGCATTCTGGACCTAGGCCCGCGGTGCGCGCTCTTCATGCGCCATGCGCGACTGCCCAACGCGTTGTGCAGTGACTTGCCCTCGGAGGTCCCTCTAGGAGATGGTGCCGTTTCCGGCGTGCCAAAAAACACGGAGGACGGGATGCTCGATCACATTGGTTTGCGCACCAAGGATTACGCGACGGCGAAGCGCTTCTACACCGCGGCTCTGGCGCCGCTCGGATACCAGCTGGTCATGGAGTTTGGCCCCGAAGATGGCCTGGATTACCAAGGCGCGGGATTTGGCGTCGGGGGCAAACCAGACTTCTGGATAGGGGTGGGGCAGGCGAACGGACCGGTGCACGTCGCATTCTCCGCCGCCAATCGGCAGGCCGTGGACGCGTTTCACGCCGCCGCGCTCGCCGCGGGTGGAAAGGACAACGGCCTGCCCGGGCCGCGCGAGCACTACCATCCGAATTACTATGGGGCGTTTGTCCTCGATCTCGATGGCAACAACGTCGAAGCGGTTTGCCATCGGCCCGGGTGAGCCGCCGCGCGGGATTTGACTACCGCGACTGGTTGGAAAATTGGGCCCGGTACCGTGCTCTCAGACTGTCGAGCTTCTGGTCCTGGTGGGCGCTTTGCAGAACCGACTCCAGCACACTCCAGGTCTGGCGCGAGGTCGGATCGAGATCGATGACTCGCTCGAGGTGGCGGGCGGCGGCGATCGACTGGCCGATCGCCGCATAGGTCAATCCGAGCAGGTAGTGCCCTTTGAGGAATTCATCGTAGGCGCGCAGTGCCCGCTCGCAGCTGGCTTTCGCGGTGCCAATGCGCGCGGAGCGCAGGTGGAGATCGCATTCAAGACCAAGAGGACCCGGCGCATCGGGAAAGTCTTTTCGTAGGGCCTCTATGCTTCGTTTGGCATTCGATAGTTTTTTCTTAGCCAGCTCGGTTTCCGTCCGCCGCATAGCGGCGAGGTACTCCGCCTCCCGCTCAGGTGGAACTCCGAACGAAGACGGGGGAGGAGGCAACCCGATCCAGCGTCGGACTCGCAGAGCTTCGGCGCGGAACGACCGGCGTTCCTGGTCACCGAGTTGCTCGGCCGCCTGTTCCTCCCAGCTGATGCAACCCGCCTGGTGAAATAGTGATGCAAGATAAGTCCACGACTCGCGGTCGGGCTTCTTGGCAGAATCGAGAATCTGCCTGGCACGCAACAAGCTGGCTTGTCCGCCGACCAAGTCTTCGTTGTCAAGCTGGGCGTGGCCGAGGCGCAGCAGGAGCCCTGCATCATCGGGGGCGAGGGCGACGGCTCGCTGGCACCGCTCGACGGCGGGCTTTTCGTTGCGAGCGGCTTGCAAATCGAGATGGCAAGCCAAGGCCTGGACGCGCGCATCGTTGGGATATCGCTCGACCAGCGGTTCGATTTGCCTCCGAGCCTCCTGATGCTTTCCGCTTTCGGCGGCCTTGATTGCATCGTCGAGACGCTGGCGATCCACTTCGGCCATTGTCGAAGCGGCATGGCTCGCGGATTCGGCCGTGGTCTTCAGCACCTGTTCGGTCCAAGCGAGAGCCTCGACCCGAGCGGCAGCATCCCATCCAGGCCAAGCGGTCGTGTGGATGTACTCGCCGAGCTCGCGCGCCCAGGCCGCGAACGCCTGTCGGTCCAACAAATCGGATCGGTGGTGTTTCAAACCGATCTCGATGACGCGGACGGTTTCCGCGGGGAATTGCGACTGCTTGGGGCGATACGTCGCGCACATCAGAAATTCGGGAGAACGACCGTGAAACGCCCCCAGGGTATGCGCCCACTCGTGGAGAAAGACCGCCGTCTCGCGATGCAGCTTTCGATCCCGAATAAGCGCATCGCGCTCGCGATCCGAGATGTGTTTCAAGGCCTGCTCGATCTCGTCGGTGTCGCCTGCGCTTTTCATCCCGCGCAGCACCAGGTGGCGCCCGAACAATCGTGCCATCCCGAGTTGGTCTTGAGTTGCGGTTATCAACGGCGTCGAAGCCACGAACCCGACCACCCAGTCAACGCCGGCGCCTGAGTCCAGCCTCTCCAGGCTGGCAAGCGTTTGCTCCAGGCCGGTCTCAAAGCTGCGGGCATCCCATCGCCGGATGGATTCGATGGCGAGCACAGTTCCGAATTGCGCCTCGGTGACGATCGACGCTCGCCTGATCTGCTCTTCTATTTCGTACTCCCAGCTCAGAATCTCGCTTCGATAGTCCTGGTCTGCGTAGATCCGGATCAGCATTTTCCGGGATGCAGGTGGCTGATCATTTGCGTCGCGCTGTGCCTCGGGCTGTAAGGAAGCCGGTGCGAGCTGCTTCGCGTAATCCCGTTCGATCTGGCCTCGTGTTCGATAACCGCATGAACAAGCAAGGAGTGCCAACGCGGCATACGGTACACGCCTCCGGACCGAGGGAGCGTCGACCCTTCGCCGCTCGCAATGCCTTGACACGCGGCGTGAATAGAGCATGAAAAAGGGCGACTGTGGGACTTGATCGCAGCGATTAGCGTTTTCCGCTAGGTACTCCCGGACTTGTGGTCGTTCTATTGTTCCATCGGGGCGGCATTGGCGACATCGTCTTTGGTCTGCCGCTGATTGAGGATCTTCGCCGAGCGTTTCCGGACGCGCGCTTGGTCGTCCTCACGCATGCACAAGGGGAACAGGTCCTGCGCTTTTGCCCTCGCATCGACCGGATCATCGCGGCGGGAGAAATGGACGGCCGGTGGTCGGTGGGAGAAGCGCGGTCGCGCCTCGAGGGAGAGGTTTTTGATATCGCATTATCGACCAGCCTGTCCCCGCGCGCGGCGTATTTGATGTGGCGAACAGGAGCCGGGGTTCGGGTCGGATTTTCGGCAGGAGTGGGGCGCGCTCTGTGGACGCATCGAGCGCCGCTTCGACCGTTCGAGGTCGTCTTCTCTCGTCGCTACCAACGCCTCGCCGCCGCGCTGGGCATTCCCGCCACGGCCGAGTTGCCCAAGCTCGAGATCCCCCAAAAGCGCAGGGAAGAAGCGCGGGCGCGGCTTAGGCAGCTGGGTTGGAACGATCGCGCGCCGCTGATTTCGGTGCACGTTGGCGGAGGATGGCCGACCAAACAGTGGCCGGTCGAGCACATGGCCGCTCTGGCGCAGCTCGCGCGCCAGCGCCATGGGGCGACGGTGTTGCTCCAGGGCGGGAGGGGCGATCGTGAACGCGCCAACAGCATTGCGTCGAGTGCCAAGGGGCTGGTCCTGATCTCGGTAGGCAATTCGATCAGCGATGCCATTGCCGAGTCGGCGGTGTGCAGCGTCGCGATCGGAATTGACTCCGGGTTGTCGCACGCCGCCGCAGCCTGCGGGACGCCCACCGTTTTTCTGTTCGGGCCAAACGAGCCGAAATCGATGATCGCTTCGCCGAGTCGGCTGATCTTGACCAGGAATCTGGAATGCCGGCCCTGCAATCGCGCTGGAAGATGGCGCTGCCCTTTGATGCACCACCGCTGCATGCGCGAGCACTCGCCCGAGTCGGTGCTCGATGCAGCATCACCGTGGATTTTGCCGCGCGCTTGATCAACGCTCGGACATGACGCGCGCGGGCCTGGTCACCTTGGATTCCGAAGGAGCGACTTTCCAAGTTCGGGTGACGCCTCGGGCGGGACGCGACGAGGTTGGACCGGTGGTCGACGGTCTTTTGCGCGTCAAGGTGACCGCACCCCCGGTTGAAGGCGAGGCAAACGAGGCGGTGATTGCGCTGCTGGCGCGCGTTTTCCAGGTGCCCAAACGCGCCGTTCGGATCATTGGAGGTGCGAGCGGACGGCGAAAGACGGTGCGGGTGATCGGCGCGCCGCGGCCGCTGGTTGAAAAACTGTTCCTCAGCACCACCGCGAGCTGAGTGGAGCGTGTGGACTCCTTGCGGGCGCGCCGCGGGTGCATAACTTTTGCCCAGCTCGGTCGATTCTGGAGGCGGCTTGAGAGAGAAAGTCGCGAGGCCAAAGGAAGCCAAGCCCCGGCAGGGCTCGAAATCGCGCTATTGGTCGAAGCAGGTGATGGAACGAAGCAACGCCTTGGATTTGGAGAGCGGCGTCTTCAAGATGGGCAGCGCCCGGGCGATAGCCGAATCATTGAAGCGCTCGGCGGAAAGAAGCCAGCGGCGCAAAGCCGCGCCGTTTCAATCGGCGATGTCCATGCTGAACTTCTACATCAACCGAGCGGGAAAGGGCCTTGGCTCAGACCGCAAGCGCGTCCTCAACGATGCGAAGGATGAGCTGCGCCGCCTCTTTCATCGCAAGACGCGCTAGCCGAGGCGAATTCGGGTCAGCGTCGTTCAAAGGGCCGCCCGCACACGGCGTCGTTCATCCGCTAGTCTTCAAGCGACTCGAGCAAAAGGGCAAGCTCCTCTCGAGTTGCGCCCTTGGGCAAGTAGTAGTGTGGTCCCGTCCGCAGCGCGCCGCCTGCTTCGTCGGCCCTCGCCGCGGTGAGGACGACGACGCGCGGAGCATTCTCAGCCGGAAGCCGCCGCAAAACTTCCTCGCCGCTCATGCCCGGCATTCTCATGTCGAGGAGCATCACCGAGGGCGCGTCTCGGGCGACGCATTCGAGCGCATCCTGCCCATTCGAGGCTTCGAGGGTCGCGTACCCGAGTTCGTCCAGGCAGTCGAGCAGCAATTCACGCCAGTCCGAGTCGTCATCGACGACGAGGATCCTCTTGCTCTTTCGTTCAGCGGCGTCAGCCATTCGATGCATCTTTAACGTTGCAAACAATGCGCGCTTCGATTCTGTTCGTCGCGGCCTTCGCTGGCCGAGGGAGCGGCCGAGCAGTCGACTTACGAAACCTTGCCCTCGGCATCCGAAGATGCAGCCAACGGCGCGCTCGGATTCACCGCCTGCTCGCTCTCGACATCGTCCTGCACTGGATCGACGTGATCCAGACCGTTCGTCTGCGGTCGCACCGGGCTATTCGCGCTCGTGCGCGCTCCCAGCACTCGAAACGGAACCAGCTTCGGCAGCCCCGAGTGCCTGCGCGCGGCCTCCACCATTGCGTCGTGGTGGCGATACCGAGCCTCCAGCATTTTGTGAATGAGCAGCGGCGCCCCGGGAACTCGGCGCGAAGTGATCGCCTGCGTCGCTTTGCGGACGGGATAGCGGACGCGGCGTATTTGCACCCTCCAGCCTCTGGGCGTGTATGTGAAAAGGCCATAGACGGCGCGCAGGTCGCCATCCCGCGGAATGCCAACTGATGCGACATCGGCAATGACCATCCGTCCGATCCGCCTGCGGTAGGGAAAGTGAAGATGCCCAAAGGCGCAGGCCGCCGCGTCAACGAACTGGAAGTAGCGACGAATCGCTGCCTCATCCAGAAGCGGGTCGAGCGAGTCTTCGAGATTCTTCGGGTTTGCGTGACAGATGTACAAATCCTGTCCGCGGCGGACCGAATAACGGACGGAGAATGGCAACTGGCCGAGCCTCGGGGCCAACTCCCCCAGCTGATCGCGAGTCCATTCCAGCAGGTCGGTCTTCCAATGGTGGTGCTCGCGGTAGCCGCCGCCGAGGTAATTTCCGGCGAGATAGCAATCGGTGTTCCCCACCAAGAGCTCGTCGCATCGGTCGAGGAGCAGCTCCACTGTTTCTCTGGGATGTGCTCCCCGAAGCGCCAAATCTCCCGCGGCCACCACATAGTCCGGGGAAGCGCGGGCGACGTCGTCCATCACGGCTTCGCATGCCGGCAGGTTGCCGTGAATATCCGCCAGAATCGCCACCCGCATCACAACCCCATTCTAGCCCCATGGGCCCGCCGGCAGCGTTAGCATTACCGCAAGAACGCGTTGACTCAAGGACACAGCACTCTTAGAGTCTCTGGTTTCGATTGCGCGGGTAGTGTTGCAAATGTTGGTGAATATTGAGGAAATAGGTGATGCTGGGCTGGAACTGGACGAGCCGATCAAGGTTGAGTTCCTGCAGGACGCGCTGGCGCACCAGGGCGAGGAGACGGGGTTTCGTCCGCTGCGAGGTGCGCGGTTGAAGGCGTCCCTTCAGCGCCTCGGCGGCGGGGTGCTGTTGCGAGGAGATTTTCGGGTGGAAGTGGCGGCGCCGTGCAAGCGGTGCCTCGCCGAAGCGACGACGTCCTTGCCGGTCTCGTTCACCTTGAACCTGATTCCTCGGCAGCTCCTGCGGGATGAAGATGCCGGCGAGACAGAGGACGAGGGGGAGTCGGAGCGCAGCGGCTCTTTTCGACTGGAGGACGCGGACCGGGAAGTTTTCGATGGCAAGACGATTGATCTGGACCCCATCCTTCGTGAACAGGTACTTCTCGCCTTACCGATGAATCTGGTGTGCGGGGAGACCTGCCGCGGGCTGTGCCCGGTGTGCGGGGAAAACCTCAACGTCAAGCAGTGCGGATGCGAGCGCCGAGTAGTGGATCCGCGTTTGATGGCGCTCAAAAACATCAAGCTGAACTAGAGAGGCGAACGTGGGAGTTCCGAAGAAGCGCACATCGAAGATGCGCCGCAATCGCCGCCGGGCCGCGAACAGCAAGGTCCGCGCGGCGGTACAGGTGATTCTCTGTCCCAAGTGCAAGGAGCCGGTCCTCCCGCATCGCGCCTGCGCCGCCTGCGGCTACTACCGGGGCCGCGAGGTCGTCGCGGTCGAATAGCGGGTGCGGATCGCCCTGGACGCCATGGGGGGAGACCATGCCCCGGCTGCGGTGGTGGAAGGGGCTACGCTGTTCGCTCGGGAGCACCCTCAGCACCAGGTGATCCTCGTTGGTGAGGAGCGCCGAATTCGCGAAGCGCTCCGCAGCGAGCCGGGCGGCGCCATTTCCTTGCGGCACGCATCGCAGGCAGTGGCCATGGGTGAGCACGCCGGGGCGGCGATTCGAAAGAAAAAGGACTCGTCGATTCGAGTCTGCTTCGAGCTGATTCGATCTGGCGAGGCTAGTGCGATGGTTTCCGCGGGCAATTCAGGCGCGGTGATGGCTGGAGCGCTGCTTGTCCTCGGAAGAATCTCCGGCATCGACCGCCCCGCGTTCGCCACCTTGTTCCCGGCGCTCAAGGGCGAGGGACGTTGCCTGCTGCTCGACGCCGGCGCCAACGTGGATTGCAAGGCGACCCACTTGGCGCAGTTTGCCTTGATGGGAGAGGCATACGTGCGCAAGCTGCTCGGAGTGCAAAACCCCCGCGTGGCGATCCTCTCCAACGGAGAAGAGGCTACGAAGGGAACGCTGCTGACCCGGAATGCGGTGGAGCTCCTGCAGCGCTCCGATCTGCGCTTCATTGGCTACGTGGAGGGCAAGGATATCTTCTCCGGAGACGTGGAGGTGGTTGTCACCGATGGCTTCACCGGAAACATCGTGCTCAAGACTTCGGAAGGTACGGCGATGGCGGTGGCGGGGCTGATCCGCTCTGCGGTGCAGCGCGCCGGGTTGTCCGAGAAGCTCGGCGCGCTGTTGTTGAAGCCGACGCTCGCCGGTTTGCAGAAAGTCGTGGATTACGCGGAATACGGCGGTGCGCCGGTTCTGGGCGTCAACGGCGTCGGAATCGTTGCTCACGGGCGGTCGCAGGCAAAAGCTGTTAAAAACGCTCTCAAGGCGGCGCTCCAGACGACTCAAGCGCACTTTCAGGACGAGTTGGTGGCTCGAGTCCGCGCGGCGCAATCTTGGTTGCCTGCGCGCCCCGCGAAGAGGATAAAGGAGCCCTCCGAAGAGGCCCATTCGGATTAGACGATACCAGGATGGTGAGCGTGCCGAGGACACAAATCATTGGGACCGGTTCCTACGCGCCGGCAAAGATCATCACCAACAAAGATCTGGAGAAGATGGTCGACACCACGAATCAGTGGATCGTCGAACGCACGGGAATCGAGGAGCGACATCAAGCTGCCGACGGCGAGCAAACTTCGGACATGGCGGTGAAGGCGTCCATCCGCGCTCTGGAAATGGCTGCCACTCGACCCGAGGAGCTCGACCTGATCATCGTTGGGACGATCTCCCCGGACATGCCGATGCCCTCTTGCGCTTCGATGGTCCAGGCCAAGCTCGGGGCGTCCAAGGCGTTCGCGTTCGACGTCTCCGCTGCTTGCGCCGGCTCGCTCTACGCGCTTTCGATCGTCGATCAGTACGTTCGGACGGGAATGGCGAAGCGGGCGCTGATCGTCGGCGTCGAGCTGCTGACTCGACTCCTCGACTGGCAGGACCGCAACACCTGCGTCCTTTTCGGCGACGCCGCCGGAGCAATGGTGGTCGCTCCATCGAACGATGAATCGCGCGGAATTCTCTCCACGCACATGCACAGCGATGGAAGGTTGGCGGAGATCCTCTGCATCCGCGGCGGCGGCAGCATGTACCCCCTCTCGGAGGAGGTTCTTCGGCGCAAGATGCACAAGGTCTCGATGAACGGCCGCGAAGTCTACAAAGTTGCGGTCCGCTCGCTGAGCGAGGTCTTCATGGAAGGACTGGCGGCGAACGGCCTGACGATCAAGGACGTCACCCACGTCATCGCCCACCAGGCAAACCTTCGAATCATCGAATCGGTAATGAGCAGGTTGGGGATCCCGATCGAGAAATGTTGGTTGAACATTGCCAGGTACGGCAATACCTCCTCCGCATCGGTGCCCACGACGCTTGACGAAGCCAACCGAGCGGGTCGGCTGCGGCCGGGCGATCTCATTGCGATGATGGCCGTCGGGGCGGGCATCGCCTGGGGAGGCGCCATCGTGCGCTGGTAGGCCCGCACAATGAAGATCGGTTTCGTCTTTCCAGGACAGGGAAGCCAATGCGTGGGAATGGGAAAGGATCTCTTTACCCATTTCGCCGAGGCTCGGGCCGTCTTCGAGGCGGCGGACGACGCGCTGGGGGAGAAGCTCTCCCGCCTCTGCTTCGATGGGCCAGAAGAGACGTTGACGCTGACCGCCAACACGCAGCCGGCGATCTTGACCGTGTCGGTCGCGGCCCAGGCCGTCTTCGGCAAGCGCGCGCCGGCGCCAGCCTTTGCCGCAGGGCACTCGCTCGGCGAGTACTCGGCTCTGGTGGTCACCGGATCCCTGGGGCTTGGGGCGGCAGTGCGAGCGGTGCGCGAGCGGGGCCGCTTCATGCAAGAGGCGGTGCCGCCGGGCGTTGGGGCGATGGCCGCGGTGCTCGGGTTACCAGCGGAAAGAGTGCAGCAGGTCTGCAAGCAAGTTGCCGATGGCCACGTGCTGGAACCCGCCAACTACAACTCACCGGACCAGACGGTGATCGCCGGGCATGCGGAAGCAGTCCACAGCGCCGCGAAACCTTTGCAGCAGGCTGGCGCCAAGCGAGTGATTCCCCTCCAAGTGTCTGCACCCTTTCACTGCGCTCTGATGGAGCCGGTCAAACCGCTGCTGCAAGGCGTGCTGGGACGGATCGACTTTGCCGCGCCGCGCTGCCCGGTGGTGACGAACGTCGAGGCGCGACCGAACGGCGATCCCAGCCGCACGCCGACCCTGTTGCTCGAACAAGTGAGCCGTCCGGTCCGGTGGGTGGAATGCGTGCAGGAGATGCAGCGGCACGGGGTAACGCATTTTGTCGAGCTCGGGCCAGGCAGAGTGCTGCGCGGCTTGATTCGACACATTTCCAAGGACGCGCAGGTTTTCGGTGTCGAGGATTCGGAAAGCCTGAAGAAGGCGCTCGACGGGGTCGCCAGCGCGTGATGGATTTCAACCAGAAGGTCGTCTTCATCACCGGCGGCTCGCGCGGAATCGGAAGGGCATGTGCGATCGCCTTCGCCAATCTGGGTGCCCAGGTGGTATTTGGCTATGCGGGCAACGAGGCAGCGGCGAGCGAGACCCTCGCTCTGCTTCGGGCAAGGGGAAAGGCGATCCGCTTCGACATCGCGGACACCGCGTCTTGCGCCAAGGCAGTGGAGACCGTGATCGCGGAATTCGGCAGGCTCGATGTGCTCGTCAACAACGCCGGCATCGCGGTCGACGGGCTGGTCGTCCGCACCAAGGACGAAGATTGGGACAAGCAACTGGACGTCAATCTCAAGGGTGCGTTCGCCCTCATCCGGGCTGCCGCTCGTCCAATGATAAAGCAGCGCGGCGGGGCGATCGTCAATCTCACTTCGGTGGTGGGTGAAACCGGAAATGCGGGGCAGGTGGCTTACAGCGCATCGAAGGCAGGCTTGATTGGACTCACCAAGTCCGTGGCCCGCGAGCTTGCATCCCGAAATATTCGGGTGAACGCCGTCTCGCCCGGGCTTATTGAGACGGATATGACATCGCGCCTTTCCGCCGAGACTCGCGCAAAAATGATTGAAGAAATTCCCCTGTCTAGGCTCGGAGTGGCAGCGGAGATCGCCAACGCGGTGGTTTTCCTTGCCAGCGACGAAGCTTCCTACATCACCGGTGAAGTGCTCAGGGTCAACGGCGGGATGTACATGTAGCGTCGAAGTTGGATCGATGCGCGGCGTGGGATATACCGCGCCCGCGGGTTACCGGACCGTGGTCCGGGCAATGCTGGATCTTGGAGGGCTGAAAAAAATGGCGACGACAAACATCGAGGCGAAGGTCAAGTCCATCATCGCCGACCAACTGGGCGTCGGCGAGGACGAGATCAAGCCCGAGTCTTCCTTTATCGAGGACCTGGGGGCGGACAGCCTCGACATCGTGGAGCTCGTCATGGCGATGGAAGAGGAATTCGAGGTGGAGATTCCTGACGAAGAGGCGGAGAACATCAAGACGGTGGGAGATGCCATCAACTACGTCAATACGCACAAGAAGTGACCGGGTGAGGGCTCGGTAGCGCCGCTGGGAAAAGCGCTGGAGCGGAGAAACTGTGTCGGAGCGTCGAGTCGTCATCACCGGAACGGGGCTGATTTCAGCGCTGGGCACCGGGACCGAAAAGAATTGGAAAGACATGCTGGCGGGCAAGTCGGGCATCGGTCCAATTACCCGCTTCCCCACCGACGGGCTCGACGCGCGCATCGCGGGAGAAGTGAAAGATTTCTCTCCCGAGCAGTTCATGGAGAAAAAAGAAGCCCGCCGAATGGACCTTTTCACCCAGTACGCCATCGCCGCGTCGGAGATGGCGATGCGCGAGAGCGGCTTACCCGTCGGAACGGACAAGCCCAACGGCTACGCCCCGGAAAAGGTTGGGGTGATCGTGGGCTCGGGGATCGGCGGCATCGGTTCGCTCGAAGAGCAGCATAAAAAGGCACTCGAGAAAGGATTCGATCGGGTGTCGCCCTTTTTCATCATTCAGATGATCATCAACATGGCGCCCGGGCTGATCAGCATGCGCTACAACGCGCGCGGGCCCAACTGGTCGCCGGTCTCGGCGTGCTCGACCAGCGCGCACGCGATCGGCGAAGGATGGAAGTCGATTCGCCTGGGCGAGACGGATGCGGTGATCGCCGGCGGGGCGGAGGCGGCGATCACCCCTCTGGCTATCGGCGGTTTCGCAGTGATGAAGGCCCTTTCTACGCGAAACGACGATCCAGAGCACGCCAGCCGACCGTTCGACAAAGACCGGGACGGTTTCGTTCAAGGCGAGGGCGCGGGAATCGTCGTTCTCGAGGAGCTGGAGCAGGCAAAGAAGCGGGGGGCGCCGATTCTGGCGGAGCTGGTGGGTTACGGCGCGAACTCGGATGCCTATCACGTGACCGCGCCGTCGCCCGACGGGGAAGGAGCGGCGCGCTGCATGCGCCTGGCGCTTCAAAGCGCGGGTATGAAGCCGGAGGACATCGGCTACATCAATGCGCACGGAACCTCGACGCCCTACAACGACGCGACCGAGACAAAAGCGATCAAAGCGGTTTTCGGTTCACACGCGCGAAAGCTCGCGGTCAGCTCGACCAAGTCGATGACCGGGCACATGCTCGGCGCCGCCGGAGCGGCCGAGGCGGTGGTCTGCGTGCTGGCCCTCACTCGAAACATTCTGCCCCCGACGATCAACTACGACACGCCCGACCCCGATTGCGATCTGGACTACGTACCCAACAAGCCGCGCGAAGTCCGGGTCAACGCCGCAATGACCAATTCGTTCGGCTTCGGTGGTACGAACGCAGTCCTCCTCTTCAGGCGGTTCAGGTGATTTCGCCTGCCGTCCGTGCGCGGGCATTCGGCGCTGGAGGCTGCAATGGAGAACACGTTAAGACTTTCGGTGGTTGACCCGGAGATAGCCAAGGCCATCGAGGACGAGACCCGCCGGCAGGAGGAGGGCCTCGAGCTCATCGCCTCCGAGAACTTCGTCAGCCCGGCGGTGCTGGAAGCGATGGGATCGCCGCTGACCAACAAGTACGCGGAGGGATACCCGGGGAAGCGCTACTACGGCGGCTGCGAGTTCGTGGACGTCGCCGAAAACCTGGCCATCGAGCGCGCCAAGGCGCTCTTCGGCGCGGAGCACGCGAACGTCCAGCCGCATTCGGGGAGTCAGGCCAACATGGCCGCCTACATGGCGGTGATGAAGGTCGGCGACACCATGCTCGCGCTCGACCTCAACTCGGGCGGGCATCTTACCCACGGTGCCCCCTTCAATTTTTCCGGCAAGCTCTACAAGGTCGTCCACTACGGCCTATCGCGGCAGACCGAGACGATCGACTTCGACCAGGTCCAGGCGCTCGCCAAGGAGCATCGGCCGAAGGCGATCGTGGTGGGTGCGTCCGCCTACCCGCGGGTCTTTGACTTTGCCCGATTTCGCGAAATTGCCGACTCGTACGGCGCTGCTCTGGTGGCCGACATCGCTCACATCGCCGGGTTGATCGCGGCGGGAATCCATCCTTCGCCGATACCCCTTGCAGAGATCGTCACCACCACCACTCACAAGACGCTCCGCGGGCCGCGCGGCGGGATGATCCTTTGTAAGGAAGCTTACGCGAAGGTCCTCAACAGCCAGATCTTCCCCGGCATCCAGGGCGGGCCATTGATGCACGTGATCGCTGCCAAGGCGGTCGCCCTCAAGGAAGCGCAGTCGCCGGCTTTCCAAGCCTACCAGCGGCAGATCGTCGCCAATGCCAAGGCGCTGGCGGAAGCGTTGAAGGCGGCCGGCCTGCGTTTGTGCTCGGGTGGAACGGACAACCACCTGATGCTCGTCGATTTGCGACCGAAGGCGATCACCGGAAAGGTCGCCGAGGAAGCGCTTGGCAAAGCGGGCATCACCGTCAACAAAAACGTGATCCCGTTTGACCCGGAAAAGCCGACCGTGACTTCGGGGATCCGGATTGGCACGCCGGCGTTGACGACGCGAGGGATGCGCGAGCCGGAGATGGCCGAGATTGGAAGGATGATCGGCGAGGTGCTCGACCACCCCGATGACGGGGCGGTTCATGCCCGGATCCTTGGAAAAGTAAGAGAAATGACGGGCCACTTTCCGCTCTACGCATCGCGCCTTAGACACTGACGAGCACCCGCAGTCATGCGCTGTCCCTTCTGTCAGGATCCGGAAAATAAAGTGATCGACTCCCGCGAGTCTCACGAGGGAGCGGTGATCCGGCGCCGCCGCGAATGCCTCCAGTGCCACCGAAGATTCACGACCTACGAGCGAGTGGAGGAGCTCAATCCCCTGATCGTGAAAAAGGACGGACGGCGGGAGGCGTTCGATCGCGACAAGATGCTCGCCGGTTTGAAGAAGGCCTGCGAGAAACGCCCGGTCTCGTTGGAGCAGCTGGACCGGGTGGTCACCGAGATCGAACGCAAGCTCCAGGAGGCGGGGGAAAAGGAAGTGCCCTCCACCTTTCTCGGCGAAGAGGTCATGAGAAACCTGCGCCGCCTCGACGAGGTGGCTTACGTCCGCTTCGCATCGGTCTATCGATCCTTCCGCGACATCGCCGAGTTCATGAGCGAGCTGAAAGAGCTGATCAACGAGCAGGGGAAGGGTAAGGATCGCAAGCTTCAGAGCAGCGGCAAGGGATAGCGACCGGCATGAACGCCACGCGGAGCTCGGTTTCAGCGCGGACCGCGAAGCTTGGATCGAGAAGCCCGATCGCGCGACGCGCAGGTCTGGACCGGGAGCGCGCGGAGTCTTTCATGCGGCTGGCGCTGCGCGAAGCGAAGAAAGGCGTCGGCCGCACCAGCCCCAATCCTGCAGTCGGTGCGGTGCTGGTTAAGGCGGGGCGGGTCATCTCCCGCGGCCACCACAGGAAAGCGGGTTTGCCGCACGCGGAGGTAGAGGCGATCAGGCGCGCCGGCGCCCGGGCCCGCGGCGCCGATCTCTACACCACGCTGGAACCCTGCGGGCATTACGGCCGGACGCCGCCTTGCGCGCAAGCGATATTGGAGGCGGGCCTCAAACGAGTCATCTACGCGTCGCAGGATCCAAATCCAATCGTCAACGGTCGGGGAATCGCCCACCTGCGCCGAGCGGGCGTCCCGGTCATAAGCGGAGTTCTTCGCGAGGAGGCAAATCGGATCAATCGACCCTACTTCAAGCGCGTGCAAACCGGTCTACCGTGGGTCATCCTCAAGGCGGCGATCACGCTCGATGGAAAAATCGCGACTGCGTCAGGTGATTCGCGATGGGTTACCGGCCAGGAAGCGCGGGCGTACGTCCATCGTCTTCGAGATCAAGTCGATGCGGTCTTGGTCGGCGCGAATACGGCGCGGATCGATGATCCCCAGCTCACCACGCGGCTTCGGCACGCGACCGGTCGCAACGCGATCCGCATCGTGCTGGACACGCGGCTGCGGCTTCTCCCTCGGCTGAGGATCTTCCAATCGCGCGCGTCTGCTCGGACGATCGTAGCGACGCTTGAACCGAGGGATGCTGCCAAGTCCAGAGAGCTGGTCCGGAGGGGCGTGGAGGTCTGGACGCTTTCCGGCCGCGCCGGTCGCCTCAACCTGCTCGAGCTGCTGCGGCGGCTGGGAAGGGAGGGCGTCCTTCAAGTTCTGGTCGAAGGCGGCGCCGACGTCTACGGGTCCTTCCTCACCGAGCGCCTCGCCGATGAGCTGGTCGTCTTCATCGCGCCCAAGTTGATCGGTTCTGATGGGCTTTCCTGGACGGGTGCGCTTCAAGTCAATCGCATGGGCAATGCAGTTGGGCTGGAAGACGTCGCTATCGGGTCCGAGGGCAACGACGCCGTGATTCGAGGGCTTCTCGCGAACCGCCGCTGGAGGGGCTGAGGTACGCCCTCGGCCCGAGAGGGCGGCGTGCCGCCTTTTTGGTTATAAGCGCAAGAGATGTTTACCGGGTTAATTCAAGACGTCGGCACCGTAGAGCAGATTTCCTTCGGAGGAATGGCGCAGCTTTGGGTTGGGGCGTCCATCGCCGGCCAGGAACTCAAGCTGGGTGAATCGATTGCCGTCGACGGCGCGTGCCTCACCGTCGCGGAGCTGAAACCCGGTGCATTCCGGGTCGAGGCATCGGCGGAGACGCTTCGAAGGACGACGCTCGGATCACTTGAGCGCGGCTCGAGGGTGAACCTCGAGCGCTCGATGACCTTGAGCGACAGGCTCGGAGGCCACCTGGTGTTGGGGCACGTGGATGCGGTTTCTGAGATCCTGTCGATCCGCGGCGAAGGCGATTCGTCGGTACTCGAGTTCTCGCTTCCCCCGTCGCTGGCGCCGATGCTCATCGAGAAGGGCTCTGTCGCAGTGGATGGCATCAGCCTGACCGTGAACGAGCTCGGCGCCGACCGCTTCTCGGTCGCCATCATTCCCGAGACGCAGAAGCGGACTACCTTGTCCGCCAAGCGCCGCGGAGCGCGGGTCAATCTCGAAGCTGATCTGATTGGCAAGTACATTGCCCGGCTGTTCGCTCTTCAGCGAGGAGTGCCTGGCGCCAGCTCGGAGGAGAAACCGGGCGACGGCGGATTCGGACCGCGGAGCTAGCGACCATGCGGATGGCCAAGAAACAGCTCGACAGCATCGGACTCGTCGAAAAGGCGCTCACCGAGATCCGCAAAGGCAGGATGGTCATTCTCACCGACGACGAAGATCGGGAAAACGAAGGCGACCTGGTGATGGCCGCCGAGAAGGTGACGCCGGACGCGATCAACTTCATGGCGACGCACGGCCGCGGTCTGATCTGCCTGTCGCTCACCGAAGAGCGGATCCAGCAGCTCAATCTTCCGCTGATGGTTCAGGAAAACACTTCGCCCTACCAGACGGCATTCACCGTCTCGATCGAAGCGTCGCGGGGCATCACCACCGGCATCTCCGCGCAGGACCGCGCCCGTACCATTCGCGCCGCGGTGGCGCCGAATGCCAAACCCAGCGACCTCGTCCGACCCGGGCACATCTTTCCGTTGCGCGCGCGCAGAGGAGGGGTGCTGGTTCGCACCGGCCAAACCGAAGGGTCCGTCGATCTGGCCCGACTCGCAGGTCTCTTTCCTGCCGGCGTGATCTGCGAAGTCATGAATGCCGATGGAACCATGGCGCGCCGGCCCCAGCTGCAGCGTTTCGCTCAAAAGCAGGGTCTGACGCTCCTGTCTGTCGCGGACCTGATCCGGTACCGCTTGCGGCATGAGCGCCTCGTTCACCGGGTGGGCGAGCTGCCGTTCCAACGGGGCGATGGCGGCTCCTTCCAAGCGATCGCGTACTCAAGCGATGTCGATTCAAAGGTCCACCTTGCGCTGGTGAAGGGCAATATCTCGGGCTCTGCCCCCGTCCTGACGCGCGTGCACCGCGCTTGCCTGGCGGGAGACGTTCTGGGCAGCGCGAGCTGCGACTGCGGCGCTCAGCTGCAGCAAGCGCTCAAGCGAATTGCCGAGGAGGGACGCGGCGTGATCGTCTACTTGCAGAAGGATCAGGCTCCGGACTCCACGCTCGTCTGCACGCACCTGGCTCGCGAGGTCGAGCCGCGGTCGCGAACGGATCACACGCGGCTGCGCGAATTCGGAGTGGGCGCTCAAATCCTCAAGGACCTCGGGCTCGGGAGGCTGAGGCTTTTGACGAACAATCCGAAAAAAATCGTTGGGCTTGAGAGCTACAACCTCGAAGTCGTCGAGCAGATCCCGCTGGGAAAAACCACTCCGATGCTGCGGGCGGTGGCCGGTCAAGCCGCACGGTCCCCCTCGGAAGCTAGAAACCGCTCCCGGACGCGTTAAACTGCGACGCAATGCCTCGCTATTTCGAAGGAAGTCTGGCGCCGCCCAAAGGCCGATTCGCAGTCTGCGTATCGCGCTTCAACGCCTTCGTCACCGAGGAATTGCTTCGCGGAGCACTCGACGCCCTCTTAAGGCACGGCGTTGCTGACGAAGACATCGACGTCTTTCGAGTGCCGGGAGCGTTCGAGCTGGCCGGCCTGGCGCGCCGAGTGGCGGAGCAGGGCGGGTACGTCGGAGTGATTTGCCTTGGAGCGGTGATTCGAGGCGGGACGCCGCACTTCGAATACATCTCCTCCGAGGTCGCGAGGGGGATCGGCACACTCGCGCTCTCGTCCCAGTGCGCGATCAGCTTCGGCGTGCTCACCTGCGACACGGTGGAACAGGCGATCGAGCGGTCTGGAGCGAAAGCGGGCAACAAGGGCTGGGAGGCCGCGGTGGCGTGCATCGAGATGGTCAATCTCAACAGCAAAGTCTCGCACGGACTCCTCAAGGGTCGGCTGACGGCGGTGGAAGGAAAGAAGAAGTAGGCGTCGATGGGAGCTCGCAGGACCGCGAGGGAGCGCGCGCTGCAAGCGCTCTATCAACTGGAGATGAGCGATGGCGGGGCGGATGACGCTCTGGCGGCCGCCTGGGGCGCGTCTGCGGAAGTGGAAAAGCCCGATCCGGAAACGCAGCGGTTTGCGCGCGAGCTGGTCAGCGGCGTGAGGTTCAACCTGGCGGAAATCGACGCCCTGATCCGCGAGTACAGCCACCATTGGCGCATCGATCGAATGACGCGCATCGACCGCAACGTACTGCGAATAGGCATCTTCGAGCTGAAGTACCGAGCGGATATTCCGCGCAGCGTATCCATCGATGAGGCGGTCGAGTTGGGGAAAAAATACGGCACCGAAGAATCCTCCGCCTTTGTCAACGGCCTGCTCGACCGAATCGCACAGGCACTGAGCAAGGCATGAGCCTTTCTACCCACGAAATCGGCTTCACCAGCTTGGATCACTTGCCGGGCGTGGACACGCTGTGCCTCTTCGTCGCCGAGGACGAGCGGCCGCTCAGGGGTACGGCTGGGTACGTCGATTGGCGACTGAGCGGCGCACTTTCTCAGGTGCTGCTGGACCGCTTCTTCATCGGCTCCGCCGGCGATTGCCTGCTGATTCCGTCGGACGGAAGAATCGCTATGTCGCGCATTTTTGCGATCGGCATCGGCAACAGCGAAGGGTTCGGCCTCGATTCCCTGCTGCGCACGATGGGCGATGCAGGTCGCATGCTGTCCCGGGCGCTGGTGCAGACGGTGGCGCTGGAGATACCCGGGAGCGGGAAGGTGGAAGAGGCTACCCGGGCGGCTGCATTGCTCAATCAGTTCGTACCCCAGTTCAACGGGTCCCACGTTGCCGTGCTGTCGGACAAGGGCGTCGCCCGGCTCCTTTCCGGAGCTGGCCGACCCGCCAGCAACAAGGTCCAGTCGATCCCGGGTGCAAGATAGGTGGTCGCCCGGGGTTCTGCTACCATATCCGCCGCTGCGGCCGGCCGATGGCATACAAGATTTTGATCGTCGAGGACTCCAAGGCGTCACGTGAGTTCATTGCGTCCGCGGTGGAGTCGGTCGGCGGCGTCGAAGCGTTCACCACGTCCACCGGCTTTGACGCGCTCAAGCTTCTCAGCCGCCAACGCTTCGATCTGATCATCACCGACCTCAACATGCCGGGCATCAACGGCCTGGAGCTGATCAACTTCGTGAAGAAGAGTCCCACCTACCGCGAGACTCCCCTGTTCGTCATTACGACGGAAGGAAGGGAGCAGGACCGGGCCAAGGGACTCGCCCTAGGAGCCGCAGAATACCTCGTCAAACCCTTCGAGCCGCAGCAGCTTGAGGGGCTCTTGATGCGCTACTTGAACATCGCGTGACCACATCCACCAAAGGGCTGTCCGATTTCGTCGCCGAGGCGACCGAGATCCTCGACGCCCTAAGCCGCGATCTGGCGATCCTAGACCGGCGCCGCGGAGAGCGACTCGAGCCGGATCTGGTGAACGGGATTTTCCGTTCCGCGCACTCGCTCAAGGGGCTGGCGGCGATGTTCGGCGAGCAGCGGATTGCGCAGCTGGCCCATCAGACGGAAGACCTTCTTGATCGCCTCCGACTGGGACGAATCGAGCTGACCGAGAAGGTGGTCGACGCCCTGATCGAATCATTCGACACCTTTCAGGTGGTGCTAGCAGAAACTTCGCGCCGAGAGCGGTCCGCGGTGGCCACCGAACGCGCCGAGGCGGTCTCGCAGAAGTTGGCCCAGTTCATCGACAGCGGCACCGTGGAGCAAAGCGACGCGCTCGACCAGCTGGAATTGGACACGCAAGTCCGAAACGTGCTCACCGAGTACGAGGAACACCGCCTGCGGGAGAACCTTCGCGAGGGAATGGCTGTGTGGAAGGTCCGGGCAGTTTTCGATCTTTCGGATTTCGATCAGGGGCTGGCTCGGTTGAACTCGAAGCTCAAGTCATTGGGTGAGGTGATCAGCACTCTTCCGTCCGCCGATCCGGGCGACGGGACGGGCATCGCCTTCGACATCATCTTCGGCGGCAAGGTGGAAACCGAGAAATTGAGGCTGGCTCTGACCGCCCTGCCGGCATCGGTGCACCCGCTCTTTCAATTTCAGCCGCAACCCGCAGAGCCGTCTCTCCCGCTGGAGCGGCTCGTTTCGCCTACGCCGCCTGGCGCGGAACCCGAGCATCGGTCGCCCGTCCGGGTCGCGGTGTCCAATGCGCCGCAGCAAGCGTCCGGCGCGCTCCCCGCCTACGCGAATCCCCGTTTCGGTACGGCGGACGCAATGGTGCGGCCCTCGCCGAAGCAGCCTGATGGAGAAGGGGACCCGGTCGGGCGCGGCCTGACGCAGACCGTCCGGGTGGACATCGGCCGGCTGGATTCGCTGATGGATGCGGTGGGCGAGCTGCTGCTGATCAAAGCGAACGTCGCGCGGCTGGCGGAGCAGGCGAGCCGCGGTGGCAAGCCCCCTCCAGGGCAGCTTTGGGGCCATGAGCTGCACCGCGAGAGTCGGCTGCTGGAGCGCAAGCTCGACGACTTGCAGAAGGGGATCCTCGAGGTTCGCATGGTTCCCCTGGGCCAAGTCTTCGACAAGCTGGCGCGCACGGTGCGGCGAATCGCCCGCGAGTCGGGCAAGGAAGTCGATTTCCTCATGCGCGGAGGCGAAGTCGAGGTCGACAAGCTGATCGTCGAAGCGCTCTCCGATCCGCTGATGCACATCGTTCGCAATGCCGTCGACCACGGGGTGGAAACGCCCGACGAGCGGGAGCGCCTGAGCAAAAGGCCCAGAGCGGCGGTGGCCATCCGGGCGATGCAGCGGGGCAACCAGGTGGTGATCGAGATCTCCGACGATGGTCGCGGCCTGGACGAAGAGCGGATTCGCGAGGTCGCCGTTCGCACCGGAATATTGACCCGGGCCCAGGCGGAGGAGATGACCCCGCGCGAGTTGCAGAGGTTGATCTTTCTCCCCGGTTTCTCGACCGCAAGCCGAGTCTCGGAGCTGTCAGGCCGGGGCGTCGGACTGGATGTCGTTAAGACAAACATCAGCCGGCTTTCGGGGATGATCGATACCCACAGCGAGCGCGGAGTCGGGTCCACCTTCACGATCACCCTCCCGGAGACGCTGGCCATCGTCCGAGCGCTGGTGGTCTCGGTGAGCGGAAGGGTCTACGCGGTGCCCCTCAATGCGGTGTCGGAGATAACCTCGATCGCGGAGAGCGAGGTGAGGACGGTCGAGGGTCGAGAGGTCATCGGTCTGCGAGGCAAGACGATTCCGCTGGCGCGGCTGGCTCGGGTCTTTGAGCTCCCGGAAACAGAGCTCCGGCGACGCTTCATACTGGTCGTCGGCCTGGCCCACCGTCGACTCGGCATCGCCGTGGACGAGTTGCTCGGCCAGCAAGACGTGGTGGTCAAACCGCTGGGGGGGAGGCTGCGGCACACCCCGGGCATCGCGGGAGCGACCGACCTCGGCGATCGCAATCCGGTGCTCGTTCTGGACACCGGCGCGCTGATTGAAGAGGTCGTCAATTCAGAGCGGCGGCCCGAGCTCGTGTAGACTGCGGCCGTGGCCGCGTTCGCCGATATTCTGAAGCAGTTCTTCTACGCTCCCGACGAGGACGTCGGAGAGCTGTTCAGGCCGTCCATTCCGGCGGACGAGATGACTCTTCTGGCCTCGCAGGAGAGGCCGGGAGAGTACCTTGCCTTCTTCCTGGCGCAGGAGTGCTACGCGATTCCCATCGACCAAGTTCGGGAAATCGTCCGAGTTCCGCCGCTGACGGAGATTCCGCGTTCGGCCGACAATCTGCTTGGGGTGATCAAGCTCCGCGGGGAAATACTTCCCGTCTACGACGTCAAAATGCGGCTCAAGCTGTGCGAGCGGCCGCCAAAGATCGCCGGCCCCGAGGTTGAGCCCGGGTCGCTGACCAGCACATCCCGGATCCTCATCGTCCGCGACCCGGAAGGGGACGTCGGCGTCCTGGTGGACGCGGTCCGCGAGGTGATCCGTCTCAAGCCCTCGGAGATCGAGTCACTCGCGCCGGGCATCGGAGGCGGCGATCACCTGGTCGGGCTCGGCCACCTTGGCACGGATCTCTTCATCCTGCTGGACATTCACAAAGCGCTCGCATGAGAGCTCGATTCGCCATTCATTCTGCTCTGCGCGAGGCCCCTCTCGAGCGCGACCACGTCGTTCAGCTGTGCGCTTTTCGGGTCGGGGATGAGAAGTACGCCCTCGATCTTCGCAGGGTTGAGGAAATCATCCGGCCACCGCAGCCGGCGCGCATTCCGCGCGAGCCGGCATTCATCGAGGGGGTGTTCAATCTCCGCGGCGCGATCGTGCCCATCGTCGACTTGCGAAAGCGCTTTGGTCTGATGGCGCGCAGCCTCGGCGCAAAGGCTCGGTGCATCGTCTGCCGGCTCGCCCAAGATCGCGTAGCCGTCCTGGTCGACGGCGGGACGGAGGTGGTGCGCGTTCGGATTGCTGATCTCCGGCCCGCTCCCCCAATCACCTGCGCGGGGGCAAAGCCGTACGTGATCGGCGTGTGCGGCGCCGGCGATGAGCTGACGCTCCTCTTGGATCTCAAGGCTCTCTTTCAGTCTGCGCCTCGCGGGGCAGGTGACTCGACATGACCGGAAGCGCTGAAGCAGAAGAGCGATACCGGTCAGTACTCGAGGCCGAACCGCGCGGAAGCCTTGGCGTCGAAGCGCTCGTCCAGCTTCTCTACGATGAGAGCTGGCGAGTGCGAGGCGCGGCGGCGGAACGCTTGTCGCGTCTGCCCGATGGCCAGCGCGCCGTCCCGAGTCTCCTCGCTGCTCTTGCCGATCGGACGCAAGCGTGCGCGCGGAACTCCGCGGCCGAGGCACTCATCCGGCTCGGCTCGGCCGCCGCGCCAGCGGTGATCGCGTTGATGCGCCATCCCGACGCGGACCAGCGGCGATTTGCGGCGGACATCCTGGGCGGGATGCGTTTGCGCGAGGGAACCGATGCCCTGCTCGGTGCTCTCGAAGACGCCGATCAGAACGTGCGAATCTCCGCCGCGGAAGCGCTCGGCCGAATTGGAGGAGAGCCCGCCGTCCGCGAGCTGAAAAGGCTGCTCAACGCAGGCGATCCATTGCTTCGACTGAGCGCGCTCCAGGGGCTCGCGGAGCTGAGGTGCCCCCCTCCGCTCTCACAGCTGGTTCCGCTGCTCCAAGACGTCAAGGCGCGGGGGAGCGCATATCGCTTGCTGGGCCTCGTTCCGGAGCGGGCCGCCATCGATTGCATCTGCGGCGGGCTTGCGGCCGGACAGCGATCGGTCGCCGAGGCGGCATTTGCAGCGCTCGGACTTCAGCGTTCCTCGGCGGATCCTGCGCACCAGGAATTCCTTCAGCGCCGCGTGACCGACGCGCTCGCGCGGATGCGAGCGGCTGGCGAGGTCATCGAGAGAGCCTTGGGATTTGCAGATCGAGACGCGCGGGCTGGTGCTCTGTTCGCGGCAACGATGCTGCGGGACGCGAGCCTTGCCACCGCAATCGCGGAAGCAGCCCGCGACGATCTTCTCGCTGACGACGTCGTTCGAGCGCTGGTCGCCCTCGGGCCCGCCGCCGCCGAGCTGCTCATCGACCGTCTCGATTCGCTGTCTAAGCCGGCGCGCTTCGCCGCCGCCGAGTCGCTAGTCCAAATGGCGGCGGGGTTGCGCATCTCCGCGTTGACCCGATTGGCTGAGGGAGCAGAGGTGGAGATCCAGCTCCTTGCGATCAAGGCGCTCGGACAGAGTGGAGCGGTGGACGCCGTGGAGCCGTTGGTCCGGATGCTCTCGGATGACCCGGTTGCCGGTGCTGCAGCCCAGGCTCTGGCGAGCCTCGCCCGGAAGGGCGATTACCCGGTCTTCGAGCAGCTCGAGAAGTCGATTGCCTCGCGGCCCGCAGCGAGCGCGGTGTGGGCGTTGGCCCGCGTGGGGAAATCAAGATCCTTGCCCTCGCTGCGTCGGACCATTCGCGATGCGGACGTTCGCGTTCGCGCAGCGTCGGTCGAGGCAGCGGGCGAAATCGGAAGCGAAGCCGCGATCGAGCTGGCGCTCATCGGGTTGGAGGATTCCGACGCCGCAGTCAGGTGCGCCGCTGCGCGTGGCCTTGGGGCGGTAAGCTCTACCGCCTGCGGTGCGCTGCTGCGGCGAGCCCTCGATGACTCCGACGCGTGGGTGCAGGCGGCGGCGATCGAATCCGCTGGGGAGAATGCAAGCACCGAGCTGGCTCCAGATTTGGAACGCCTCGCAGCGAGCATCGATGGCCTGCGAGCGGCAAGAGCGGTGCGCGCCTTGGCTCGGATGAAGAGGCTTTCGCCTGCGCTGTGGCAGAGCGCCGTCTGCCATCGCGATCCGGAAGTGATCAAGGAAGCCCTGCTCGCCGGTCCGAGCGGGCCGGAAGGCCTTGCGGCGGCTGCGAAGCACCTCTCCCATCCGCGCTGGGACGTGCGCGCGGCGGCAGCTCGGGTACTGTCCACCTCACCGGATTCGCGCATCTTGCTCAGCAGCGCGCTCGAACGCGAGAGCGATGCGCTCGCGCGAGAGGCATTGGTCGAGGCATTGAACCAAAGCTGCGCTAAGAAGAACGGGTGACATTCAACGGCGCCCCGATACTGCAGGTGAATGGCCTCGGGAAGATCTACGGCGAGCTTCGCGCGGCGTTCGATCTCTCGTTCGAGGTCCGCCTCGGCGAGGTCCTGGGGCTGGTAGGGCCCAACGGAGCGGGAAAAACCACCACGCTGCGGTGCCTGGCCGGGGTGATTCCCCCCACGCAGGGTCGGATCCAAATCGCTGGGTACGATCTTCTGAAGGACCCGGTGCATGCCAAGGCGGCGCTGGCCTTCCTCCCGGACGAGCCCAGATTGTTCGACTACCTCACCGTTCGCGAGCACCTCAACCTGATCGCGCGAATCTACGGAGTCGCTGACTGGGAAAGGAGGGCCGACGTCCTCCTCGAGGAGCTCGAATTGAAAGGCAAAGAGACCGCACTGCCGCTCGAGCTTTCGCGCGGGATGAAACAGAAGCTGTCGATCGCGTGCGGTTTTCTTCACGAGCCGCGCTTGATTTTGCTCGACGAGCCCCTGACCGGCCTCGATCCGCTCGGCATTCGCCGAATGAAACAGTCCTTGCGCCAAAGGGCAGAGCGCGGCGCTGGCATCGTCCTCTCTTCGCACCTGCTTCCGCTGGTCGAAGAGCTGTGCCATCGCATCTTGGTGATTGCCGGTGGACGCATCGTTGCTTTCGGTTCGCTGGATGAGATCCGAAGTCACTTGAGCGGCGCCGGCGAGGCACTTCCCGCTGGCCGCGAATCGCTGGAGGACGTCTTCATTCGCATTACTTCCCAAAGCCCGCCCGGTCCTCAGGAGAAGGCTTGAGCCTCGCGAGCGCGGCGGCTCTCATTTGGGGGGCGGGAATCCGGAATCGGATTCGGCGCCAGATTCAGCGCATGCGGCAGCCCAAGTACCTCATCGCCACCCTCGCAGGGGCATTTTACTTCTGGGCCGTGCTTGGGCGCCGGGTTCGATTCTCCGGCGCAGGGATGCAGCTGCCTCCGGAGGCTCTGGAGCTGATACAGGTGCCGCTGATCCTCGGCGCGATGATCAGCATCGCGTCCACCTGGCTCTTCGGAGGCGACAAGGCGGAGCTGACCTTCACCGATGCCGAAATTCAATTCCTCTTTCCCGCACCGGTCACCCGGCGAGCGCTGCTCAGTTTTCGGCTTGGTAAAAGCCTGCTCCGCACATTCTTCAGCGCGCTGATCATGACCCTCTTCTCCGCTCGGTGGATGACCGGCCAACCGCTGATGTTCCTCGTCGGGGCGTGGCTTTGCCTTGCCACTTTAAACCTGCACCTGACGGGGGCGACGCTGACGCGGGCCGGCTTGATCGAGGGGGGCCGCTTCGGGTTGAAGAGGCGGCTGGGGACGCTGGCGATCGCACTCGCGGCCATCGCTGCCGTTGCGTGGTGGGTGCTCGCGGTCAACAAGCCGGAGACGCCCAGCGCCTGGAGCTGGGACAGCGTGGCCGCCTGGATATCTTCGCTGATGTCCTCGCCGCCGCTTTCCTGGGTGCTGTTTCCGGTGCGCGCCCCGATTCGCGTGGCCCTGGCGCGAGATCCGTCGACGTTCGCGACATCGCTGCCGCCCGCGTTGGCGATTTTCGCGATTCACTACGCCTGGGTGCTCTCCAGCAACACTTCCTTCGAGGAGGCGTCGGTTGAGGCGGCCGAGCGGCGCGCGCGGGCGCTGGAGGCCCGGCGCTCCAGGCGCGGTAGCGGTGGTCCGGTGGTGAAGAATCGGCTGGTGCCGTTCCACCTCGCCTCCGTCGGTCGACCGGAGGTCGCGCTCATCTGGAAGAATCTGATCGCCGCAGTGCGCGTGTCGGTTCCTCGCATGCTGTTGTTCCTGATCGCCACCGTCCTCGCTGGCTCGGCGATGTTGATGAAGAGGTTTCCGGTCGGCCCAGTGTTGGGAGCTGCGTGCGCAGGCCTGGTCCCGATGCTCGTCCTGATCGCACCCAGCACAATGCGGATCGACTTCCGCCAGGATCTCGGCCAGATCGACATTCTCCGCTCCTTTCCGATGACTGGTCGAGAAGTGGTTCGGGCGGAGATGCTCGGCCCTGGGCTGATCGTCGCCGGCCTGCAGTGGGCACTGATAGCGGCGGCATTCACACTGTCCGCGGGATATCCCGTTCCCGGTATCGACGTCTTTGACCGGGTCGCGATCGCGCTCAGCGCGGCGATGCTGGCTCCGGCGCTGGTCCTGACGAATCTGGCAATACAGAACGCGGGCGTGCTTCTGTTTCCCGCCTGGGTCGCGTTCGATCCCGGGCACGCCCGTGGCATCGAGGCGCTCGGGCAGCGCCTACTCACCGTCGCCGGCACGCTGGTCGTCTTCTTCTTCGTGCTCCTGCCGTCGGTGATCGTCGGCGGAATCGTCGGGGTTGTATTGCGCAGCGCTCTGCACTACGGAGCGTTGCTCGTGGCCAGCGCGCTCGCGACCGGCCTGATCGCTGTCGAGCTGCTCCTCGCCATTCGATGGCTGGGCGCGGTGTTCGATCGATTCGATGTCACCGCTCCCTGAGCCGACTCTCAGGGCGTGATCCTCTCCATCATCCGAGCGAACGGAATGGTTTCTCGAACGTGGTGGAGACCGCAAACCCAGGCGACGGTTCGCTCAACCCCCATCCCGAACCCGGAGTGCGGGACGCTGCCGTAGCTGCGCAGATCCAGGTACCAGCTGAATGCCTCGCGCGGAAGATGAAATTCCTCGATCCGCCGCTCGAGCGTCTGCAGGTCGTCTTCGCGCTGACCGCCGCCGATGATTTCCCCGTACCCCTCTGGGGCGAGGACGTCGATCCCGAGGGCGAGCTTGGAATCCGTTGGATCCCTCTTGAAGTAGAACGCCTTCAGAGACGCAGGATATCGGTGAATGATCACTGGGCGATCGAACTGGTTTGCGAGCGCCGTCTCTTCGTCTCCTCCGAAATCGTCGCCCCACACGATCGGATGACCGACTTTCTGAAGCCTTTCGATCGCCTCTGAGTAGGTGATTCGCGGGAAGGGCTTTTTCACATTCTGCAACGGCGCCGTGGATCGCTCGAGGACCGATTCGATCTCCTTGCCGTGTTTGTCGAGCACCCTTTCAACGATAAAGCAGGTCAAGTCCTCGGCGAGATCCATGTCCTCCTCGAGGTCCATGTAAGCGACCTCCGGCTCGACCATCCAGAACTCGGTCAAGTGCCGGCGGGTCTTGCTCTTCTCGGCGCGGAACGTCGGGCCGAAGCAGTAGACCCTGCCCAGCGCCATCGCCGCGGCTTCCATGTACAGCTGGCCGGACTGGGTCAAATAGGCGCTGCCCAGATCGAAGTAGGGGACCTCGAAAAGCGTGCTCGTTCCCTCGCATGCTGCGGGCGTGAAAATCGGTGCGTCGACCAGCGTAAAGCCGTTGGTGTCGAAGAAATCGCGAATCGCCTTTTCCACCGTATGGCGCACGCGGAGAATTACCGTTTGGCGGGCCGACCGCAGCCAGAGGTGCCGCCGCTCCATCAGATAGGCGACTCCGTGCTCTTTGGGCGTGATCGGATATTCGTGCGCCTCCTGGACCACCTCCAGCGCCTTGACGCTCAGCTCGAATCCGATCGGGCTTCGCTTGTCCTCGCGCACCAAGCCGCGGACCTTCACCGAGGTCTCTTGGCCGATGTGATCCGCCTTCTCGAACTCCTCGGGGCTGACGTCGCCCTTGAACACGACTGCCTGGATGATTCCGGAGCCGTCGCGGATCTGGAGAAAGTGGAGCTTTCCGGACGAACGCTTGTTGTAGAGCCAGCCGCGCAGCTCGACTTCCTGGTTCACGTGTTTGGCGATCTCGGCGATCCGCACGACGGGGGCAGCCATGGGAGTGGCACTCTACCCGATCCGCGCAGATCTGCCGCGCTCGAGTTGCGTCCGACGATTTCGTCTCGTAAGAGTTACTGCCATGGCGATGCAGGAGCGATACGAGCCGAAAACCTTCGAGGCAAAATGGCAAAAGCGCTGGGATGAGGCCGGCGTGTTCCTCGCCGGGCGGCGGCCGAAGGCTCCCGAGAAATACGTCCTCGAGATGCTTCCGTACCCGAGCGGCCAGATGCACATGGGGCACGTTCGCAACTACCTCATCGGCGAGGTGTACGCGCGCTATTACTGGCTGCGCGGCTTTGATGTCATCCACCCGATGGGCTGGGACGCATTCGGTCTGCCCGCGGAGAATGCGGCGATCAAGGACGGCGTCCATCCGGCCATCCGCACTCGCGAGAACATCGCTTCCTTCAAGAGCACACTTCAGTCGCTCGGCTTCTCTTACGACTGGACCCGCGAGATCGCGACTTGCGATCCGGAGTACTACCGTTGGAATCAGTGGTTCTTCCTCAAGCTGCTGGCGCGCGACATGGTTTATCGGCGCTTCAGCAAGGTGAACTGGTGCACCAGCTGCCTGACGGTGATCGCCAACGAGCAAGTCAAGGAAGGCACCTGCGAGCGATGCGGCTCGCCGGTGATCGAAAAGGAGATGCCGGAGTGGGCCTTCCGCATCACCCGGTATTCCGATCGGTTGCTCCAGGCCCTGGACGAGCTGAGGGAGTGGCCCGAGCGGATCACCACGATGCAGAGAAACTGGATCGGTCGCTCGGAAGGCACCGAGGCGGACTTCGCGGTCAAGGGCACCCGCGATTCGGTTCGAATTTTTACCACTCGAATTGACACCATCTTCGGCTGCAACGCAGTCGTGTTGGCGCCGGACCACAAGCTGGTTCCGAAGATCACCGCGCCGGCGCAGCGCGCTGAAGTGGAGAGATTCTCGGCGCGGATGGCATCGCTCCACGGCGTCGAACGGATCGCCGACGCCGCAGAAAAGGAGGGCGTGTTCACCGGCGCCTACGCGATCAATCCGCTGAGCAAAGAGGAAGTGCCAATCTGGATCGCCAACTTCGTGCTGGTCGAATACGGCACCGGAGCGGTGATGAGCGTGCCCGCGCACGACCAACGCGACTTCGAGTTCGCCCGCAAGTACAGGCTGCCGATCAAGGTGGTGGTGCAGCCGAAGGATGGTCCCAAGCTCCCCGCCGGCAGCGAGCTGAGCGCGGCGTTCACCGACGATGGAGTTCTGAGCGACTCGGGTGAGTTCAGCGGGCTGGAGTCAGCGGAGGCTCGACGCCGGATGACGGCTGCTCTCGAAGGTCGCGGCCTCGGCAAGGGAACGGTGACCTACCGCCAGAAGGACTGGGGCTTCTCCCGCCAGAGGTATTGGGGAACGCCGATCCCGATCGTCTACTGCGAAAAATGCGACCCGTCCGGCAACGGCATTCCGTTGCGCGAAGACCAGCTGCCTGTGCTGCTGCCCGACATCGACGTCCACGCCGTGCTCACCGGTAAGGGCGAGCCGCCGCTGGCGAAGGTTCCTTCGTTTGTGAACACCACTTGCCCCAGGTGCGGCGGGCCGGCCCGGCGCGAGGTGGAAACGATGGATACCTTCGTCGACTCGAGCTGGTACTACGCGCGATACCTGTCGCCGCATTACGAGCTGGCGCCCTTTGACCCAGCGCAGGCGAGGCGATGGCTGCCGGTGGACATCTACATCGGAGGCCCCGAGCACGCGGTGATGCACTTGCTCTACTTTCGCTTCTGGACCCGGCTGATGAAGGAAATGGGTCTGACCCCGATGGACGAGCCCGTCCAGCGCCTCGTCACCCAGGGAATCGTCAACGGCCCCGACGGCCGAAAGATGTCCAAGCGCTGGGGCAACGTCATCGCGCCGACTCCACTGGTGGAGAAATTCGGCGCGGATACGGCCCGCACCTACGTGCTGTTCGCCGGGCCGCCGGAGAGGGACATCGATTGGTCCGACGACCAGGTCGAGGGCGCGAACCGCTTTCTGAAGCGCGTTTGGACGCTCGCATTCCAATACCAGTCCAAAGTGGCGGGCGCCAAACACGATGGAACCGCCGAGCCGGCTGCCCTGCAGATCCGCCGCGCGGCGCACAAGTGCCTCAAGCGCGTCGGCGAAGCGATCGAGCGGCTGTCATTCAATACAGCGATCGCGGGGATTATGGAGTTCGTGAACGCGCTCTATTTGGTCGAGCGCGTGCAGACGGCTGCAGAGCGCGCGGCGATGGCGGAGGCGATTCACATCCTGACCATCGTGCTCAGCCCCTTCGCGCCCCATTTGAGCGAGGAGATTTCGGAAGCATACGGGCACTCGCAGCTGGTGGCCGATCGGCCCTGGCCCAAATACGATCCTGCGCTGGTGGTCGATGAAGTCCTTCCCTACGCGGTCCAGGTCAATGGGAAGCTGCGGACTGAAATCCGGGTGGCAGCGGAGTCTGGGGAAGCCGAGGTTCGCGCCGCCGCCGAGGCCGATGAGAAAGTTCGTTCAAGTCTCGCCGGCAAATCGGTCCGCAAGGTCGTCTTTGTTCCCAAGCGACTGATCAACTTCGTCGCTTCCTAGGCTCGCAATGCCGGCGGAACCTCTCGTGATGTGCGGGCAATGCGGCCGGCCTCAGCGCGCGGGCGAATCGTGCATCTTTTGCGGCGCCCGCTTGCCGCCGCCTTTCGCGCAAGTTCCATCGAGCGGGCGAGACCGCGTGTTGCAGGCGTACCAGCCCTTTCTGGAAGGAGATCTCGGCCTGGCCAGGCGAATCCGTCTTTCCGCGCGGCGATTGGAGTGGTACCCGCGTTCGGGTCAGCCGGTGATCGCGAAGGTTGAGCAGCTGGAACGCGTCAGCCTCTTCAGCCGCCCAGTTTGGGAGAGCCTGGCCATCGGCGCATTGGCGTTCATCGGCTTGATCTTCTCGTCGCATTGGCTTCTCCGGGGGGCGCTCGCACTGGTTGTCCTGCTCGCGGTCGCCGCCTGCTTCTTGCAAAAGCGGTACTCGCTGATTCTGAAGACTCGCGATGGTCGCTCGCGGAGCTTGGATCTGGGGATCGGCGGGCGCCGCGCAGCCGTCGTTCAGCGGATCGAGAGCGTTTGGGATTCGCTTCAGCCTGCGCTCAAGGACCTAGGGATCGCGACGTGATACACTTGCGCCGCGGTCTAAGCCCGCTTGATGGCGCTGGCCAGAGAATGGGCCAGCCGTGCGATTCGCCGCGCGGCGTTCCTCGGGTGCAAAACTCCCTTTGAGGCTGCTTTTCCCAGGGTCCGGGTCGCCGCGCGCAGTGCTTCGCCGGCCTTGATCGGATCCTTCGCGGCGATCGCGTCGCGGGCGCGCTTCACCGCGGACCGTACTGCGGTTCTCACCGAGGCGTTTCGCAGCCGTCGCTTCTGCGCTTGACGGTTCCGCTTTTGAGCAGACTTCGTATTTGCCAAGGGCCACTCCGCAAGGTACGGCGAAAGGGAGCGCTGCTAGTACAGCGCCGCGCCCACGCCGTCAAGGTGGTTCGCGCTCAGGAGGTGCTGCGGCCCAACTGGTCAGGTGCGACCTGTGCGCACTCCTCGCCACCAGCGTTGCACTGTGGACAAGTCGAGGTTCTCGATGGCCTAACCTGCCGCGCGCTCGACAAAAACTTTATCGCGGAAGCGGTCAGCATGCCCGTGCATCCGGCGGCGGGCTCGCCTTGAAGATTGTCGGTCTCCACAGCCTTCTCCCCAGATTCTTCACAGCGGTTGTGGAAAAGTTTGAAAGAAGACTTATCGCTGAAAAACGCTCAGGCGATTTTGCTCGGCGTCATTTCTTCTCGTTTCGCCGCTTCCCAGTGCCTCTCCATCTGCTCGAGCGTTGCGTGACCCGGGGCGATTCCCTCGGCGCGCAGGCCGGCCTCCACGCGATGGAACCGCCGCACGAAGCGGGCGATCGCCTGGCGCAGGGCGTCTTCGGGCGGCGTGCGGACGAATCGAGCGAGGTTCGCAAGGGTGAAAAGAACATCGCCCAGCTCATGCTCGAGCGCGTGTCGATCGCGCGCGGCGATCGCCCGATCGAGCTCAGCCAGCTCTTCGTCGAGCTTTCGGCGAACGCCCTCGATGTTCGGCCAATCAAAGCCGATTTGCGACGCCTTTTCGGTCAACCGCTCGGCGCGCAAAAGCGCCGGTGCCGCCGCTGGAACGCCGTCCAGCACCGACCCCTCCGCCCCGGTCCTCCGGCGCTTCTCGTCGGCTTTCAGGCGCGCCCAGTTCGCCAGGACCTCGGAGGTGCTGCCGACCTTTGCGTCTGCAAAGACGTGCGGGTGCCGGCGCTCGATCTTGTCCGAGATCGCGCGGCATACGTCGGACATGTCGAACTCCCCGCGCTCGCCGGCGAGCTGCGCGTGAAAGACGATCTGGAAAAGCAGGTCGCCAAGCTCTTCGCACAAGGGCATCCATGGCCCGCCTTGCACCGCGAGATCCATTTCCTCGAGGACCTCGTAGGCTTCCTCGATCAGGTAAGGCCGCAGCGAGCGCAGATCCTGCTCGCGGTCCCAGGGACAACCGCCCTCGGCGCGCAACCGGGCCATGATCTCCACCAAGCGCTCGAGTTCGGTGCCGGCGTTGCCTTTCATCGTTTGCTCCTGGGCACCCACGCCCGTCGCGCGGGCGCCTGGCGCCTACTGTCGTACCGAAGCAGTCGTCTATCATTGGATGCCACCCTTGCGGATTCCATTCCGACACGCCCCGATACTGGGTGCTGTCCTGAGCTTTGTCCTCGCATCGGCTGGCTCGGCTCAGGTCGAGCCACCGGTTCCGATCGATGAGCTGCGGCCGTCGTTGCGCCCCCCTCCGCTGCCCAAGCCCTTGCCTCCGCCCACAACGACGGACAGCTCGGGCGCAGAGCCGCCTGCTCCAAAGAAGGCCGCGCCTTCGCAGAGCCCGCGCAAGTCGGCCACGCCCTCGAATCCCGCGGCGCCCCCGCATGCGACCTCGGAGCCGGTCCGCTCTTTCAAGCCCCTGACTATCCCGAAGGCGACCGACGAGGACCTCTTCTCCGCTTGGAGCCGATGGAGGCGCGGGACACTGGATCAAGACGCTAAGTCGGCGGAATCTGCCCAGCGCGATCTGCTGTCGCTGAAGAGCGAGCTTGGAATCGCCGACCTGGACGCCTTCAGCATTGGTTTCGTCCGCGCCGCCGAGGCCCAGATGAAATCGAATGACGCGATGGGCGCGGTGGGGCTGGCGACCGCCGCGGTGGAGCTCGCGCCCGATCTTCCGCACGCGCACCTGATGCTCGCGCGGACGTACGCCTTTGCCGATCCCGCGGACGTCTCCCGCTACATCGGCGAGCTGGTGCAAGCGGTGCGGTGCGCCTTTACAGATCCGCGCTACAGCCGGCCAGCGATCGCGGATCTCGGCGTCTGCATGCTTCTCGCCTTGCTCGCTACCACCTTGGCGGTGATCGCGGTCTTGGTCCTGCGCGTTGCGCGCTTGCTCCTCCACGACTTCCACCACTTTTTTCCACAGGCCGCGATGCGTTGGCAGTCCGCCATCTTCGCGTTGGTGGTCTTGAGCCTTCCGATGGTGCTTCGGCTCGGAGCAATGCCCGCCATTCTCGTTCTTTTCGCCGCTGCGGCCGCCTACCTGTCGGGGGCTGAACGCGCCGTGGTTTGCATTCTGATTGCGTTGGTGGCGCTCGCGCCATCGGCGGCCCGGTGGATCGCGTCCGCATCGAGCTTTCCGGGGACGATCGCCGAGGAAGTCTACCACCTCGAGCGCGGCGGGCCCGAAGCGAGCCGCTCGGCGAGCTTGATCAGCGGGCGCGCGAGGGACAAGACGGCGCAGTTCGACGAGCTGTTCGCGTTGGGCCGCTACGAGCTTCGGCGCGGCCGCCTGGACGCGGCAACCGCGCATCTTGAGCTGGCGGCAGCGAAGCGGAGCAATGAACCGAGGCTGCTCACCAACCTTGGAAACGCCATGCTCGCCAAGGGCGACGTCGAGGGCGCGGCGGAGGCGTACACCACCGCCGGCTCGCTCGACCCTCAATCCGTTGCGCCGTTCTACAACCTCTTCGTCCTTTACTCTCGGCGCGCCGCCGGCTCGGCTCCGGAGGCCGCGGTGGCCGACGTGCAGAAGGCGCAAAATGCGGCCGACGTGGTTCAGCGGCTTCAGCCATCGCTCATCCCCGTGAAAGACGCGGGCCAGGAGCTGCTTTTGAACCGCGCGCTGCTCAGCCCGGCGCTCTCGTCGGCCGAAATCCTCCAACTTCTAGACGAGGGCGATCGCGACGTGAAAGTCGAGTCGCAACTCTCGCTTCAGCTTTTGGGCAATGTCGATCCCTCGATTGCCTGGCTTTATCCGATCGCGGTCGTTCTTGCCCTCAGCGGTCTGGGTGCGGCGCTGCGCCGGGCGAAAACGGCGAAGGCCTGCCTGCGTTGCGGCCGCCCCGTTTGCCGGCGCTGCGATCCCGAGCTCAGCGTCGGCAGCGCTTTGTGCCAGCAATGCGTCAACGTGTTTGCGCGCAAGAACGTGGTGGAGCCCGCGGTGAAGATTCGCAAGCAGATCGAGATTGCGCAGTTCCGCGCGCGCACGGACAAGCTGACCTACGTCTTCGGATTGCTCTGCTCGGGAGCGGGACATGTCTTCTCCGGGCTGCCGATCCGCGGCGCGCTCTACGCCTTTTCCTTTCTGTTCGCATTGTTCAACATCATTTTTCGGCACGGCGTGGTGCGATACCCGTACGGCGCCGAGCCGCTGTTCGTCCGGCTTACCCCTCTGGCCGCAGCGCTGATCGCCGTGTACCTCCTGTCGCTGCGCGGCCTCTACAAGCAGCAGTCCTAGACCATGGCCCTCAGGGGAACGCTCAAAGACTTCGGGATCGCCGACATCCTCCAGCTCATCGCTCAACAACAGAAGAGCGGAACGCTGATCTTGAAGTCTCAAGACGCGGAGGTGTCGCTCGGATTCAAGGACGGCAACATCGTCCAGGTCGAAAGCGCGTTCAAGAAGAAGAAGGACCTTCTCGGAAACCTGCTGGTGCGCGCGGAGATCATCACCCAGCAGCAGCTCGAGCAGGCGCTGGAAATGCAGAAGCGCACCCTCCAGCGGATCGGGGATGTTCTCGTTTCAAGCCGAGTGGTAACCCCGGAAAAGCTGGCGCAGATGCGTCAGCTCCAGGCGACCGAGACCCTCTACAAGCTCTTCAGCTGGAAGAGCGGAACGTACGAGTTCGAGCCTGGGGAGGTGGAGCTGGACGCAGAGCCGATCCGCTCCTTGCGAGCGGAATCCGTCCTGATGGAAGGCTTTCGGATGGTGGACGAGTGGCCCCTGGTTCGAAAGCGCATCACCAGCTACGAAATGACCTTCGAGCGGCTCAAGGAAATTCCTCCCGCGACCGGAGGTCAGCACGATTCACTGGGCTTCGATGACCCGTTTGCCGGCGAGTTCCAGAGCCTCGGTCTTGAGGAACGGACGATGTTCGAGCTGGTCGGGTCCGGCCGCGACGTCCGCAAGCTAATCGACCTGTCGTGCCTGGGCGAGTTCGAGTCCTGCAAGGCGCTTTGCAAGCTGGTCAACCTCGAGTACCTGCGCGCCATCCCGCCCGTCGGGCGTGGAAAGGCTCACGACGTGGGTCGGTCATTACCCGCCAGCCTGGTGGGCAGGGCCGCTCGAATCATCGCCATCAGCGCCGTCCTGGCCGGTCTTGCGTTCTCGGCGCCCCGCCTGAACACGCACGCTGCGACGCTGATGAGCGCCTCCACGTCGCAATACGTGGATCCAGCGGCCCAGCGGGTGATTTCCCGAGCCCAGCTCCGTCGGCTGCAGGCGGCGCTGGAGATGTACAAGCTGGAACGCGGGCCGCCGCCGGAGAAACTCAGTGCCCTGGTGGAGGTTGGCCTGGTTGCGCAGGAGGATCTTCACTTCCCATGGCGGGAAAGTTATTACTATCGGAAGTTGCAGAACGGTGACTTCATTTTGTTGCCGCCGCTGCGCTAAATTCATGCTTGTGGTGCGCTCTGGCGAGCGGGTGCTGGCACGGGAACGGTTGGTCTAAGGAGGAACTGAACGAGTTGCGGCCATTCACCGTCGAGAAGCCGGAGCTTGCCTCCACCGCGAAGGTTGACCTGGGCGACAACGAAATCGCTCGAAGCCTCGGCGGTGGGCAGAACGAAAACCTGAAAATCATCGAGCGCCGCTTGGGAGTGCGGGTCGGTCAGAGGGGAACCGAGCTGCACCTGACCGGTTCGCCGGAGGCTCTTGCCCTCGCGGTAAAGCTGGTCGAGGAGCTTGGAAATCTCATTCGCGGGGGGCGGTCGGTTTACCGCGAGGATGTCGAACAGGCGATCAAGGTGCTTGGGCGCGGTTCGCCGAGCCTGAAGGAGGTCTTCGTCGGCCCGGTATTCACCCGCGCTGGCAACCGGCAGGTGGTGCCGAAGAGCATCGCTCAGAAGCGGTACGTCGATGCGATCCGCGCGCACGACATCGTGTTCGCGATTGGACCCGCCGGTACCGGCAAGACTTACTTGGCGATGGCGATGGCTGTGGCGGCCTTGCAGGAGCGCAAGTGCAAGCGAATCATCCTTGCCCGCCCCGCGGTCGAGGCCGGCGAGAAGCTCGGCTTCCTCCCCGGCGATCTGGCGGAGAAGGTGAACCCCTACCTGCGGCCGCTGTACGACGCGCTCCACGACATGCTGGACGTCGGGCGGGCCGCGCAACTGCTGGAGCAGGGAACCGTCGAGGTGGCGCTGCTCGCATTCATGCGCGGCCGCACGTTGAACGACGCCTTTGTCATTCTCGACGAAGCGCAGAATACGACCATCGAGCAAATGAAGATGTTTCTCACTCGGCTCGGGTTCAACAGCAAAGCAGTGATTACCGGCGATGTAACTCAAGTGGACTTACCGGCCGGCCGCGGATCAGGCCTGGTTCACGCCAGTCAAATTTTGAGCAACATCGAAGGCATCGCATTCGCCAACTTCAGCGAAATCGACGTCGTGCGCCATCCGCTGGTCCAGGAGGTCATCCGGGCGTACGCGCGAGACCTGGGGCAGCCAACCGCACCGAGCGACAACGGGGGAGCAAAGACGGCCTCCGATTCACCTTCAGACGGCTCGGTCAACGCATCGTGATCTGAAGCTGAAGCCCCAGGTGCAACCCAGCGGCATCTCCGAAGGTAGCAAAGCGGGTCCTGCGGCCGCGGGTGCGACCGCGAGCGTTCTTGAAACATTTCCGAGACGCCCTTAGGGTCGTGCCATGCCGGAGACTCAGCAACGAAAAGACCAACCGGAAGCTCGAACCCGCATCCAGGTGCTCGCCTCGCGCTTCTCCCTGCCGCCGCGATGGGTGAGCGGACTGGCGCACGCCGGGTTGCTGCTCGTCGTCTCCGCGGCGGCGGCATTCGTCATCTCCCCATCCCTCTACTCGCAACAGATACCGGACCTGAGCCGCGAGGATCTTGGAAAGCCGTTCCACTCCGCTTCGCCATCCGGATTCAAAGCCGGGCGGGACTACCAAATCATCAATCAGGCGCTGACCGAGCAGAGGCGGCAAGAGGCTCGGAACTCGGTGCGCCCGGTCTACGACTACAACCCGGCGGTCGCAGGCGAAGTGAGGCAAGCCATTCACGACGCGTTCTTGGCAATGCGCGAGGTGGTCGGCCAGTTCGAGAGCGAGGCGGCCGCCGAAAAGGCCGCAGCGGCTCGGGCGGCGGCTGAGGATCAGAGCGCGGCGGCGCGGAAGAGGCGAAAAGCCGAGTCTGCACCGGCCTTCAGCGATGAGCTGCTCGCTACGCGTCTATGGGCAGAGCGGCGCTTCTTTGAGCACAGGCTGTTCCCGATGGAGGACGAGGATTTTCAGGCGCTGGTAGCGGCGCGCTTTTCACAGAAGACGGAGGTGGCCGCGCTCGCTCTGGTCGATCGCGCGTATCATGCGCCCGTCGCAACCTTGCGGGACGAACTGTCGCAGTCAGGCGGGCAGGGAATCACCGTTCGGACCCTGGGCACCGGCGGCGAGCTGATCAGCTCCGTCGCGCCTCCCATCGTCAACGACGTGCAAGAGACCAAAGCCGAGCTGGATCGCTTTGCGTCGCTGCCGGGCTACTTTCTTCCCGACTCTCCCACGGCGCTTCGGCGCGCCGTGCTGAGACTGGCCAAGCGCCAGATCCGGCCGAATCTCACCGTCAACATCGCCGAGACCGAGGCTCGCAGAAACCAGGCGTCCGACTTCGTCAAAGACGCGGTGATCCAGGTGAAGAAGGGTCAGAAGGTGATCGGCGACGGCGAGCTGATCGACGAAACCCACCTGGCCATTCTCAAGACGATGCGCGCGCAAACCAATCAGTTGGATTTCTTCGAAGTCCAATTGGGCGGAGCGGGCCTGGTGGCGCTGCTGGTCGCCGCGGCATACGCGTTTCACCGAGCCGCTTTCAAACGCTTTCATCCCTCGCGAAAGGATGCGCTGCTGCTTGGCTCTCTGTTGATCGCGATGCTCGGGTTGATCCGGCTCTCGGTTACCATGGCCGACGCGGTTCACGACAAGTACAGTCGGATCCCCGCCGAGGCGCTGTACTACGCGATTCCCGTCGCCGCGGGCGCGATGTTGGTGAGATTCCTCTTGAACCAGGAGCTGGCCCTCTTCTTCGCGATCGTCCTCTCCTCCCTGGGCGGAGTCATGCTCGGAAACTCGCTCCCGTTCGGGGTCTACGCGCTGGTGGGTTCGCTGGTAGCCGCTGACCGAGTCGCCAAGGCGAAGGACCGGATGGGCATTTTCAGAGCGGGGGTGATGGTTGGCGCGGTGAGCATCCCCACCGTCCTGTTTTTCGCGCTCGCCGCGGGAAAGGGCCTGTCGGCTGATGCGCTGATCACCGCGGTGGTCTCTTTCGTGGGCAATTCGGTTGCCATCCCGATGATCGTCTTGGCGCTCACCCCGCTGATCGAGGCCACTTTCGGCTATGCATCGGACATTCGGCTGCTCGAGCTGGCAAACCTAAACCACCCCGCGCTGAAGGAGCTGATTGTCCAGGCGCCCGGCACGTACCATCACTCGATCATCCTGGGCAGTCTGGTCGAGGGGGCGGCGGAAGTGATTGGCGCCAACCCCCTGCTCGCTCGAAGCTGCGCCTACTATCACGACATCGGCAAAGGGCAGAATCCGCTCTACTTCGGCGAGAATCAAAAGGGCGAAAATCGACACGACGCGCTGGCACCGGGGATGAGCGCGGTGATCATCAAGCGCCACGTCACCGACGGAATGGAAATGGCGCGCCAATACAAATTGCCGAAGCTGGTGGCCGACGCCATTCCCCAACATCACGGCACTCGGCTGGTAGGCTACTTCCACCACAAAGCGCTCAAGGAACAAGAGGGAAAAGAGAGTCCGCAGCCGATCGACGAGAACCTCTACCGCTACCCCGGACCCAAGCCGCAGTTCCGAGAGGCCGCGCTGGTGATGATCGCCGACGCGGTCGAAGCTGCCTCGAGAACGGTCCCCGAGACCTCGAGCGCAAACCTCAGCGCGCTGGTCCACAAGCTGATCAACGTGATCTTCTCCGAAGGACAGCTCGACGACTGCGACCTCACGCTGCGGGACCTCAATCTCATCGCCCAGTCGTTCGTGCGCACGCTCGAAGGCATCTACCACGCGCGCCCGGAGTATCCGAGCGCCTCCGCGGGAAGCGCTCGCCCGGGCGACGTATCCAGGCCGGTGAGCATCGTGAGCGGCGGCAAAGTCGGCGAAGCGAAAGTGGGACGGCAAGCCTGAGGCGAGGCAAACAGACGCCGGCAGTGCTTCGAATTGCTCCTCGAGGGCGCGCGCCGAACCGCGTCGCTGTTCGGGTGCTGCACCCGCGGGCGAGAACGACCGGGCCGACGTTGGCTCGAGCTGCTCGGCGATTTCTCAGCCGCCTGGCGCTGCGGGAATGCGAGCTTTCGATTTTGGTGGTGGGCGACAGCGCAATTCGCCGGCTCAATCGCCGCTGGCGCAGGAAGGACGAGCCCACCGATGTGCTCAGCTTCCCGGCGGGCGATTGGCCGACGCTTCCTCGAGGGGCGGCCGTCCTGGGCGACGTGGTCCTCTCCTTCGACACTGCGGCGCGGCGGGCGCGCGGCTCGGCGGCGGCCGTTCGGGGCGAGCTCGAGCGCTACCTGGCGCATGGGCTGTTGCATTTATTAGGTTATGATCACCACACGCGTACCGAGGCTTGCACCATGGCCGCGATGGAACAGCGACTGCTCGGCGATCGCGGCCTAATATGATGCAGTGTTCATACGGGGTATGTTGCTGCGAGTTAGAGTCTTACCCTTCAACTGTCTCGACTGACCAAGAGGCCTTCGATGCCCGTCGACCAAACTGAACGCATTGGCGACCTGCGCGCGCGCTTGTCGGCACTCCGGGGGCATCTTTGACCTCGATCGCAAGCGGTCCCGGATCGCGCTGATCGAGAGAGAAGCGACGCAAGCCAACTTCTGGGATGACAATGTTCGGGCCCAGGAACTGCTCAAAGAAAAAGCCAGCCTTGAGCTGACGCTGTTGTCCATGGAGAAAGCCGAGCGAGAGCTCGAGGACGCTCACGTCCTCGCTTCTCTCGCCGCCGAGGAGAACGACTCGTCCACTGCGCAAGAGGCGGATGCTGCGCTGGACGCGGTCGAAAAGACGATTTCCTCGCTCGAGCTCAACCGCATGCTCGCCGGTGAGAACGACCGGAACAATTGCTACCTGACGATCAACGCGGGCGCCGGCGGGACCGATTCGATGGATTGGGCGGCGATGCTGCTGCGGATGTACACCCGCTTTTGCGAGCGCAAGGGCTGGGCAGTGGAGATCACCGATTACGTGGAGGGCGAGGAGGCAGGGCTCAAAAACGCGACCGTTTCGGTGAAGGGGGAATATGCGTACGGCTTTCTCAAGGCCGAAAACGGCGTCCATCGCCTGGTGCGCATCAGCCCCTTCGACGCGAACGCGCGCCGCCACACCGCTTTCGCCGCGGTCTACGTCTGGCCCGAATTGGACGAGAAGATCCGGATCGATATCCCGGAAAAGGACGTCAGAGTGGACGTGTTCCGAGCCTCGGGCGCCGGCGGCCAAAAGGTGAACAAGACCTCCTCTGCCGTCCGGCTCACGCACTTGCCGACGGGAATCACCGTCGCCGTTCAGAACGAGCGTTCTCAGCACGCCAACCGCGACGTCGCTTGGAAAATCCTGCGCTCGCGACTTCACGAGGAGGAGATCAAGAAACGGGAAATGGCGAGGCAGGAGGTCGAGGCCAAGAAGAAGGACATCGAGTTCGGATCGCAGATCCGCAGCTATGTGCTCGCCCCGTACCGTTTGGTGAAGGACCACCGGACCGGCGTGGAAAAGGGCAACGTCGATGCAGTCTTGGACGGCGAGCTTGAAGAGTTCATTACCGCCGAGCTGCTCGGCGTGAAAAATCCGAATCGCGCTATCCCCGAGTAGGATGAAGGCACATTGGCCGCTCGGGCCGGGAATGCTCGAAATTCCGGCGGGCGAAACCTAAGTTTAGCGTCGCGGCAGCTTGGTGTTAGCCTGCTGCCTCCTCGAGATGAGTCAGAAAATCCCCGACGATGACGACCTGCACGGCAAAGAGCAGGAGATCTACGCCCTTCGTCAGGAAAAGGCTCGCAAATGGCGCGAGCACGGCGTTAACCCGTGGGCGAACGGTTACCGGCCGAAGAATCTTGCCGCGGAAATTATCGACAAGCAAAGCAAGCAAACGGCGGAAGAGCTCGAGAAGGAAGCTGCCGAGTACGACGTCGCCGGCCGCGTGATTGCCATTCGCTCCTTTGGGAAAGCGGCGTTCGTCAAGCTTCGAGATCGATCCGGCGAGATTCAGGTCCACTTAAAACAGGATGCCCTCGGGCCCGCCTATGAGCTGTTCAAGATGGTCGACGTCGGAGACTTCGTCGCCGTCGCGGGCAAGCTGTTCCGCTCGAAGACCGGCGAGCTGACGATCGCCGCCGCGCGGTTTCTGCCGCTGACCAAATCGCTTCGGCCCCTGCCTGAGAAGTGGCACGGACTCGTCGATGTCGAGACGCGCTATCGGCAGCGCTACCTCGATTTGATCGCCAATCCTCAAGTGAAAGAGACGTTCCGCATCCGCACCGAGCTCACCCGGTTCATTCGACGGTTCCTCGACGAGCGCGACTTCCTCGAGGTGGAGACCCCGATGCTGCACGCGCTGGTGACCGGAGCGGCGGCGCGGCCGTTCACCACCCACCACAACGCGCTGGACATTGACCTCTTTCTGCGCATCGCTCCCGAGCTCGATCTCAAGCGGCTGGTGGTGGGGGGCCTCGAGCGCGTCTACGAGATTAATCGGAACTTTCGCAACGAAGGCATCAGCACCAAGCACAACCCCGAATTCACCATGCTGGAGTTCTATCAGGCCTACGCGACTTACGAGGACAACATGCAGCTGACCGAGGAGATGCTTTCCGGAGCGGCGCAACAGGTCCTGGGAACGCTTAAATTCGAGTACCAAGGTCATGCGCTGGATTTTGGTAGGGGATGGAAGCGGGTGACGATGGTCGAAGCCATTCGCGAGCAAGTCGCGGGTTTGACGGACAAGGACCTCGAGGACCCGGAGCGGCTCCGGCGCGAGCTGCTCGCCTCGGCGGAAGGAGCATCGAGTGGTAAATTGAGCTCGCTTTCCGAGCTAAATCTCCCAATCGCGAGCCGGGCGGAGATCGATCGGCTTTCGCATGGCGAGCTGATCGCCGCACTCTTCGAGAGCCGGGTGGAACACCACCTCATCCAACCGACCTTCGTCACCGAATTCCCCACCGCGGTGAGTCCCCTGGCGCGAAGAAATGATGCCCGTCCGGAAATTGCCGATCGATTCGAGCTGTTCGTCGCAGGTAGGGAAATCGCGAACGGCTTTTCCGAGCTCAACGACCCGGCGGATCAGCGCGAGCGTTTTCTGGCCCAGGTCGAAGCAAAGCGTCGCGGCCGGCAGGAGACCATGGATTACGACGAGGACTACATTCGAGCGCTCGAGCACGGATTGCCTCCGACCGCCGGAGAGGGAATCGGGATCGACCGCTTGGTGATGCTCTTTACAAACGCGCCGTCGATCCGCGACGCGATCCTCTTCCCGCTCCTCAAACCGCTGCCGAAGTGAACGCACCTGTGATCGCCGAACGCCACACTGCCTATCGCTGGGGCTTCCTCTGGGCGGGAGGGCTGATCGCCCTTTTCGGAGCCGTCCTTCTGGCAACTGCCTTTGGGAAGGCAGGCGCATCCGCCCATGCCGCCGCGGAGCTGGCATTGGTGGCCTTCGGTTGGGGCCCGCTGGTTTCGCTGCTGCGGGCGATCGCCGTCGCGCTCGCACCGGGCCGCGGCGACCTCGCGGGCTTCTCTCCGCTCTTCGTTGCCGGTGCAGGATTCTGGGCGATCGCCTGGGGGCTGATCGCGCTGGGCATCCGACGCTCCGCTTCCGGCGGGGAACAGGCGAGCGAAGCGCATGGGGCGGCGCTGTACCCGCCGCTCGCGCGATACGCCGACTTTTACTGGGGCACGCTGCTCGCGTATGGCGGCGGGATTCTCGTCTCCGAGCTGGTGTTGGTGCTGCTCCACACCGCGCTGATCGGCGGAATGGGCTTTGGACCGACCCCGCGCAATGGTGGCGCAGCGCAGTGGGGGATCACCCATGGAATGCTTCGCGCCTCCCCGGTCAGCGCCTTTGCCATCTCCCTCCTGGTCGCCTTTGCGGTGGCGTTCGCCGCCGGGTTCGCCGGCGCTTCTCGCGCGCGCCGGCTTTCCGTGCCCGAGGCGACGGTGGGCATCTTCTATTTCGGCTTGCCGATTCCGATCGGGTTGACCCTGCTGTCCAGCAGCTCAGCGCTGCAGCTTCGCTTCGGGTACCGCCTGCGCGAGATTACCTATCTCGCCAGCCTGATCGGCCGTCCGGAGCTGGGTTATTGGCTCGTGTTCCTCGGCTTGTCGCTGATGATGATCTTGGGAATCACCGCGGGCTTCGTGGCGACCGGCAGCGGCAAGGTGGATCTGCGCGCCGGATTCGAGTTGTTCGTTGCCAGGCGCCACGCGGCCGTCTTCCGCCCTCGGCTGTTGCTGGGACTCCTGGTGGTTCTGATGCTGGGAATCGTTCCTCCCCTCATCATCTACGCAATGATGAGAGCGGCCGAAGCCGCGGTGGAGCGGACGCGAATCCGGGCGCTGGGGATGAGTGATCCGCTCAAGGCGAGCGAAGCGCTCGACAAGCTCCGGACCGAAGAGCATTCGCCCACGGCAATGATGACCGCGCTGTCGGTCGGCGGAGTTGGCGTGGGAGTGATGGCGCTGATCATCGTGCTGTCAGTGATGAGCGGTTTCGAGATTGATCTGCAGCAGAAAATCCTCGGCACCAACGCGCACATCATGGTGAGCAAGTACTCGGACTCGTTCACCGAGTATCCGGAAGTGACGGAGAAGATCCGCAAGGTAAAAGGAGTGCTCGGCACGACCCCGTTCGTCCTCGGCGAGGTGATGGTGACGACGGATAAGGACAACGGCGGCGGCCTGGTCGTCAAAGGAATCGATCCGGCGACGGTCGGCGACGTGACCGACCTCAAGAAGAACATCTTGCCCGGCGGCTCCCTGGATAACCTCCGCCACCCGGAAAACATCTCGAGCAGGCGGCTCATCGGGGAAGGCGTCGGGGCCAGCCCCATCAGCACCAGCCGCACCGGAGGACGCCAGACGGACAGCGAGGAGGAGGGGGTGATCGAACGCGCGCAAAGCAGCGGCAGCGAACGGGTGCTTCCCGGCATCATCATCGGCGCCGAGATGCAGTCGAAGCTGAGGGTCGGCGTGGGCGATCGCGTGAACATGGTCTCGCCGCTCGCGGGTGAGCTGGGTCCGCAGGGGCCGATGCCCAAGAGCCGCCCCTTTCGCGTGGCCGGCATCTTCTACTCCGGGATGTACGAGTACGATTTGAAATTCGCTTACATCGAGCTGCACGAGGCGCAGAAGTTCTTCAACCTCCCGGGGATCACCGGCATCGACATCAAGGTCGCGGACATCGACGACGCGAGGCGGATCGCAGGGGCCATTCTCGACGAGCTGGACGGCTATCCCTACCGCGCCAAGGACTGGGGTGAGATGAACCGGAATCTCTTTTCCGCGCTCGCCCTGGAGAAGCTGGTGATGGGAATCATCCTCACCATCATCGTGGTCGTCGCAGCCGGGTTGATCATCGCCACCGTGATCATGCTGGTGCTGGAGAAGCGCAAAGAGATCTCGGTTCTCAAGGCTCTCGGCGTGCCCAATGGCGGGATCGTCAAAATCTTCCTTGCCGAAGGGCTGCAGATTGGCTTCGCCGGCGGTTTGCTCGGACTTTTTGCCGGGGTAGCCTGGTGCCTGTTCATTGACAAGGTAGGCATCAAGCTCGATCCGCAGGTTTATTACATTCCCCAACTTCCAGTGCGGTTGGAGCCGGTGCAAACCGCAATCTCAGTCGTGATTGCGATCCTCGTCACTTACCTGGCATCGGTATATCCGGCGTTCAAGGCGTCTCAGGTGGAGCCGGTGGAAGGGCTCAAATCGGAGTAGGCATGCCGTTGCTTCAGGTCCGCGATCTCTTCAAGAGCTACTTTCTGCACGGCAAGCGGATCGACGTGCTCCGGGGCGTCTCGCTGGACATCGAGTCGGGCGAGCTGGTCTCGCTGGTCGGCGCTTCGGGATCGGGTAAAAGCACGCTGCTCCACGTCCTGGGGATGCTCGATGCACCCGCGGCTGGGCAGATCCTCTTCCAAGGCGCGTCGCTGTTCGAGTTGAGCGAGGCGGCAATCGCGGACTTCAGGAATCGGACGATCGGTTTTGTATTCCAGAGCCATTATCTGCTTCCGGAGTTCACCGCGCTCGAGAACGTGGCGATGCCGGCGCTGATCCAGCGGAGCGATCGGGCGGAAGCGCTGCGGTATGCGCGCGAGCTGCTCGAGCGCGTCGAGCTCGAGGCGCGCATGGATCACCGCCCCGGGGAGCTCTCTGGAGGCGAGGCGCAGCGCGTCGCTTTGGCCCGAGCCTTGGTCCTGCGGCCGGCGCTTCTGTTTGCCGATGAGCCTACCGGCAACCTGGATCCGGCGACGGGCGAGGGGATCCATCGACTGCTTCGTGAGGTCAATCGCGACCTCGGCATCACGGCGATCGTCGTCACTCATAACGAGGCGTTGGCCAGCTCGATGCCCCGGCGTCTGCGCCTGTTTGGAGGACAGGTCTTCCCCGCTTGATTTTTACCCCCAGCCTGAATTTTCCCTGCGCTTTTGCGTTGTGAGCATCTGACCGAATCTCTTAGAGTGCCCGCCCCAACAGATTGCCCGGCCCCAAACCACCACAGCAACTTTGAGGCTTCTCGTTCTCCTTTGCCCCAGCTGGATCGCGTGGCCCGCCGCGTTTTCCGCAGTCTTCGCGGCCGGACTTGCGCTTGCCCAGCCGTCTGCCGTCGATGGCGGCACCTCCGCCCCTGCTGAAGCGCTCCCTCGGCTGGAGTTGGCTACCCCACCGGATGGAGGGATGTTCGGCGCGCCCACCACCATCGAGCGGGGTCCTCCCAACCCGGAGCGAATCATCGAGGTTCGCGTCGAGGGCAACCGCCGGGTGGAGCCGGACGCGATCAAGCGCGCCCTGAAGAATCAAGAAGGGCAGATCTTCGATCATGAAAAGACCGGCGACGATCTCCGATCCCTGTGGTCCCTCAACTACTTCTCGGACATCCAGCTGCTCGTTCAACGGACCGATCGCGGCATCATCTACCTGGTGCGGGTGACCGAGCGGCCGGCGATCCGCGACGTCAAGCTGCAGGGCAACGAAGAGCTGTCAAAGGACGACTTCAAGGAAGCGATCGACCTCAAGTCCTATTCGATCCTCGACCTCGATGCGGTCCGGCGAAACGAGAAGAAAATTCAGGAGAAGTACGTCGAGAAGGGCTTCTTCCTCGCCGAGGTGACCCACAAGATCGAGCCGGTCGCCGGAACCAACGAGGTCGACGTCGTCTTCGTCATTCATGAGCACTCGAAGGTGATGGTGAAGGAGATCAGCCTGCTCGGCGCGATCAAGGTCCCGGCCGACGAGCTCAAGGGGACGATGTTTACGCGCGAGGGCGGGTACCTCTCTTTCATCACCGGCGAAGGCACATTCCGAGAGGAGATCTTCCAGCGCGACCTCAGCATCCTCCAGGCTGCCTACTACGATCGAGGCTTCATCAACGTGAAGATCGAAAAGCCACAGGTTTCGATCTCATCGGACAAGCGCTACATCTACATCAGCATCAAGATCGAGGAGGGCGAGGCATACACCATCGGTAAGCTCGACTTCTCCGGCGACCTGCTTGTCGCAAAGCCGACGCTGAAAGGCTTGATGACCTCGCGCCAGGGCGAGCTGTTCAACCGCACCAAGCTGTCCCACGACATCTCCACGCTGACCGACCTCTATTTGGACCAAGGTTACGCCTACGCCAACATCACCCCGCTGACGCAGCTGCACACCGAGCAACGGCTGGTCGACCTCACCTTCGACGTTCAGAAAGGGCACCAGGTCTACATCGAGCGGATTGACATCAGCGGCAACACCAAGACGCGCGACAAGGTGGTCCGCCGGGAGATGCGGGTGTACGAGGGCGAGCTTTTCTCTGGAACCGGGGAGCGCCGCAGCAAAGAGCGGGTGACCGCGCTCGGCTTTTTCGAAACGGTGGAGGTGCAGCACAAGCCGGGAAGCGACGATTCGAAGGTGATCGTCACGGTCGAGGTGAAGGAGAAGGCGACCGGAACTTTCCAGGTCGGCTTGGGCTTTTCCAACGTCGAAAACTTCATCTTCACCGCTCAGGTCGCCCAGAACAACCTGCTGGGATGGGGGCAGACGGCGTCGTTCTCGGCGCAGATCTCGAGCCTTCGCTCCTTCTTCCAGCTCTCGTTCTTCGATCCCTATTTCTTCGACACGAACTACATCTTCTCCATCGACCTGTTCCGAATCCAAGCGGACTACGGCGGCTTTCTTCGCAATTCGACCGGCGGCGACGTCAATCTGGGCTACCACTTCTTCGAGGACGTGATCGGGAATGTGACCTACACGCGCGAGTACATCAGCGTCGAGCCCAGCCGAACTTTCAACTCCATCCCGCTGGCCAACCGCCTGCGCGGCAGCGGCACCACCAGCTCCGTCCGATTCTCGCTGCAGTGGGACCGGCGGAACAACCGCCTGTTCCCCACCAAAGGCTCCATCTTGTTCGGCTCCGCCGAGATCGCCCCGAGCTGGCTCGGCAGCACTTTCCAGTTCACTCGCTACTCGGCCTACGGGCGATACTATTGGCCGCTCTTCTGGGGCTTCGTCTTCAAGGTCAACGCCACCTTCGGCATCATCCAATCGCTGAACCCAAGCTCGCCGGTTCCGATCTCCGAGCTGTACTACCTCGGTGGGATCAACAGCATCCGGGGCTACGCGCTTCGCTCCATCAGCCCGACCATTCTGGTTCCGCGCGACAACAGCCCGGAAGGTCCGGTCGATGCCTTCCCGGTGGGAGGAAACAAACAGGCCATCTTCAACTTCGAGCTGGAATTCCCGATCATCGAAAAGGTCGGGATCAAGGGCGTCGTCTTCTACGACATGGGCAACGCCTTCGCCGTCAACGCCAATTTTTTCCAAGACAAGCAATACAACCTCCCGTTCGGAATGTTCACCTCCGTCGGGTTCGGCTTCCGCTGGTTTTCGCCGGTGGGACCGCTCCGGTTCGAATGGGGCTTCCCGCTCAACCGGCGACCAGGCATCGACCAGTCCTCCCTGTTCGAGTTCACCATCGGCAATTTCTTCTAACGCCTGCCTGAGGATCTGGCGCCAGCTTGACGCAGTGCCCGAGGGCACCTAGTCTGCCCTCGCACTGCTACAAGACACTGTCCCTGCGCGTCACTTAAGGTCGTTGGGGGCGATTCGCGCATGTGCCGAGCGCTCGCCGCCCGATCGTTTGCTTTGAGGAGCTGTTGAACAATGCTGCTACGAAGAGTCCTCGCGGCTGTTGCGGTTTCAGTCGTTCTTTCGCCCCTCGCGCACGCCGAGCTGAAGCTCGGCTACGTGGACCTCCAGCGCGCGCTCGGCGAGGTGGAAGAGGGCCGCGCGGCGAAGGCTCGGCTGCAGACGATGATCGACGCCAAGGAAAAGGAGATCAACAAGGAGCAGGAGGGGCTGCGCAAGGAGAAGGAGACTTTGGACAAGCAGGCGAGCGCGATGAGTGAGGCGGCGCGCATGGAAAAGAGCAACGATCTCCAGAAGAAAGTGATGGAGCTGGCGCAGAAATGGGAGAAGGCGCGGCAGGACATGAGCGCCAAGGAGCGCTCCGAGCTGCAGGCGATCTTTTCCAAGATGGATCCGATCATCGCCACCATCGCGCAGCGCGAGGGAATGACCATGGTGTTCGAAAAGACGGACTCGGGGTTGGTCTTCGCCCCACCGCACCTGGACATGACCAATGAGTTGGTTCGAATGTACAACGACCAGCACCGCGGCAAAGGGGACGCCAAAGCCGACGCCAGCAAGGCCGCCTCGGACAAGCCGGTCAAGGCCGAGGCGGCGAAATCAGATATCCCGAGAAAAGACCAGGCCTCTCCACCGAAGAAGTGAGGAATGCAAGTGACGTCCGCCAAGAAGATTCTCACCCTGGTTGGATTCGCCCTGCCGCTTTCGGCATTCGCGGCGGCACCCGCCGAGCTCAAGATCGGCTACGTGGATCTCCAGCGAGCGCTCCAAGAAGTCAACGACGCCCGCAGCGCGAAGGCTCGGCTTCAGTCCATCGTCGACGAGCGAAAAAAGAAGTTCGAGCAGGAGCAATCGGATCTGATGAAAGAGAAGGACGCCTTCGAAAAGCAGGCCAGCGCGATGAGCCCAGAGGTCAGGTCGCAGCGTCAGACGGACCTCGGGAAGAAGGCCTTCGACCTCAGCCAGCGTTGGGAGAAGGAAAAGGCCGAGCTTACTCAGAAGGAACACACCGAGATGCAAGCCATCTTCGACAAAATGAACCCGATCATCGCCAGCATTGCTCAGCGGGAAGGAATGACTTTCGTCTTCGAAAAAAGCGAAGCGGGAATTCTCTACGCGCCCACCTATCTGGACATCACCAACGAGCTCGTGCGCCTGTACAACGATCAGAAGACGACCAAGTCCAAGAGCGAGCTGAAGCCGACGCGGGCGGTAGATCCCAAGCCCGCCCCGGAGAAGAAGAAGTAGCGCCCGGTGGCTGCGAGCGGCCCACGCGTCCGGCGGCTGTCCGAGCTCGCCGCCTGGGTGGGCGGTGAGATTTCGGGAAACGCATCGCTCGAGATCACCGGCGTCAATGGATTGGCGGACGCCGGTCCGACCGAGCTTTCGTTTTACGCCAACAGCAAGTATCGGGCCGAGCTGGAAGCGACTCGAGCGGGAGCGATCTTGATCGGCGCCGACGCGCCGGCTGCAAAGCGCGCGAGCTGGGTTCGGGTGGCCAATCCGCACCTTGCGTTCGCAAAGATCTCCGCGCTGTTCAACCCGCCTCCGGGCTTTGCCCCGGGGATCCGCCCCGGCGCCCAGGTGCACCCCGAAGCGCGGGTCCATGCCGAGGCGACGGTGATGGGCGGAGCGACGATCGAGCGCGGCGCCTCGGTCGGCGCGCGCTCAGTGCTTTTCCCGGGTGTGTACATTGGCGAGAGCGCGGTCGTCGGCGACCAAAGCATCCTCTACCCGAACGTCACCGTTCGCGAACGGTGCGCGGTGGGGTCGCGGGTCGTCCTCCATGCCTCCTGCGTCATTGGAGCAGACGGGTTTGGTTTCGCCTTCGATCCGAGCGTCCCCGCGCACGTGAAGATTCCACAGGCCGGTATCGTGCGGATCGAAGACGACGTTGAAATCGGCGCTTGCAGCTGCATCGATCGCGCGACATTCGGCGAAACCGTGGTCGGCCGCGGAACGAAGATCGACAACCTGGTGCAGATCGCGCACAACGTGAAGATCGGCCAGCTCACCATTCTGTGCGGGCAGGTCGGCATCTCGGGATCGACCGAAATCGGCAGCGGAGCGATTCTCGGCGGCCAGGTCGGCGTGGTCGGGCACATCCGCGTCGGCGACATGGCAAAGGTGGGCGCCCAGTCGGGAGTTTCCCGCAATATTCCGGACGGGGCGGAGATGAGCGGTTATCCGGCGATCGACCATCGGCTCTGGCTGAAGAGCGCGGTCGCACTCGAGCGCCTTCCAGAGCTGATCAAAGAGGTGCGAGAGCTTCGAGAGAAGGTGAAGAGGCTGGAGAAGAAGAGCGAGCGATGATGGATCTGCTGGAAATCCAGAAGTTGCTTCCTCATCGCTATCCCTTCCTTCTCGTGGATCGCGTAGTGGAGATCGTCCCCGGGCAGAAGCTCCGGGCTTACAAGAACGTCAGCATCAACGAGCCCTTTTTCAACGGCCACTTTCCAGGTCATCCGGTGATGCCGGGTGTGCTGATTCTGGAATCGCTCGCCCAAGCCTGCGCCATCCTCGCTTACAAGAGCGCGGACCTGGACCCCACGCAGATGGTTTCCTACCTGATGGCCATCGACGGGGCCAAGTTCCGCAAACCGGTCCTCCCCGGGGATCGACTCGACCTCGAGGTCTTGGTTCTCAAGCACAAGGGGCCGGTCTGGAAACAGAAGGGAACGGCGAGCGTGGGGGGCGTGAAGGTGGCCGAAGGCGAATTCTTGGCGACCGTGGTCGACGTTAGCTCGCCGCCGCCGGAGCCCTGAGCAGGAGCGCGAATGGCAAAGATTCACCCCACTGCGATCGTCCATCCGGAGGCCAAGGTTCACGACAGCGTCGAGGTCGGACCGTACGCGGTGATCGGACCCAAGGTCCGCATCGGCGCCGGAACGCGCATCGGTCCGCATTCGGTCATCGAGGGCGACACCTCGCTCGGCGAGCGCAACCGCGTATTCCAGTTCGCTTCAGTCGGAGCCATTCCCCAGGACCTGAAGTACGGCGGCGAGGACACCAAGCTGGTGATCGGGGATGAAAACCAGATCCGCGAGTTTGCCACGCTCCACATCGGCACTGCCGTTGGCGGAGGGGTAACCAGGGTGGGGAACAAAAACCTGTTCATGGCATACAGCCACGTCGCCCACGACTGCGTAATCGGAAACGGCTGCGTGATGGCCAACTGCGCAGCACTGGCGGGGCACGTGTTGGTGGGAAACCACGTCACCCTTGGAGGACTCTCGGCGATTCACCAGTTTACCCGCATTGGCGACTACGCGTTCGTCGCTGGCGGCGCGATGGTAGCGATGGACGTGCCGCCTTACTGCACCGCCCAGGGAGACCGCGCGGAATTGGTCGGCCTCAACACCGTGGGACTGTCCAGGCACGGCTTCAGCGAAGAGCAGATCAATCGCATCAAGGACGCTTACAAGATTCTGTTCCGCTCCAAGCTCGGGCTCAACGAGGCGATCGCCAAGCTCGAGGCGGAGCACACCGGTCACGTTGAGATTGAAGCCCTGTTGGACTTCGTCGAGAACTCCAAACGAGGCCTGACCCGCTGAGCGAAGCGCAGTCAAGGGGCGCTTCAGCGCGCTCGATTTACTGTCGCGCGGTCGCCGCCGATCCCTCGTCCCGATCCCACACCGAGGCTTTCTTCGCCCAGCTCGACTTCTGATAGCGCTTCTTGAATTGGCGCGCAGTCTCGCCGAGCGCCGATGGGTCGTCGGTCGCTTTGTATCGCGCGACGCCCGCCCAGTAGAGCGCCTCGGCCGCCGCCTCCGTGTCTGGATAGCGCTCGACGATATCGGCGAACCGCCGCTCCGCCTCCGCAAAATTCGACTTGGCAAATGCCTCGTGAGCCAAGCCCAGGCTCAGCTGCGCGAGGAAGTCCTCCGTCGGCAAGAACCCTTCGATGCGGTAACGCTCTTCGCCGGCGGGATTTATCAAAAGGATGGTCGGCGTCCACTGGGCACCATAACGTTCCCCGAGGCGCTTGAACTCGTCGGCCTGCTCACGCACGTGCACGCGGACCGGCACGAAGTTCTCGCTCACGAAAGCGACCACGCGAGGATCTGGATAGACCTCGGCCTCCAGCCGAGCACATCCACCTCACATCGGTGCGGCGGTGAAATCGAGCAGCACCCATTTCTTGCTCGAACGCGCCTGCTCGAGCGCT
>DATFTC010000408.1:0-2129 GCA_035262305.1 Myxococcaceae bacterium | reverse complement strand
CGACGCTGTCGTCGTTTCGCAGCAGGGTGCGGACGGATATGTCCGCCGAGTCGCTGCCGACATTTGAAGGAGTGATGTAAACCCCGCTGGAAGCGTAGTCGGTCGTTGCGACGTGGTATGGGCTGGTCGTCAGGTACCAGGTTTTCCGGTAAATGCCGCCGTAGCCTTTGAACAGGCGGGGAGTGCCGTCGGGCAGGCAATCGGAACACGAGTCGTTGCTGACCTTCACCGCAAGGACGTTGTCTCCGCCGAAGATCGCGGCGTTGGTGGCATCGAAAATGAAGCGCGTGTAGCCGCCTCGATGCTGACCGAGGGATTGGCCATTGAGGTAAACATCCGCGATTTGAAACACTCCTTCGAAGTAGATGTAAACGCTGTTGCCGGCAGACGTGTCCGGGATAGTGAAGTGAGTCCGATACCAAGAGTTCGTGTATCGCGTCACGCCGGTGACGGTGTCCCAAGTGTGCGGGACTGAGACGGAAGACCAGGAGCTGTCGTCGTAGCCGACCGCCTCGGCGCCGGTCAATGCGTTGCTGGCGATGAATTTCCACGTGTCGCTCAATTGGGTTTTGGTCCGGCCGGAGGTGGGCGGTGCGTTCTGCGCGTGCCCGCGTGGCATCGCGCAGATGCCGCTCAATACCGCGGCAATGAGCTGGGAAGTGATTAGCAGTTGGCTCTTCATCGGACCCTCGGTACACCGTCTCGATGGACTGGCTCAGGCGCCGTCCGCTGTCTTTGCGCGCGCACGCTGGCCGATCGGCCCTTGCAGGTCAATTGCTCCCCTGATCTTCGGAAAATGAGAGGGCGTTTGGCGCGCTAAACGCTGGTTTACATGCACCGAGCTTCGCGAGGCGGCATATTCTCTTTTCACCGCCTGTCTGGTCCAAGTTATGGTCCGCGGATTTGCCTCATGGCCTAGCCCTTCCGAGTAGACGCGAAGAGTCGATGCAAGCCGTTTTCGAAGACATCCGCCCGTTGCTCATTCTTCAAACGATGGTCGGAGTCGCCCTCGTCTTTCTTTTTCGGACGCTCGCCCGACGCTTCCCCGAAGAGCGCTTCTTAAACTATTGGGCCTGGGCGTGGGCGGCGCAGGCGGGATTCTTCCTGTTCGGAGGGGCCTCGGTACAGCTGTCCAACCTGCGATTGCTTTCGGAAGTCCTGGCGCTGGTGTCGATGCTCGCTGGCTACGTTCAGGCCTCGCTGCTCATGCTTGGAGCAGAACTTTCACAGCATCCCATTGCCGCTGCCAGGCCGCGCAGAGATTGGGCAATCGCGATGGGGGCGACGCTGGCGCTGATGGTTTTTTTCCTTTCAATGCTCTACGCTGGCGACCGCGAGCCTCTCCGGATAGCCCCTCGGCAGGCCTTGGTTGCTCTGGCTTTCTTTTACTGCGCAGCCGCATTCCACCAGCGCGCTAAGAGCAAGGTGTCGCGCAGCGACCTGGTGGTCACCACCGCCTGCGCCGCCTATGGAGTGGTCTGCTTACTCGAGGGAGCCGCCATTGCGCTTATGATCCAAACGCCCCGCCTTCAGCCGCTGCTCTTCCTCGCCTACGTCGATCTCGTCTGTCAATTTGCTGTCGCCGCGGGGATGATTCTGCAGCTCGACGAGGAGTACCAGCTCCAGCAACGCCGTCTAAGGGAATCCGAGGAACAGCTTCGGCAGGCGCAGAAGATGGAGGCAGTGGGTCAGTTGGCAGGAGGCGTAGCGCATGATTTCAACAATCTCCTCACCCTTATTCGCGGCCACGCTGAGGCTCTCGGCGCCAGCGCGTGTTTGGTCGATCAGCAGCAGAGGCATCTCGAAGAAATCAATCGCACCTCGGAACAAGCGAGCGCTCTGATCCGGCAGTTGCTCGCCTTCAGCCGCAAGCAAGTGCTTCAGCCCAAGGTGCTGCAGCTGAACAGCGTGGTGGGTCAAATCGCACCGATGCTGCAGCGCTTGGTAGGCGAGCAGGTTGAGCTGGAAATTGTGGCTGACCCGCAGCCGGGACGAGTGAAAGCCGATCGAAGCCAAATGGAGCAGGTCCTGATGAATCTGGCGGTGAACAGCCGCGACGCGATGCCCAAGGGCGGCCGATTGAGCATCCGTACGGAGAACGTCGAGATCCGCCCGGATCAACCGACGCT
>DATFTC010000407.1:0-11965 GCA_035262305.1 Myxococcaceae bacterium | reverse complement strand
CGCCGCCCGGCGCGTCTACAAAGGTTGCCAGCGTATTTCCGTCTCGGGAATCGAAGTGGTTCAACCATGCTGCCAACACGTATTCGGCGCGTAACTCCCGGCGATGTTCATGTGGAACGACGTCGTTGATATCGTCATCTCGCGTGCCCTGGTATGTCCATGGTCCAATAATCTTTCCGGAAATGAGCTCGGTCGCCATCGCTCGAAATCGGCCATCCTTTTCCTTGGGCGCGAACTGCAGTATCGAGTGCACCTGCTCGGGCGTGATTTTGTGTGCCTCCTTTTCTCCGCCTTGCGGCACCTGGAGAACCGATTCTTCAAAGTAGACGATCTGGTTGCAGGGCACGTGGTAACCCGCCGCATAGAAGATCTTCGAGCCAATCACGTCGGCGGCCGTCGCTCGCTCCGGCTGAAGGTCGTCATCGAATTTCAACAGGTAGCGTCGGCCGTCGCTGGCGTTGATCCGAAAGCCGGGAGTCTGTCCATCGAGCTTGGCGCCGACGACCGTCCAGGGTTGCGATGGGTCAAGCGGCGGACCCTCGCACGGGCCGCGCGCAACCTGCTCCGGAGTGAGCTCGGTTTTCCCAAGTCGATTCTCGAACCAACTCGAGTCGGGCACCTCGTCCAGCGCGTTGACGTTCAGCGCCTCTCCGCTGTGATCGACCGCAAAGAAGTTTACGATCGGGTCGAAGATGCTGGCTCGGACCCCTTCCCAAACCAGTGGTGAGAAATACTCCTCCGGTACCTTTTTTTGGGGGCGCTGGTCGTCGTCGCGCCAGATCGGCTCACTGAGCGGGTACCGGCGATGATCGGCGGCGCAGGATGCGAGCACCATCAAAGAGCAAATGGACCACAACCGTTGGCGAACGAGCGATTCAAAAGCCATAGGTCGACCCGATAACGAAGCGAAAGCTCGACACCCGAAACCCAGTGTCGAATGGTTCAGTGCCGATTCCGATGAGGAACTCGAATCCCGGTCCGCCGTCACGCGATGATCGGAATCCGAAGCCCGACGACAGCCTCATCAGGCCGGCTCTCAGGCCGTCGAGGTGCTCCCCGAACACATTGCCCACCGCCACGTTCAGCTCTCCATCGATGAATGCCCAGATCGGCCACTCGTAACGCAGTTGGGCAGCGATGGCGCTGCGGTCGTAGAGGCGACCGGGCAAAAAGCCCACAAAGGGCTGCGCGCCACCCAGCGTGGCCAGCTCGGTGAATGGGATGACGCTTCCGGCAGTTTGATCGACGAACGTGGTAATCACAGACAAGCTCAAAACGCGCGCTTGTCCCGTAACGTCCCAAAATCCCCCAACCGTCCCCCCGTAGCGGATCCAGGAATGTGGCGTATTGAACGTGTCGACGTCTTCTTCGACGTTCAACGCCAAACGAGCTCCGCTCTGCGATGCCGGCCGAGGCCGTCGCGAGTCAAGTTCAACGTTGGCGCGCCCGAGCCACACAGAGTACGGCTGCCCAAATCCGGGCGGCGGGGGGAGCTGGCCGAGCGCAATCCGGTCGCCGACGGACGGATCGTTGCAGCAGCTGCCGGTACGAAATTTGAAATCGCGGAAGCCCACAGTGGCGCGGAGCACGCTCCAGTAGGCGGGGCGCCACTCCAGCACGGTCGACGCTTCGACTCGTTGAAATGCATACCGCGAGCGCAGAGCATCGTCGCTGCTCGGACCGATTCCGTAGAACGGCGCATCGGGACGGCGCGCCAAACTCGCGCCTAACGAGAGCGACGTGCGATCGCTGAACTTCCGGGCGCCAGAGAGTCCAAGGGCGAACCAGTCGTTGCCGCCATAGACGGCGGTTGCAGCGAGCGAGTTCCCCCTCGAGAGCGCTCGATTCCAGAAGAAGTAGACGCCAAACGTCGGCCGCAGACCAAAGTCATACAGGAGGAGTGGAATCCACCCGGCTTGGTGTTCTTCTCCAAAGGTGAAAAAGTCGATCAGCCAGGTGGGCCAATGATTCTTCTCCGCCGTTGTCACCAGCGCGCCGAGCGGGGCAGCAATTACGTATTTCGAGATAAGCCATAGAGGCGATAGAATGACTCGCGGCACCCAGAGCAATCCCTCGCCGAACGTCGTCGGCTTCGGACCGCGGCCGTCGTAGTTCGGTGCAGCGCGCTTTTCTTCCTCCGCCTGCGCGCCGCTTTGTGTTTCAGGTGCGCCGGCCTCGGTCTTTTTTTCCTGCTCCGGTCCCTCGCGCTCAGCTTCCTCGCGAGCGGCGCGCTGCATCTGCTGCGCTCCTGTTGGAGGTCTCACCTCCTGCGCCAGCGCCGCACCGCTGAGCGCGGCACACGAGAGCGCGATCGCCGTGTGCACGGCGAAGGGCGATACAACGATGTTTCGGCTTATCCTCCGGTGCACTGATTCAGCCCCCCTCGGTTGCGTTACGCCCGGCACGATGGACAAAGCACTTTCAATGTTTCACGGGCTAGAGTGGACAGGACTGCGGTGGCCATTTCGAAATGATCTTCCAGCGCCTCGAAGAATCTCGACAGTTGCGACTTCAATCCAAAGACGTCCTCATTTGAAACCAAATCATTGCGCCGAGGGACGCCAGCCAAGAAGTCGAGAACGCCAAGCGCGATCCCGGGGCCCAAGCGGATCGGCGATCGATCAGCGTACAGCGCCGAGACGGTGCCCGAGACGATCATGTACCCGTGAAGGGCGTTCTCGCCGCGCCTCCAAAGAAACTCCCCCTTGGGAGCGCGAAACGGGATCGTGTTCCTGGCCGCATCGGCCAGCGCCGTAGCGGCCGTTCGCCTCAGGTCCTGAGCGCGCTGGATGAGAAGCATTCGCTGAACCAGATCGAAATTGCCATGTTCATCTTTTGAGCCACCGATGGGCATCGCGAGGAGGGACTGGTCGCCTTTGAGGTTTTCTCGCTCCATTAAGAGCCGGGCAGCGAGCCCGTGAGTCAGCTGGTGAAGGAGATTGGAATCGTCTTCGAGCGCCTCGAACATCGCATCGCCGGGGATGACCAGCGCCCGTACCTCGGTATCGGCCACCGCCTCAAACGGCATTCCGATCCCGGCGAGGAGGGCGAAACCTTCCAACGCTTCGCGGACGCCTCGGGTTTCCCCGGTGCTCGCGCGCACAGTCCCACTGAGGATGTGCCAGAACTGGTTGGAGATCTCCGACTGATGCGCGACGACATCGCCCGCCGCAAACCGCACCTCCTGCGCGTGATAAGCGAGCGGCGCGAGCGAGGTGGAGGTGAGCTTGCTGAGCAAAGGAGAGGTGCGAAGGTGCAAGATCGAATCGAGTAACTTGGAAGTGTCTTGTCTAGCCGGCATAGGCGGTTTCCGTTGGCGAGCGCGTGGAAAGCATCAGCAGCGCGTGGTCCACCACCTCGGCGAGCTCGGGCGGCGCGTCGGCGCGAATTGCCTCCAACTTGGGCCGGAACTGCTGAAGACCCAGCTCCGCCGCGTGGTACGCGGCAAGGCATCGCACGGTTCCGCTGCTCGCCTGTAACAATTGATCCAGCAGTTGTTCCAGCGTGAGAGGGTGAAAGGCGTAGTAAGCCAAGCCAGCCCGGAATCGGTCGTCGGAATCGGATTGCCCAATCAAAGCCAGCAAGGCGTCTCGTTCGGCAGGTTGCACGACGGATTCCAGAAGCTCTTCGGCGCTCGAGCGGAGCATCGCGCTGTCGCTCCGGAAGCCGCGAGAAATCCAGTCGAAGTCCTCTCTCGGGTGCTGTAGATGAAACAGTCGAAACACGCGGTCGATCGCCAGCGTCTCTTTGTCGCGCAACAACGCCCGAAGCAGCTGGTGACCCGGCAAAGACGGCTCCGTTCCTTCGCACTCCTCGAGCGTCAGCCGCCAATGGAGATTTCGAAAGGCAATCGTCAGCGTGTAGCCAGTCATTTGCTGCAGGGCCTCGCGATCCAACTGGAGATTGGGGTGGCGCTCCTGCAGGTGTCGCAGCGAACGCAAAATGCGGTAGCGCACGACGCCTTCCTTCTCGTTGCACAAGTGCCGCAGCAACGAGTCGGCCGCCGCCTGCGGCGGAAAGAGCGCCAGGGTGGCCGGGATTGCCCTACGCGCGCTGCGGTGGATGGTGGAGTCTTGGAGCGCGTTTTCGAGGTATTCGCGCGCCGGATCTCCTATCGCCAGCAAAGCATCGCGAGCGGCGGAGCGGGCGGGGCGGACGGCGAGCATTTCGATGAGCGCGGGCAAAAAAGAGGTTGAGGGCATCTGTCGCATCGCATGCCCAACCTCCATCTTGACTGCGGCCGAGTTCGAGCTTGCGAGCACAAGCAGCAGGTTCGCAAACTGAGGTTGAGGTTGTCGGCGAATCGCCGCGGCCACCGCCAGCTGCTTGGGCTCCTCGGGCTCGGCCAAAAGCTCGATCAGCTGCTTCGAGGCGTCCTCGGCTTTGAGCTTGCCGTTCGCGGTCAATCCCACCAGCGCCGTGGCTCGGACGATTGGGCTTTGGTCGTTCAGGCCGGCGCGGAGATCTTTGTCCTCCTGTGTCTGAGCAGACCTTGCCCTCAGCGCGGCCGCCCGAATCTCCGGGTCTGGATGCTGCCTCAAGCGGTCGAGAATCGCGATGTCGTCCTTGCGCTCTGCCTCGGCGAAATACTCGAGCGTTCGAAGCACGATTTCGCGCGACGGGTGAAAGAGGATCAGGGCCGGAATGAGGTGCGTTCGCCGATAGGCCACCAAAAGCTCCAGCGCGGTGAGCACCTCGCCGTCGTCGCTGCTGTTGAGCGCTTTGAGCAGCGTCTCGAGCGCGCCGAGATCGAGGTGGGGCCTTTCAGTGAGCACCGGCAGTCTTCCTCGGCGCAGGATCTGGCGAAAGAGATCCAGATATCCACCCTGCAGGCCGATCACCAAACAGACCGAGCCGAGGGCAACCACCGCCAGCGCTCCGGCCAAGATCCGCGGCGCGAAAGACACGGCTCCAAGGGCGAGGACGCCGATAGCCGCCACCGTTTGACCCACTCTTTGGCCGACGACGTCCACCAAAGGCTTCACCCGTTGCCGGATCGCCTCGTCGACGGGCAGGAATAACAGCTCGTTGCCGGTTCGGTGAACGGAGAAGCGAAGAATTCCGTCGACGGCCTTCAGCGCAATCGCCAATAGCATCCCGCCTGCCGCCGCGAGGGCCGCGCCACCGGCCACGAACGCGAGCGGCAACACCAGCAGCGCGCGCGTGACTCCGGCGGTCCGCATCAGCAAACTCACCCCCACGATTTGGACGACAAAGCCGGCCACCGCCTGGAGGAACGAGACGCTGGCGAACACCGATGCAAATTGCGCGGGGGGGACGCTGCGTGAAACCCAGCTCTTGAAGAGATAATCGACGAGCGTCGCGCAGACGGAAACGAGCAAGGAAAGGAGGAGGAGTCGGCGCAGATAGGGGGCGGCGTCGATCTGCCGCATCGCCTTCCAGCTGAGCGCCTCGGATGCCTTAGTGGATGGCGGGCTCTTCCCCTTTGTCGCCAGAGAAACCACCAGCGCGCTCGCCAGGAAGAAGCCCGCCCCGATAAGTAGAAGGTTGCGGGCCGGGTACATTTCAACAAGGCCGCGCGCTATCGCCGCGCCCACCGCCGCGCCGGTCGTGCTTCCCGCGCCAACGAAGCCGTAGACTCTCTTCGCCTCGGTGACGGTGAAATTCTCATCGAGCGTCAGCCAGAAGGTGACGACGGCGAGCGACGAAAAAAATGCCGGCCACAGGTAGAGTGCGTAGAGAACCCAATCCCCGGACTCTGCAACAAACCAGAAAGCTGCCGTCAGCGCGGCTCCAAACACCAGTCCCACCGCGAGCAGCTTGCGGCGATCGAATCTCTGCAGTGCCGGCATCCGCAGCTGGGAGGTAAAGAAGGCTAAAGCGGCGATGCTCAGATACATCCAGGGCAACTTGGTGGCGGGGATTTTCGCCAGGAAGAGCGCGTCGCGCGCCGTCTCCAAGAGCGTGTGGCCAGCGATCAAGGTCGCCAGGAGAGCGAAAGCGGTGAGGACTTCGCGCCGTTTGATAAGGCTGAGCGCGCTCATCGGTTTGCATCCATCGCATACAGCGGGCTGAAGAGCGAGAGCAACATCAGGCGGCGGGTGCGGCGCTCGGAATCGGGCGTTTCACCGGCTCTGCGTGTTCGAGGTGGCGTCGGTACTCTCGGCCAAGGACCAAGACCAGCCCCACCCAAGCCAAGCCCAGCGCTACGTTGAGGGTTGTGAAGGCGGTTGTGCGCGCGCCAATCGCGCCGCCGAGCCAGACGCCTGCCGCGGACAACACGTCGCCCACGCGTACCAGGAAGGTGTCAATCACCGCCTTTGCTTTGTATTTCGCATCTCGCGATACGACGAGGAAAAGCGAATTTCCAGCGGTGCTCTGGAGGGAATAATCGATGCTGTTCTCGGACACCTTCGCGGTCAGCGAAAGGGCGAGGACGGGAAAAAGGCTGAGCGCCAGATTTCCGCCGAGCGAGATGATGGGAAGAACGAGCAGCGCCCCGGTAATCCCGGCGTACTTGAGGATTCGGGAAACAAGAAACAGCTGAATTAGTACCTCGACCAGATTGACGTATCCGAAGTAATCCGCCTTGAAGGATGCGACGTATTGGCTGAATGAGACGGTAGAGCTGGTGTGCTCGGATGCGCTCTGCAGAAGAATTCGGTCAAGCACGTACTCGCCCACCGTGTTGACCCAGTTGCGAATGATCGCCAGCGCGCCCACCAGGATCAAATAGCGCTCGCCAAACAACAGCTTGAAGCCGCCAGCTTCGCCGAACGGCTTCTCCGGGTTGACCGAAACGCCCTTCTCACGGCATGAGCTGCAAGTCCGCCGGTTCACGATCCAAAAAAGAGCCAAGCACACAAGCAGAGTGGCCGCGGCCACCAGCATCAGCCCGTAGGGCCCGAAGAACGGGAAGAGACCTTTGGCAATCCGCGTGCCGATCACCGCTCCGACGGAGCTTCCTATCCCCAGGATGGCGAAGAGCCGCTTGCCTTGCTCGGGAGAATAGACGTCATTGGCGAAGCTCCAGAACTGGGCCACCATCATCACGCTGAAGACTCCAACCCAGAGAAAGAAGGGAATCCCCAAGGGCATTTGCAGCCGGCCGAGAAGCGCGAAGACGAGCAAATCGAAGGTGAAAAAGAGCGTCACCCAGGTGATCAGCTTCATCCGGCCCACGTGACGCGCGAGCACGTCGTAAAGCTTGAGGATAGGGATCAACAACAGCGCCTGCCCCGCCGCGGTATAGGATTTGGCCTCGGCTCCGCTGGTCAGGATGAGTGGCTCGCGCGAGACCTTGAGCAGATAATAGGCCGTCAGCAGAAGGAAGACGTTCAGCGTGAGCAGAACGGCAGTCCCTCCTTCGCCGCGGCGAACATCGGCGAACAGGCGAAGGATGCGCTCGAACGGGCCAGGTCGAGCTTGCGCGTCGCGGTTCTGAAGGTCCATGCTCCCTTTCAGGAATCGGACCGTAATCGGACTAGAGCCGCGGCGCCACCGTACAAATCACTCGGTGCCCAGGGTTAGTCGCGACTGTCGCTAAATCCGACAGTGGATTCGAAGCTCGCAACAGCGGTTACGGAGCGACTTGGGTCCTCGCCGACTCCGAATACCGACGCTCAACGCAGCGCTGCCTCGACCAGCGCCGGAACGCCCGAAATGTTCTTCCCGAGACCCTCCGAAAGGCCATATCGCTTGGCAATGAAAGCGCTGTCTTGGTAGCTAACCCAGACGCGGCCATCCGATGCACGCCATATCAGCACCCGGAGTGGCAGATCGAGGGCGACGAGGGGTTGCGCTACCATCAGTGGGGTTCCCGCGCGCGGACTGCCAAAGATGAGCACCTGCTCATCTTGCATCTCGAGGCCCACTTCGCGCGCTCCGGCGCGGTGATCAATCCGGGCGAAGACGGTAAGGCCTTTGCCGCGCACGATTTCGTCGAGGCGGCGAAGTGTTTCGTCGACGGAGTACGGACTCAATTGGGAAATCACTCCGTCAGCCGAAGGGACTGTCACTTGTGCGCCCATGATTCCTCCTGCAATTGAAAACAAAACAGCTGCTTTCAACGTGGTCATTGCTGCACCTGTACTGGGGCACCGGTGCTCGCGGGCGTGCCGGCGGCGATGACGAGATACCGTCTCGGCGTCGGCTCGCTGGCCTGAACCACCTGGCGGATTGGCCCAACGGCGTTGACGATGGCAGCGCCTGCGGGGTTGGTCATGAAACCGGCGAGCGGCTCCAGCTGAACGGTCCCCTTCGGGTCCGAAGAGAGCGCGAGCACATATGCCTTTTTGGCTTCGAGGCCGGTGACGGCGGCCTGAAGCACCTGGGTCAAACCTTGGTCGAATAGTGAGACGCTGGTCGACGAAGGGCCGCCAACAGGCCCGAGCACGAGGTGAGCGGCCTGGCCGGCCGCGCCGAGCGGCTGAAGGTTCCCGGTGCCGGCTCCCTCGGGGACCGCATTCGGCACATAGACGACCGCCTGCGCCGCCTGGCCGATGGGGGTGGTGGCGATGACCTTGTTCTGGAGAGTGTCGATCGCCGTCATTGCATCGCCGTTTTCGATTCCAACGTAAACGCGCGTCCCATCGCCAGAGGGCCAGATGCCGTGCGGCAGCTCGCCGACCGGGATCTCCGCCACGCGTTCGAACGTGTCAGTGCGAAACACCAATACCCGGTTGAGACCGCCCACGGTAACATAGGCGAAACGGCCATTGGCGTTTCGCACGATATTGACGTGATTGGTAATTGGACCGGTATCGAGGACCTTAATCACTTTGAACGGCGGCTTCGCTCCAAACACCATCACCTTGCCGACGTCTTTCAGGGTGAGCCAAACCTGATCCCCTTCCGCTGTCGCCGCAATGTTTGGGCAGAACGGTGATTCTTGTTTCACCGTGGCCACGACTTTGTGGCTGGCCACTGCGACGATTGCAGTCTCGGGGTTGAAGCTCGAGCAGACGTAGCCATATTTGCCGTCCGGCGAAAAGATCGTCATACCCGGCCCATTGGCGAGCTTGATGCGAGTCTTCTCGGCAAACGTCTTCGCGTCGAGCACTGCGACGAAGTCCTCTCCGCGGACCGTCACCCAGACCTGCTTACCGTCGGGCGTGAAGAACGCTTCGTGAGGCGAGCGGCCGACGTAAGTAATGTGCTTGATGGCATTGGTCGCCGTGTCGATGAAGGTCACCGAGTTGGATCCAATCGAAACCACCACCAGCGTGCGGTGATCGGGCGAAAACCCCAAGCCGTGGACGAGCAACTGTCCGCGGTACAGGGGCGAGAGATTCGCCGGCTGTGGATCGCCCAGCCGTATTACTCCGAGGTTCTTGTTGGTCGACGGGTCGATCACCGAAACGGTGTTCGAAAACTGTTCGGCGGCGTAGACGCGATCGCGGTTGCTTACCGGGATATCGGGGGCCGATGCGGTGCCCGGCGCTTGACCTGCGCGAGCCTGCGACGCCGCGAAAATAGCGACGAAAAAAGCAGTTGCGGAGGCGCGAGTGATCTCAGTGCTCATGATGCACCTCAGAATTCGCGGGGAGCTGCGTTGGCGCCGGACTGCTGGGCGGAAGAGGGTCGCCCAAAGCCAGATGCATCACCGCGATCTCCTGCTGCTGCGTGACGATGATCTCCTGTGCAAGCCGCCGCAGGCGTCCATCCTTGCCGTAGCGAATCTCGACCATCGCCATGTCAATGGCGCCCTGGTGGTGCGGGATCATCATGCGCGCGAAGTCGCGGTCAGCATCGCCCGTGTAGGGCACGTGCATGTCCTCGTGCATGCGCGAGACCGCGTCGTTCATCATCGCGCGAAAGCCATCTCCGTCGCCGGAGCGCCCAGCTGGTGCAGCGGCGCCTCCGAACAAGAGTCCGAGCAGGAAAACAACAGACAATTCCAACGCCGGCACTACAGTTTTCGTTCGGGCAATCATCTTTCCACTCCCTCGGTCGTCGCCGCTGCAGCGCCAATGACAACTATCGACCGTTAAACCAAAAATGAATTCTCACACACGACGGCCAGGTGTTCGGATCGGGACGGAAGGTGGCTGCTGCGGAGCGACTGTCACCAGAGCTGCCGTGCCGACTGGAATCGCGATGAGTGAGAGCAGCGCGGGAAGACTCCAGGCCCAAAGACCCAGACGCGCTACGCTCGCTGCGCCCGCTGCGCAACCCACGAAAAAGCCGAGCACGAGTGGCCAAGTGCCCCTGAGCTTTTTCGCCGCCTCCTCCAGAGTCCACGGCCCCGGCCAGGCGAGAGCTACCAGCGCGATGACCGAGGTAGCGACATTCCCAGTCATCACCGAGGTGGTCGAGCCTTGGTGGAGCGACACACGGACGAATGCGTTCTGAAACGCCATCGCGGCCACCGCCAGCATTGCGGCCGCGATCGAATCCGCCGGCGCGAGGGCAGGTCCGTGGGCGGTGCGAACCACCAGCCCAACGATTAGGAATAGCAGAAGCGATTGACCTACCAGCAGTGCCCCTCGTCCTCCCGCGTTGCCCGCCCGTCGCGCAAGGAGGTACGCGACTGCCACCGTCAAGCCGAAAACAGGGATAGACAACAGTTGCGCGACGTGGGGTGGCCCACCGTCCACTATCTGGGCAGCCATCACCACGAGATTCCCTGTGATGTGCGCGGTGAAAACGCGTCCGAGGCTAAGAAATCCCGTGACGTCCACCAGTCCGGCGACCACGCTGAGAATTACCAACAACGCGATGTGGCTGCGCCGCGTGGCGGGTGTCGCAGTCACGGCTTCAGGCTTTGCGAACACGTTCCGCTCCTGCCGTTGACGTTGTTGCAGAGGTTCGAATCGGCCGAGCGCGCGGCGCCAACAACGGAGCGCTCAAGCCAAACCCCATCGCAAGGAATATCAGCAGGGCGGTTGATCCTTCCGCGAGGACCGTTGAGATTAGGCTGGAAGGCGCGTTTACCCCCAGCTCCGCCATCTGCACCAGCCCCGCTGCCACCCGGAAAAGAAAGACGCCGGGAATCAGCGAGACAACCGCGGCGAACGCCATTGCTGCAAAGGGCAGTCGCAAGCGGTGGGAGAGCGGGGTCAACACCAGCCCGACGAAAAGACAGGCGAGAAACGCCGCCGCGTACGCGCTGGCGCCCACCGACAGCGCCAACCACCGAAGGGCGTGGGCGACCATTCCCACCGCGATGGGAATCGGAAGATAGCGCCATGGCATGGAGTAGAAGCTGCCGTACGCGGAAATCGCCAGACCCGCGGCGACGACGTCGACCGCCAGCGGCACCGATCGCGAGGGCGGCGATAGAGGTAGCGTGCCGCCGACGAGCCAGAGGCCGAGCAAGAGGCCCGCGGAAATCGCCGCGATCACCAGAGTCGCGAAAGCAATCCTCGAGCACCCGAGCGCAACGCGGGCGCGCCCGAGATCGATCAGCCCATTGAGGAAGTGCGGGCCAGGGACGAGCACCATGCACGGGCAAAGCGCGACCAGGGTCTGCGGCGAGCTGAGCTGATACCGCTGGGCAACACCTCCTACCAGTCCGGCGAGCATGGCGGCGCAGAATGGCTGAACGAGCAGGTTGGAGCTCACGCGCGAGATTCCTCGCCGAAGGATCGCGCCAGCTCCGGCGCTGAGCGCGATCAACGCAATGCTCGCCGGGTGGACAGCGCCGAAGATTACGCTGAGAGCGGAGGCACCCACCGCCGCGGCCAAGGCGAACCTCCCCAATGACACAGGAGGAAGGTCCGCTATTTTCGCTAAGGCCGGCCACGCGTCGGCCGGCTGAGCTCGACCATCACTCATGGCATCGACTGTTTGCTCGGTAGCCAACACCTTGTTCATGTCGATGCCGGCGGGTTCGACCTGTGCAACGTCGTGCTGCGGGCCCGCGCTGCCCTCTAGCCGAACGATCAGCTCGTCCCACCGCGGGATCAACGTCGCGCGGTAGCCCAAAGCTTGGGCAATGCGATTGCCCCCGGTGACGGTCCGCTCCGTCGTCTCGCCGTTGGCAAAGAGGAGCGTGGTGGTC